>URIT01000078.1 GCA_900547945.1 uncultured bacterium
CGTTCGGCAGCGCGCTCAACGACCGGATGCTCTCGAACTACTGGGAGAAGAGCGGGAACTCCGGCGCGATCCTGAAGAGGATCAGGGAACTGTCCGAGATGCCGGCCGATTTCAACGGTGCAACCGTGACGCGGATGGACCTCGATTCGCCGAATCCGGCGACGGAACCGCTGGAAGTCCTCATGTGCCATTCCGGCTACCTGACGATCGACGGTACCGATGAGGACGGCGACATCGTGCTGCGCATCCCGAATGCCGAGATCGGCGACTCGATCAACGAGGGGTATGTCGCCTATTGCCTGGGGCGCAGGGCCGCGCCTTTCCGGAAGACGGCGAAGGCGACGGCCCGCGCGATTCTCGCGAAGGGCATCGCCTCCGTCGGCGCGGCCCTGCGCGCGGCGTTCGCGATGATCCCCTACGAGTGGATCTGCAGGGACGAGGCGGAGGCGAAGCGCTATTTCCTTCTCTTCTGCAGGTTCATGCAGGCCGACATCTCGGGCGAGCGGCAGAGTGCGCGCGGGCGTGCGGACGCCGTCCTGAAGACGCCCCAGGCCGTCTACGTCTTCGAGTTCAAGCACGGGAAGTCGGCGGCGGAGGCCGTTCGCCAGGCGCGGACGAAGGACTACGGCGGCCCCGACGCCGCGTCGGGCCGTCCCGTCTACTATGTCGGCGTCAACTACAATCCCGAAACGCGCACGATCGACGAACCGCTTGTCGAGCCGCTGGAACCGTAGGACACCTTCACGGAGATCTTCCAACATGGGCATTTCACGACGAACGTTCTTTCTCGGCACGACCGCCGCCGTTGGCGCGGGCGCGGGCTTCTTCGGCGCGCGGCTCGTCGAATACCTCGGCGCGCCGCCCGAGGCGCCCTACAAGACGCTCGCGCCGGAGGAGGTCGAGACGCTCGGCGCGCTCGCGGACGAGCTGATCCCGCCGGATCCGCCCGCCGCCTGGAACGGCGGACGCGGCCACCCCGGCGCACGCGAGGCGAACGTGGTGCGCTTCCTCGACTGGCAGCTTGCGCCGGGCGCGGCCCTTGCGGGCGACCGCGAGACGTACCGCGCGCATCTCGCCAAGGCGAAGGGACGCGCCGCCGCCGAGGTGGAGAAGGACGACCCGAAGTTCTTCGACCTCCTGCTGCGGCACGTGAAGATGGGCTACTACGGCAACCCCCGCTACGGCGGCAACGCCGGCTACGCGAGCTACCGGATGCTCGGCATCGCCGGGCCCGGCTGCACGGGGCGCGACGTGCCGCCCGGCAAGAAGGAGGGCTGAGGCATGGCGATTCGGGAAACGGTCGAGGCCGTCGTGGTGGGCGCGGGCGCGGGCGGCGGGTGCGCCGCGAAGACGCTCGCCGTCGCGGGCGTGCAGACGCTGCTCCTCGAACGCGGCGAATGGGCGAAGGGCGACGTCTTCGGCGAGGACGATCTCTCCAGCCAGCGCTCGCCGTGGCTCACGCAGGGGCCCGGGCCGTTCGGCGCGCGCACGCGCCCCGTCCACGCCCACGACAACGGGCGCTTCGGCGTCGTCGTGCCCTGGAACGCGGCGTGCGTCGGCTCGGGCACCGTCACCTACGGTGCGATGGCGTGGCGCTTCCTCGAAACCGACTTCCGTCTCAAGACCCACTACGGCGAGATCCCCGACGCCTCCGTCGAGGACTGGCCGATCACCTACAACGACCTCGAACCGTTCTACGACCAGGCCGAATACGAGATCGGCGTCGCCGGCAGCAACGCGGGCAACCCCTTCGCCGCGCCGCGCAGGCGCGGCTTCCCCATGCCGCCGTTCCCGCTGAACGAGGAGTCGAAGCGCGTGTGGGCGGCGGGCGAGAAGAGGGGGCTCCACCCGTTCCACGTGCCGTTCCTGCGCAACTCCGTGCCCTACAACGGCCGCCCCGCGTGCATCCACCAGCGCTCCTGCGTGGGCCACCGCTGCCCGATCGACGCGAAGTGCGGCACGCAGAACACGGTGATCCCCGTCGCGCTCGCGAGCGGGAACTGCGAGCTGCGCATCCGCGCGATGGTGACGGGTCTGCGCGTCGACGACGCCGGGAAGCTGCGCGGCGTCACCTACGTGGACGAGAACGACGAGGTCCACGAGGTGGACGCGAAGGTCGTCGTGCTCGCGCTCGGCTCCAACGCGACGGCGCGCCTCCTGCTCACCTCCACCTCGAAGCTCTTCCCGCACGGCGCGGGCAACAACCACGACGTCGTGGGGCGCAACATCACGAGCCACGCCTACGTGGACGCGCGCGGGTTCGTGGACGAGGACATCTACGAGGAGGCCGGGCCCGGCTGCGGCGTCGCGTTCATGGACTACAGCCACGACAACCCCGGCTTCATCTGCGGCGGCGTCCTCCACACGGACTTCGTCTTCTCGCCCTCCATCTTCGCGCAGGACGCGTTCCCCGGCGTGCCGCGCTGGGGGAGGGCGAACAAGGACTTCATCCGCACCCACTACCGCAGGATGATCCGCATCTGTGGCCCGCACCAGCAGACGCCGCGCTGGGAGAACCGCCTGCGCCTCGACCCGAAGCGCACGGACGCCTGGGGGCTGCCGCTCCTCGTCGCCGAGGGGCGCGAGCATCCGAACGACGCGAAGGCGCGCCGCTTCATGAGCGACCGCGCGAAGGACCTCATCGCCGCGTGCGGCGCAAAGCTCATCCAGCAGAACTACGGCGGCGACAAGCCGTCGCCGTGGTGGGGCCTCGGCGGCCAGCACCAGAGCGGCTCCTGCCGCATGGGCCGCGACCCGGCGAAGAGCGTGTGCGACGCCTGGGGGCGCGTGTGGGACTTCCCGAACCTCTTCGTGGCGGACGGCTCCCTCCACGTCAACAACGGCGGCATGAACCCCGTCCTCACCATCATGGCGCTCGGCTTCCGCGTGGGGCAGGGTATCGTCGCCCATCGCCGGGACCTGGGGGTGTAATATGATGAAGGTACTTTGGACCGCTCTCGTCGCCCTGGCGCTCTTCGGCCTCTTCGCGGGCCTGGGCGCGCTCGCCTGGTTCGAGTGCGCGCCGCCGACGAAGACCTGCGCCAGCTGCCACGAGATCCGCGGCGCGCGCGACGGCTGGGCGCACGGCGCGCACACGAACGTGAGCTGCAAGGCGTGCCACGGCGGCACGCTCTCCTCGTTCGCGGCGGTGGGGGACAACCTGCGCCGCGCGTGGCGCCACGTGACGGCGACGAACCACCCCGCCCTCCGCCGCGACCTGCCGCTCGGCGAGGCGCAGGTCGAGCGCATGAGCGCCGCGTGCGGACGCTGCCACCAGCAGGAGTACGCAGGCTGGGCGCGCAGCGGACACGCCGCGCCCGTCGCGAAGTTCCTCCTGGACGAACACCACAACCGGGCGTGGAAGCCGGCGGACCAGTGTCTGCGCTGCCACGGGATGTTCCTCGACGGCGATGTGGAGACGATCCTCGCGCGCGTTCCGGCGGAGGGCCGCTTCGCCCGCGTCCAGACGGCGGAGGAGCTGCCGCGCGTCTGGCGCTTCCGCGACCCCGCACAGGGCCGGCGCGCCGCCGTCCCCTGCCTCGCCTGCCATCGCGGCCACCCGCTGCGGGGCGGCGACCCGTTCGCGAAGACGCGCGCGCAGGGGCCCGTTGCGTTCTATTCGCGGCCCGAACAGCTCTACTTCGAACCGTCCCAGCTCTTCCTCCAGAAGATCGTGCAGGACGGGAAGCCCGTGCCGCAGGCCTTCGACCCGCGCCGCCGCCTCTGCCAGCAGTGCCACGCCGCGAACGCCTTCGGCGAGGCGGGCTCGTCCGACGACCGCACGCCGACGGGCGCGCACGCGGGCCTTTCGTGCGTCGCCTGCCACGGCGCGCACGGCGCAGACCCTCGGCGGTCGTGCGGGACGTGCCACGTGAAGTGCCGCTGGCCCGAGGGCGTCGAATCGCCCATCCACAACCGTCCCAAGTCCGTTTCGAAAGGAAAGAAATGAGCAAACCCATCAACATCGTGGTCTGCGGGTCGCTGGTGCCGGATCCGCTTCAGACCCTGGAACCGGTCGAGACGCCGCAGGGCCCCGGCCTCAAGAACGAACAGATGCTGCCGAGCGTGCTGGACCCGTGGGCGGCGTGCGCGCTCTACGAGGCGGCGAACCTCGCGAAGCAGCGTCCGGGCTCGAAGGTCTATCTCGTCGCGCTTGGTCCGAAGGCCAAGCTCCAGCAGCTGATGATGACCGTCGCGCAGAAGGCGCCGTTCACGCTCGTTGCGGTGAATGCGCCGGCGGGCGGCTTCACGGATGCGAAGGCGACGGCGGCCGAGCTCGCGAAGGCGATCAAGGCGATCCCCGGGCTCGACCTCTCCGCGACGCTCCTCTTCGGCGGCTGCGCGAGCGCGTCCCGCGACGCGGGCGTGACGCTGCCGTTCGTGGCCGAGATGCTCGGCATCACGGAGGCCTTCACGGCGGTTGACGAGCTGAAGCTGGCGGACGACGATTCGTTCACCGTCCTTGAGCGCATCGAGGGCGGGCAGTACCTCTCCTCGACCTGCGCGGGCCTCCCGGCGGCGGTCGGCTGGGCGACGGGCAGCCTGCCCGAGCCGCCGAACAACCCCCAGGTGGGCATGATGAACATGCGCGGCGTGATGCCGGCCCTCATGAAGGCGCCGGCCGCGAACGTCGGCGTGGGCGGCATCGCCTACGGGAAGGTGGAGGTGCCGCGCGCGAAGCGCGACACGGTCGTGAAGAAGGACATGTCCGCCGCGGAGATCGCGCAGGAACTCGTGGACTGGATCAAGGCGTGAGGAGTTGACATGAAGATTGCCGCTTATGTGATTGAAGGGAACGGGACGTTCGCCGAGGACGTGCCCGCGTTCGCCGAATTGATCAAGGGCTCGGGCGCGGAGGTCGTCCTCGTGCCGGGCACGTCGCGCGTGAAGCGCGCGATGCCGGCCGCCGCGCTCCGCGCGGGCGCGGAGATCGACACGAACGTCGTGGACGTGGCCGTGGACGGCGAGAAGGCGACGGTGCAGCGCTGGGCCTACCGCCAGCGCATCCTCACCACGTTCAGCCGCGCGGCGCGTCCGTGGGTCGTCGTGACGGACCCCTCGCTCTTCGGCGAGATCTGCGCGAAGCTCGGCGTCGCCCCCCGGCCCGCCGCGCTGTCCGCGTCCGCCCCCTCCCGCACGACCGTGAACGGCGTCGTGGCGGCCGGGAAGGGCGGGGCCTCCACGATCCGTCCGGACGCGAAGCTGCTCTTCGTGGCGGGCGCGGGCTGGACGAAGAAGCAGGCCGACGGCGCGACGCACCTCGACGAGGCGGCCGCCACGATCACGGGCTTCCTCGCGAAGTCGGGTGCCTCGCTTGGCTCCTCCAAGTCGCTCGTCGACATGCCGGAGGCCGCCCAGGCGTTCTCGTTCATGAGCCACATGAACCAGGTCGGCCAGACGGGCGCGACGCCGCGCCACCCGAAGGGCCTCTCCACCTGCTGCCACGGCGAGGAGCCGCACGTCGTCGGCTGGCGCTTCGTCAACGAGCGCCGCGCCGTCAACCTCGACGCGAACTGCGGCTGGGCGCAGGGCAAGGCGGACGTCCTCTACGTCGCCGACGCCTTCGAGGTCATGAAGAAGGTCAACGAGCTGCTGTAGTGTCCGGCGCCCTCACACGCTTCCTCTCGCACGACGCGGGGCCGTTCGCGCAGTTCGTCAAGTACGGCGCGATCGGCGTCGCGGCGACGTGCGTGCAGACGGGCGTCTTCTACGTCCTCGCGTCGTGCTGGCTGAGGTGCCTCGCGCCGGACGACTGGGCCGTGCGGTTCCTGGGCCTGCCCGCCGGGTCGTTCACGGGCGGCGAGGCGTGGTACGCCGCGCGCGGCACGTACGCGGCCGTCGACACGGCGGCGGGGTTCGTCGTGGCGAACGTCTTCTGCTGGCTGATGAACCGCTGGTTCGTCTTCAGGCCGGGGAAGTTCCGGTGGTACGTCGAGTTCGGGATGTTCTTCGGCGCGGCGACCTTCGCGACCGTCATTGCGCTCGGCGTGATGAAGGCCCTCATCGACGGCTGCGGGATGATGACGACCCTGGCCGTCTTCGTCGAGGTGGCCGTGTCGTTCCTCGTGAACTTCTTCGTCCGCAAGTTCTTCATCTTCAAGGGCTGAAAACTGAAAGGATGGATCCATGAAGCGTCGTGATTTCGTTGAACTCTTCGCATGCGCCTCGGCGGGGTTTGCCGTCTCGCGGGGACGCGCCGACGTGGCCGGGAAGACGGCCATCACCCTCCTCAACCCCGACTGCACGGGCGGCGGGGCGGGGCTCTGCGCGGTGCTGCGCACGCCGTCGGGCAAGACGTACCTCTTCGACACCGCGAACGGGCAGGACGCGGCGCACAGCAACGGCTCCACCATCGTGATCCCCTGGCTGAAGGCGCACGGCATCCGGGCGATCGACGGCCTCGTGATCTCCCACTACCACGCGGACCATTTCGGCGGGTTCCTGTCGATGTGGGATGCGTTCCCGATCAAGAAGGTGTTCAACAACAATTTCCTGCCGATGGACGCCTCCGGCAGGCCGAAGCACAACGGCGAGTCGCAGATCGCCCGCACGGCGCTCGATGCGTTCGCGGCGACGCATCCGGGGGCGCTCGTCGAGGACGTGCGCATGGGCACGGACCTCGCCTGGAACGAGCCGGGTTTCTCGGCGGAACTCGTCTGGCCGCCCGCCGAGGGATACGTCGGCGAGATCAAGGACCGCCCCGGCTACGGCAAGAACGACACGATCTACCACCACCTCCTCAACGGGAACGCCAACGCGCTGCGCGTCGTCTCCGGGGGGACGGTCTTCTTCCTGATGGGCGACATCCAGCCCGACTACGCGGCCCGGTACATGCGCGCCCACCTGGAGCGGCGCGGCAAGTGGGGGTGCGACGTGTGCGTGCTGCCGGCCCACGGCACGAATACGGGGGAGGCGCTGAAGCTCATCAAGACGATGAACCCCGTGCCCCGGGCCGTGATCGCCTCGCTGGGGAACCAGCCCTGGATGGAGTCCTGCGGCCGGACGTGCGTGCGGGTCTACGCCCAGGCCGGGATGGACGCCTACGCTACGAACGTCCACGGCGACGTCACGTTCGTTCTGGACGGCGGACGCGCCGCCGTCACGACGGATCCGTCGAAGCGCTATCCGCTCACCGCGAAGCGGGTGGGGTGACGGGCGCCGCGCCGCCGATTGTGCTATTGCTGGGAACTGAAAGGAGAACGGGCATGAAGAGACTTCTCATGGTGTGCGCCGCCGCAGGCGGCGCGTTGGCGGCGGGCGCGCTGGACCTCGCCGCGTGGCGGGGCGAGACGGTGAGCGCGTGGCTGCCGGCGGGCGAGCGCGTGGGCGCGGCGCCGGCGGGCTTCACGGTGAAGACGGGCGTGGCGCACGACGTGAAGTACGCGCCGAAGCCGAAGGCGGCGGAGCGGCTGGTCTCGAAGGACCGCGTGGTGTGGGGCTCGAAGGCCGAGGGCCCGCAGGTCGTGCAGGTGCAGGTGCCGGCGGACGCGAAGCCGGGCCGCTACGCGATCGGCGACGTGACGGTGCGCGTGGTGGACCGCGTGCTGCCGCCCGCGAAGGACTGGCGCTACTACCTCGACCTCTGGCAGCACCCCTGGGCCGTCGCGCGCACGGCGGGCGTGCAGCCGTTCTCGAAGGAACACTACGCCGCGATGGCGCCGCTCTGGAAGCTGCTCGCCTCGGCGGGGCAGAAGGCGCTCACGACGACGCTCGTCGACCTGCCGTGGAACCACCAGTGCCACGACGGCTACGGCGCGATGGTGAAGTACGTGCGCCGGGCGGACGGCTCGACCGCCTTCGACTGGTCGCTCTTCGACGAGTACGTCGCCTTCGGGCGCGCCTGCGGGCTCGGTCCGCACATCGCCTGCTACACGATGTGCCCGTGGGGCTACCTCGTGAGCTGGTACGACGAGGCCGGGAAGATGCAGAAGGCGAAGGCCGTGCCCGGCACGCCGTTCTTCAAGGAGTACTGGGGCCCGTTCCTCGCCGCCTTCGCGGCGCACCTCAAGGAGAAGGGGTGGTTCGAGGACGTCTACATCTCACTCGACGAGCGCTCGCCCGAAGACCTGCGCAACACCGTCGATTTCCTGCGGGAGAAGGCGCCGGGGATGAAGATCGCGATGGCGGGCAACCGCAAGCCGAGCGCGTTCAAGGGGATCGTGCTGGACAGCTATTCGCAGTCCCTCGGCCACGTCACGCCGGACTTCCTCGCCGAGGTGCCGCAGCGCCAGAAGGAGGGCAAGGTGACGACCTACTACATCTGCTGCGGCCCGGACCGGCCCAACACGTTCATGGACAGCGAGCTCGACGAGGCGTTCTGGTGCGGCGCCTACCCGGCGATGTGCGGCCTCGACGGCCTCCTGCGCTGGGCGTACAACAGCTGGCCGGCCGATGCGTGCGCGGACGCGACCTACGGCGGCTGGCGCGCGGGCGACACGTTTCTCGTCTACCCGGACGGCTCGCCCTCCGCCCGCTTCTTGTCGCTCCTGAACGGCATCCAGCAGGCCGAGAAGTTCAACCTCCTCAAGGCCCGCGGGGAGCGCGCCGACGAACTCGCGGCCCTCGCGGCGACGTACAACCTCCGGGCCGCGCTGGGCAAGAAGGACGGCGACTTCAGGGCGCTCGTGAAGCAGACGAAGGACGTGCTGAACAAGTAAAGGAACATGAAAATGAAGATGACGATTCCGATGATGGCGGCGGTTGCCGCGCTGGCCGGCTGTGCGACCTGCCCGAACGCGCCGTGCGGCGGCGCGCCGACGGCGGTATGCCCGAAGATGCGCGCGGCGGCGCCGAACACGCTCACCGACGCCGAGAAGGCGGCGGGGTGGAAGCTCCTGTGGGACGGCCGGACGCTCGACGGCTGGGTGGGCGAGAAGGGCGGCTGCAAGGCGCCGCCGGAGAAGGGCTGGAAGATCGAGGACGGCGTGCTGACCGTGCTGCCGCATTCCCGCATCACTCCCGAGGGCAAGTGGGAGAAGCTGCCGCCCGAGGTGGCCGCGCTTGGCGGTGGGGGCGACCTCGTGACGGTGAAGGAGTACAAGGACTTCGAACTGCAGCTCGACTTCCGCCTCACGCGCGCGGCGAACAGCGGCATCAAGTACTTCTACAACCCGAAGCGCTTCAAGGGGACGTGCGAGGAATACCAGATCCTCGACGCGGCGCACCCCGACTCCACGAAGGGCCGCGACGGGAAGTGCCGCCGCGTGGCGTCGCTCTACGACATGATCCCCGCGAACGCGGAGGGTGCCGTCAAGCCGCTCGGCGAGTGGAACACGGCGAAGATCGTCGCGAAGGGCAACGTGGTCGAACACTGGCTCAACGGCGTGAAGTTCATCACCTACGAGCGCGGCAGCGCGGCGTTCCGCCAGGCCGTCGCGGCGTCCAAGTACGCGAAGGAGCAGAAGCCGGGCGAACACTGGGGCGAAACGCCCGCCGGACGCATCAAGATCCAGGACCACGGCGACTCGACCGTGAGCTTCCGGAACATCAAGATCCGCGAGCTGTAGGCCACCTGAAATTAATAGTGCAACGATCCCGTTGTTTTTCATGGCGCTCGCTTGGTGTTGGCTTTATCGCCACACTGGAAAGATCTGGTGTACGATGCTGTCGCATTCATTGTTCAATATTGTGAACTTCACTTTAGCGTTGGTATTCACATGATGCCGTTTTGAAGGCGTTTATTGTGAGGCGGCAAGATTTTTGTCAAAATATAACCCAATAAGGTAATGTTTTGGCTTGTCATTTGTTCTCGAATGGGAGATTTGATATAATATTAGCCAAATTCTTCCCTTGAAAGGTAGTGATTTGGCTTATGGCGAAATTTGATGAACTTTGCGATCTGGCTGTATCCAACTATGGTTTGGTCACGACTAAGGAAATTGATGCTCTCGGCATCTATCTCAAGGATGTATTGGAGTGGATCAAACTTGGGCGGATTGAAAAACGTGGGCGTGGCGTTTATCGGATCGCTCACTATCTGCCGACGGAATATGACACCTATGCCGAGGCCGTTGCTTTGGTGGGAGAGACGGCGATGATCTGCGGTGAGAGCGTTTTGGCGATGCACAATTTGGCGTTGGTCAATCCGGCGCGTGTGCATGTCGCCGTTAGGCGGCGTCTCCGCAAGGAGCTGCCGGACTGGATCGAGACCGAAAAGGCGACAGCGGAAATGACTGAGGATAATTTCAATGGCATACCCTGCCAAAAGCTGTCGGAAGTTCTCCGTCAGTCACGGGGCAAAATCATGACGGAACGTCTTGTCGCGGCAGTACGTGAAGCTGGGACGAGAGGATTGCTTGACCTTTTTGAGTATGATGCCTTGAAGAAGGAGTTTGCCGTATGAAGCGGCCACTTACATGTGTCAATCTGATCAAGGCCATCGGGACGCTGTCCGCTGGACAGGATCCCGTTCGGCTTTCGCGGGCAATGGCCAATGTCATTGTTGCTCAGATGCTGCCGGATGGTGTGGTGAAGGGCGGCAGTTCGCTGTTATTTCGATACGGTCGCTACGGATCGCGCTACACACGGGACATCGACACGGCTCGGGTGATGGAACTCAATTCGTACTTGGAACAATTGAACGCATCGCTGGCTCAGGGCTGGAGCGGCTTCACAGGAAAGCTTGTCGCGGTCGATTCACCGCATCCGACGGGTGTGCCGAGCGCCTACGTGATGATGCCCTACGACATCAAGCTCAACTACTGTGGGCGTCCGTGGCAGACGATTCGCATCGAAATCGGCCATAATGAGATCGGCGACGCGGACGAGTTTGAGACCGCGTTGCCGTCCGACCTCGCAGAGGTGTTTGAGAAGCTCTCTTTCCCGCAACCCAAGCCTTTGCCGGTCATGAAGCTGGCCTATCAGATTGCGCAGAAACTGCACGCCGTCTCCGAGCCGGGGAGTGAACGGGCGCACGACCTTATCGATCTGCAGCTGATTTGCAATCGGTCCCAGATCGACTCGGCCGAGGTGAAAGCCGTCTGTCGGCGGCTCTTCGATTATCGACGGCGGCAACCGTGGCCGACGGTCGTAACGGCCTCACCTTCGTGGAATGATCTCTATCTGCAGGCGCGGAACAATCTTCTCGACAATGGCGATATCTTGCCGACCGCCGCCGAAGCCGTCGCATGGGTGAACGAACTTGTGCGACGGATCGATACGAGCGAGTGAGTACGTTGTGGGCATTGAAAGAATGGAGACGGATATATGGTTGCATTTGTGATTGTACTGGAGATTCTACTCCCGACGGTTGTGCTTGGCTGTTTCCGCCGTCGTAAGTATATGGAAATGCTGGACATCAAGATTATCCGCAGCATACTCACGCTGCCATTTTTGTTTTGGGTGGTTCAAGCGCATTTGACGATAATCAAAATGATCAATGACACGATTCTTTCGGGGTATTTCTTGCAGGATAGAACAATTGTCTTTGGCGGCGCGTTCGATCAGCCGGGGCTGTTCAAACAAGGCGTCTTGATGTTTTATGCATTGATGGGTGTTGTTTCGATTCTAGGGTTGCATCGGATGTGGTTGAAGTCCGCTCCGCCAATTTTGACGCGGATTCTTTGTTGCGTAACGGGGTGTATGCTTGTGCTGGAGATTGGACCGCTTATCGTTTATCATTGGTACCTTTTCCGTTATATTGCCGCAATGGGACTGACACTTTACCGGGTGGTCGGGCTTGTCTGTGGCGGTATTCTGTCAGTAGAAATCATAGCCGTCTTGATATATTCGGTCTGTCGTTGTGTCAAGCCGAATGCGCCTGCGTGCGTTGGACTGTTCGCATCCATAGTGGCTGCAGAGCATTGAAGTCCGATATGATTGAAGCTTTCGGTAGAGAGAAAATAGAGAAACCCAATAAAATCAGGGGTCTCGCGGGAGAGAAAATTCTCTGTTCGGTGCGTTGAGAATGAGAAACGGTATCATTGGGGTGCTTCAACGCACTTTTTCTTTCGGGGGTTCGAATCCCTCTTCCTCCGCCACTATTGCTCTGGCAATGAAAGGGGTTGATAAACTCCGATGACGTGAACTCGCCTCTCTCGGAAACTGGGCTCAACTGTTTGCAATCGCACCCATCGGCGAAGAAACAAAATTCTTTGAAATACCCCCTTGCGCGGGGGCCGTAACTTGTGATACACTGTTGCGCATGGGACAGCAACTTAGACAGCGTGCCAAGAGAAACCGCCGCAAGGCATACGCCAAGCGTGTGAATGCGCGGCTTCTCGCGGCGAAGAAGGCCAAGTAAGGCCCTTCGATTCCGGTGGGATGGCCGAGCGGTTAGGTAGTGGACTGCAAATCCACGTACAGCGGTTCAACTCCGCTTCCCACCTCCATTGACAAGCGAACCCGCGCAAACAGCGCGGGTTTCGTGTTTCGACGTGCGAATGAAGGAGGATGCAGGAATGAAGTTCCGTCTGTTTCTGGGCCTGGTGGCCGTTTCCGTCGCGGCGTGCGCGGCGGCGCCGAAGTACGTGTTCCTCTTCATCGGCGACGGGATGTCCACGCCGCAGCGTATGGTCGCGGAGGAGTTCAGCCGCGCGACGGGGACGGGGCCGCTCGCGATGAACGCGCTGCCCTACCAGTGTACCACGCGCACGCGCGCGGCGAATGCGGTGATTACGGACTCCGCGGCGGCGGCGACGGCCATTGCGTGCGGCGAAAAGGCGAACAACGGCGCGCTCGGCATCACGCCGGACGGGCGGCGCCTTGAATCCGTGGCGGAGCTTGCGAAGAAGCGGGGCATGAAGGTGGGCATCCTGACGACGGTGCCGATCGTCCACGCCACGCCCGCCGGATTCTACGCGCACCGCACGAGCCGGGGCGATTCGTACGGCATCGCGCTCGACCTCCTCGCCTCGAAGTTCGACGTCTTCGCGGGCGGCGGCGTCTACGACAAGTTCGACGACACGTCCCACGCCGAATACCGGGGCAACGTCTTCGACCTCGCCGCGCGGGACGGCTACGCGGTCGTGCGCGACAAGGCGTCCTTCGCCGCGCTCAAACCCGGCTGCGGGAAGGTGTGGGGCGTCTTCGCGAAGGACGCGCTCGCGTACGCCATCGACGGCCGGACGGCGAAGCAGCCCGAGCTTTCGACGATGGTGGAGAAGGCGATCGAGCTGCTCGACGGCCCGCAGGGCTTCTTCATCATGGCCGAGGGCGGCGCGCTCGACTGGGGCGCGCACGCGAACGACGCGGCGACCGTGCTGCGCGAGGCCGTCTCGCTCGACCAGGCGGTGAAGGTGGCGCTGGCGTTCCAGAGGCGGCATCCCGCCGAAACGCTCGTCGTCACGACGGGCGACCACGAGACGGGTGGCATGGCGATGGGCTTCGCGGGCCTCGGCTACAAGCTCTACGTGAAGCTGCTCGCGCACCAGACGTGTTCGGCGGAGGTGTTCTCGTCGCGCATCGCCGAGCGGATCAAGAACGATCCGGACCTTTCCTTCGACGCGGTGAAGCCGCTTGTGACGGAGAGCTTCGGCCTCCTCTTCGACGCGGTCCGGGCCGACACGGAGGAGAAGAAGCTGCTGCTGCTCACCGCCGGCGAGGTCAAGGAGCTTGAAAAGGCGTTCCAGGCGGACGTTGCGTTCGCGAAGGCCCGCCGGAAGGAGACGACGAAGTACGACGAATCGCGCCGACGCAAGTTCGCCTCCACGTGCCGCCGCCTTCTTTCCAACCACGCCGGCATCGGCTGGACCTCGGGCGCGCACACGGCGCTGCCGACGATGACGACGGCCCAGGGCTGCGGCGCGGAGGGTTTCGTCGGTTTCCTGGAGAACACGGACATCGCCGCGCGGCTGAAGGCCCTGCTGGCGAACTAGGCCGCCATGCGCCTCCGCCGCCGCGACGTCCTCCCCGTCCTCGCGCTCGCGCTCGTCTGCGTGGGCCTGTGGTTGATGCCGTCGGCGAAGACCGTCGCCGGCGAGCCGGGCAGCGCCGTGCGGGCGCGCGTGACGCGGGTGGACGATGCGGACGTCAAGAAGCTCGGCCTTCTCGACTACGGTTCGCAGCATCTGGAGGTGAAGGTCCTCGCGGGCGCGGAGAAGGGGCGCACGCTCAAGGCGAACAACGAGATCCGCGCGCAGCTCGATCTCGACAAGCACTTCGCGCCGGGCGACACCGCCGTGGTCGTCATCCCCCCGGGCGGCGTGAAGGACGGGGAGACCGTCGTCGCGCGCGACCATTGGCGGCTCGGCTGGGCGGGGCTCCTCTTCGGCGCGTTCTGCGTCCTCCTCTGCGTTTTCGGCGGGTGGACGGGCGCGAAGGCGCTCTTCAGCTTCCTCTTCAGCTGCCTTGTCGTGTGGAAGCTCGTCGTGCCGCTCGCCCTCGCCGGGTGGTCCGCCCGCGCCGTTTCCTTCGTCGCGGTGTGCGTGCTGACGGCGGTGATCATGTACCTCGTGGCGGGGCCGACGCGGAAGGGGGTGGCGGCGACGCTCGGCGCGCTTCTCGGCGTTCTCGCCGGGCTCGTCCTCGCGGACCTCTTTGCGTGGCTGATGAAGATCAACGGCGCGACGCTCCCCTTCGTCCAGACGCTCCTCTATTCCGGCTACGAGACGCTGGACCTTGCGGACATCTTCGTGGGGGCGATGGTGCTCGCCTCGTCCGGCGCGGTGATGGACCTCGCGATGGACATCGCCGCCGGCATCGAGGAGGTCGCGCGGCACAACCCCGCGCTGCCCCGGCGCGAACTCTGCCTCTCCGGCCTGCGCATCGGCCGCAGCGTCGTGGGGACGATGACGACGACCCTGCTTCTCGCCTACTCGGGCGGCTACCTCACGCTTTTGATGGTGTTCGCGGCGCAGGGGACGCGCCCGCTCGACTTCCTCAACTCCACGCTCGTCTCGGCGGAGGTCGTGAAGACGCTCGTGGGAAGTTTCGCGCTCGTCCTCGTCGCGCCGTTCACGGCGTTCGTCGGCGCGCTTGTCCTTGCGCCCGCGCCGCAGGGCGCCGATCGAAGCGGAAAGGATGGATGAGCGATGGCGGAGACGGCGAGGGCGGAGACGATGGCGGGCGGGGGCGCGCGCCTTTCCCGGCGGCAGCTGGTGGGGGGCGTGTGCGCGGCGCTCGGCGGGCAGCTGCTGCCGGCCTGGGCGGGGGCGGA
>URIT01000079.1 GCA_900547945.1 uncultured bacterium
GAGCCGCTCGGCCCCCGCCGCGCACAGCGCCTCCTCGCAGCGGCGGATCTCCCCCTCGCCCGGCAGGAAGCAGAGGATGTCGCCGCCCGGCTCGGCGAGGGCGCGCCGCACCGCGCCGGCCATCTGCGCGGCGACGGGGGCGTCGGAGGCGACCTGCAGGTAGCGCGTCTCGACGGGGAACATGCGCGCCTCGGCGGTGTGGACGTCCGCATCGCCGAGGTGGGCGGCCACGGCGTCCACGTCCAGCGTCGCGGACATCACGAGGAGGCGCAGGTCGTCCCGCAGCGCGCGGCGCACGTCAAGCGCCATCGCGAAGCCGAGATCGCACGCGAGCGAACGCTCGTGGAACTCGTCGAAGACGACGAGCCCCACGTCCGCGAGCTCGGGGTCGGCGATGAGCCGCTGCGCGAGCAGGCCCTCCGTCACGATCTCCAGGCGCGTGCGGGACGACACCTTCCGCTCCAGGCGCACCTGGTAGCCCACGGTCTCGCCCAGCGGCTCGCCGAGGCGGCGCGCGATGTAGGCCGCGCAGCTGCGCGCGGCGAGGCGGCGCGGCTCCAGCATGAGGATCTTCCGCCCGCGCAGGAACGGCGCGTCCAAGAGCGCGGGCGGCACGCACGTCGTCTTGCCGCTCCCCGGCGGCGCGCGCAGCACGACCGAGCGGTTGCGCGCGAGCGACGCGCGGATCTGCGGGATGATTGCCTCGACGGGGAAAGACATGTTCTATTTAAGTCGCCGCTACGCGGCTTTAAGTAGTTAAGTAGTTAAGTAGTTAAGTGATTAAGTAGTTAAGTGGTTAAGTAGTTAAGTGGTTAAGTGGTTAAGCAGTTAAGTAGCTAAACGGAAAGACGACTCGTTGTGCGTCCCAAACACGCGGCGCGTTTTTAAACGGCGCTTCTAAGGACAAAAAGTCCACAACGCATTGCGGAACGGGACGCATGGAGCTTCTGCCTGAAGGACAACTTAACCACTTAACCACTTCTTAACCACTTAACTACTTAACTACTTAACTACTTAAAGCCGCGTAGCGGCGACTTAACCATTTAAAGCCCCGCAGGGGCGACTTAACTTAAAGCCGCGAAGCGGCGATTTCATGGACGGCCTGGACGGATCCGGTCTTGATGTTGTGGACGACGATCTTGAGCCGGCCGCCCTCGACCGTGCCCTCGATGACGGTGGGGAAGCGATAGGCGATGTCCTTCGGCATCTCGCAGCCGCCGCCGACGATCTGCGCCCAGGGGCGTTCCGCCGTCGCGGGGTCGAAGCGGTAGCGGTGCTTGTGGGCGCAGACGACGAGCTGCACGCCGTGCCGCGCGAGGATCGGGCTCCAGAGGTCGTGGCATTCGCGCGACCAGTAGGCGTAGTCGTGCGGGTCGATCTTCACGCCGTCGTGCGGGTAGTCCGGGTGGTCCGGCGCCGCGAAGAGCGGGATGTGGCAGAAGACGACCTTGAACTTCGCCGCCGCGATGTCGGGGCGGGAGAGGGCCTTTTCGAGCCAGGCGGCCTGGGCCTTGCGGTAGGGCTCGAAGTTGGCGAGGCCGAACCACTTCGGGTGGCCGTCCGGCTTGTCCTCCCCCGTGTCCATGCCGACGAGGGCGGCCTCGCCCATGCGCACGGCGAAGTTCCACTTGAGGTCCCACTCCGCGCCCGTGCGCTCGGCGGGGTGGCGCGCGAGCATGACCTCCTCCTTCTTCGAGATCCAGCTGCCCCGGAAGTCATGGTTGCCGCTCTCGAAGCAGACGGGGATGTCCGCCGCGTAGTCCCTGTCCGCGATCGGCGGGTCGAGGAAAATCTCGACGGCCGTCCGCTTCTCCTGCGTCGTGTTCGTCGCGTCGCCGTTCCAGACGATCAGGCCGGGCTTGAGCGCCTTCATCTTCTTCACGACGGGCTGGAACGCCGCCCACTGCGCGTGCGTGTCGTTCATCACCGCGAAGTGCGTCTTCGCCGCCGCGCCGAGCGTCGTGAAGGCGTGGACCTTGCCGACGACGGGCGCGCCGAGCTTCGCGTCGTAGATGTTCTTGTAGTCCGTGAACGGCGTCGTCACCGTGCGGTACCAGTAGGTCGTCGCGGGCTTCAGGCCCTCCAGGCGCACCTGGAGGGCCGCGACGTCGATCGGCACGAGGCCGTAGCCGCCGCCCTTCACCGTGCGCGCGTTGCGCATCTCCGGGTTGTCCGCAAGCTCGACGACACCCTTCGCGAGGCCCGAGACGCGCCACGAGACGCCCATCGTCGTCTCGCCCGGCGCCTGCAGGCACGGCTCGCCGACCGTGAAGGGATCCGTCCCGATGCCCTCGAACGGCTTGCGCGGCTTCGGAGGCCGCTGTGCGCCCGCCGGCGCGGCGACCGCCGCCGCCATCAAGGCCGATCCCGACAAAAACGTCCGTCTGTTCACCATGCTCTTGCTCCTTTTTCCTTTCAAGATTCCACATAAGAACCGCGACTCCGCGATTCCTCCACATCCACAGCCCCCGTCCCATACTCCTTTCGTTCGCCCGAGGCACTGCGGATCGATTCCAAGAGTCCCGGAATCATCTCCTCGCCCATCTTCGCGGCGGCGAACGTCAGGCGACCAGCGTCTTTCAACGACGCCCCCGTCCAGAAGAGTTCCCTCTGATCGACAATGATGAACCGATCATGGCACATTCCGCAGAACGTCTTCGTGAAATGACCGTACTGCCTGCCGAAGGCTTCAAAGTCCGACTCCGCCAACTCGCCATTGGAGTGCGTGACGAGTTCAATCCTGACGCCACGCCCACGTTTCGCGAGCATGTCGAGCGTTGCGACGCCTACATAGGCATCAACGACAACAAGTTCCCTCCTGGCGCGGCGGATGAACTTTATCAAGAGCGACTTTGCATCCCAGAACCTACCCTGGTAGAAAATCTGCGCCAGAGGCACGTCCCCCTCGTTCATCTTTGCGAAGATCTGGTTAAACCTCTCTTCATTACGGGATTGATCTGTGATCTGCCGGCGCTCAACCGTCTCCAGACGCATCAGCAGCGGTTCCACCTTCGGCATCACCAACGCCATCGATGCAAGCGTCCTGCGCATCGCGACAAACGCATTCATGATGCGAATGCTTGTCGAGATGGCGATGTCGCTTCGTAGCACGGCAGACAACATGGCGATTCCCTGTTCGGTGAACACCATGGACTTCTGGGGCCAATAACGCATCTTTCCCGACACATCACAATCTGTGATCAGTGGACGAATTTCATCTTTATCGACCTCGAACATGAAGTTATCGGGGAACCGCCTCAGGTTCCGGCGTACGGCCTGGTTGAAGACGCGCAGTTCGACCTGGTACAGATCGGCCAGGTCACGGTCCAACATGACGTGGACGCCGCGAATCACGCAGATCTTCCGCTGTATGGCATCCAGACCTCCGGCATCGGTTGTCTGGATCAATTCCCCTGCGTTCATGGACCCTCTCCCCATCTAGCTGGTATGCGACAACTGCTCCTAGTTCCACTTCCGCGTCCGGGCGGGGAGGCCCTTCGCGAAGATCTTGTTGACGAGATTGACGTTCTCGACCATCTGGAAGTCGAACATGCCCACACAGATCGCATCCGCGCCGTTGTTGAAGGCGTAGGGGAAGCCCTCGCGCGGATGGATCGCGCCCGCGAACCAGTCACTGGACTGGAGAAACCCCTTCGCGGTCCAGTTGTCCTGGCAGAGCTTCCACACGCCTTCGTAGAGGAAGTGCCACCCAATCGCCATGCGCAGAAGCGCGTAGAGTCCATCTCGCATGTTCATTTCGCTTACTCCTCGTCCACCAACTCAATCGCAGATTAAGTCGCCGCTCTGCGGCTTTAAGTAATTAAGTAGTTAAGTGATTTGTAATCTAAGCCGTTGCCTTGACGGAATCTACAGGATTGGCAAGATTCACATGTGGATATCCACCAGAAACTTAACGACTTAATCACTTAAAGCGGAGCGACTTAAAACAATCTACCCCTCCATCCCGCAGGCCATGAGCGTGGCCTTGTGGACGGCGACGTCGTGGTCGTACTGGCCGGGCGGGTTCGGACGCCGCCCGCGCACGATGTCCGCGAGTTCCTTGAGCTGGTCGGCGTAGCGGTCCTTCTGCACGCCGCAGGCCACCGTGTGCGTCCCCGCCTTGTAGCCGCCCGCCGGCGCCTTGAGGCGCAGTTCGAGCGTCGTGGGCCTGCCGTCGAAGCGCTCGATCGGGCGCAGGTCGATGGCCCCCTTCGTCCCCTGGATGCGCAGCCAGCGCGTCGCGCACGCCGCGTGGCGCGCCGTGCGCACCGTCACCGTGGCGCGCGGCCATTCCAGCACGCTCACGCAGTTCGTCCCCGCGTCTGCGGGGTCGCCGGGCGCGGGGAGGCGCACGACGTGGGCGCGCGCGGGGAGGCCGGGCATCATCGGAAGGATGAAGTCGATGAGGTGGCAACCGAGGTTGTACATGAGGCCGCCCTTGAAGGAGGCGATGTAGGCGTTGTAGTTCCTGCTGCCGTAGTCGTGGTACATGTCGGCCTCGACGGAGATGATCTCCCCGAGCCAACCCTCCTTGACGGCCTTCTGGCAGAACCGGATCGCCGGGTTCACGCGGAACATGTAGCCGATCTGCACGGGGAGGCCGCGCGCCTTGCAGAACGCCATCAGCGCCTCGAACTTCCTGAAGTTCTGACCGCACGGCTTGTCGAGGTGCATCGCAAGGCCGTGCTTCGCGACCTGCCAGGCGACGGGGATGAGGTCGTCGTTCGTCACCTCCACGAAGACGCACTGGATCGTCTTGTCCGCCCAGACCTGCTCGGGCGTGAGGCGCGGCACGCCGTCGAAGATCTTGAAGTCGCGGTCTTCGGCCGGCGTCTTCGAGGCGCGGTCGTCGACGATGCCGACAAGCTCGTAGTCGTCGGGCAGCCTGCGGAGCGAATGGAACTTCCCGTCCGCGTGCTCGTGGCGCATGCCCCACTGGACGACGCGCACCTTCTTCGCGTCCGGGAACGGCCTCCACGGCACGACGGGCGTCGCGTGCGTCACCGCGTCCACCGCCTTCTTCTCGCCCGTCACGCAGCCCGCCGCCGCGAACGCCGCCGAGAGCCCCAGAAAATCACGTCGCTTCATCTTGACCTCGCCTTCACTTCCGTTGTTCCGGTTCCACATGCCACTCCACGCCCGCGCAGGAAAGCCCCGCGTCGCCCCAGACGACCGGGAAGAGCTTCATCCGCTCGTCCGGCGTCTTGTTCGGCTGGTGGAGCGAGAGCATGAGCGCGCCGTCGAAGCGGTTGAAGAGCATGCCGTGCCCGCCGTCCCGCGTGTAGAGGGGCGTGTGCCGCGTCCAGGGCCCCCGGACGGAGCCGCTTTCGGAGACGCACTGCAGCACGCAGTAGCCGCTCCCCTTCAGGAAGTTGCTCCAGATCATGCGCAGCGCCCGCTCCCCCTTCCGCCGGATCAGGAAGGGGCCGTCCGTCACGTGCCCGCCGCCCGGCGCGTCCGCCGCGCGGAAGAGCTCGACCGGCTCCGCCGTGAAGCGCGCCAGGTCGCGGCTCATCGGCGCCGCCATCATGCGCCCGTTCCCCGTCTGGCACCACTCGTGGCAGAACACCATCCACGGCACGCCGTCCTCCACCCAGAGCGTCCCGTCGAGGCACATCCATTCGGGCGGCGTCACGCTCCCCGCCTTCACCGGCCTGAACGGCCCGAGCGGGCTCTCGCTGCGGAACACCCACACGCCGCGCGGCTGAAGCCCCCCGCCCGTGAAGCCCTCCTGCAACATCGGCCTGATCGGATGCGCCGCGTCCGGGGCGAAGGTCAGCGTGGTGAAGAGCCAGTACGCGCCGTCGTATTTGTGGACCTCGGGCGCCCACACGGCGGTGTTCTTCACCTCCGGCGGCAGCGTCATCGCCATCCGCTTCTCGCTCCAGCGCTCGAGATCCGCCGACGTGCGCACACCCACGCCCTTCCCGCCATTCCACGGCTTCGACTCGTAGAGGTAGTACGTGCCGTTGTCGGGCAGCACGAAGGGGTCGCGGATCTGGAAGTCCGCCCGCGTCAACGCCTTCGGCTCCGCCGCAAGGCCCGCCCCCGCCCATAGCGCCGCGCACGCCGCGGCGAGCCCCAGAACGTTCCGCCGCGCCATCACACGCCTCCGATTTCCCAGCCCTTGCGGTACGTCGTGCGGCAGTAGGCGTTGGCGGCCGGGTTGTTCGTCACCGCCTTGCCGTCCCACTCGACGCGCGGCCGGCCATCGCGCGCGGCGAGCGCCACGACGTTGCCCAGCAGCACCGTCTTCACGAGCGGCACGCCGTAGTCGACGAAGTCCGCGTTCGCCTTGCGCCCCTCGCGGATCGCGTCGAAGAACTCGTGGACGTGGCTCTTGCCCTTCGCGAGGCGGCGGAACTTCTTCGGCGGCACGGGCAGCGTCTTCTTGAGGGACATCGGCACGAACTGGTATGCGTTGCCGAACTGCCCCGCCCAGAGGATGCCCTTCTCGCCCATGAAGAGCGTGCCGATGTTGCCGAGCTTCATCTTGAACTTCTTCTCAAGCTCCAGGACGATCGGCGGGAAGTTCATCCACTCCCGCTTCGCGTAGTGGTACTGCACGTCCTCGTCGATCGGCACGTCGTCCTTGATGCCGTCCATCCAGTGGAGCGTCACGGGGTCCATGCCGGGGCGCGCCGGGAACTCGTAGGTGATCGTCTCGCGTGTCGGCCAGGACTCCGGGCAGACGTAGCTCATGTCCTCCATCGTCACCGAGGCCGGCGGCGTCCCCATCAGGTTGAGCGCCCAGAACGGCGCGTCGAGCACGTGGTTGCCCATGTTGCCGAGCGAGCCGTTGCCGAAGCCGCGGATGTCGTACCAGCGCTGGCCGAGGTAGGAGCGGCGGTAGGGGCGCATCTCGGCCGGGCCCACCCAGAGGTCCCAGTCCATGCCCTTCGGCGGCGCGATCACGGGGCTGAGCGCCCGCTGCGCGTTGAAGCGGTCGCTCCAGCTCCACACCTCGCGCACCTGCCCCAGGGCGCCGCTCTGCACGTACTCGGCGACGAGCGGCTGGAACGGGCCGGAATGGCCGTGGTGGCCCGCCTGCGTGACGACGCCGTACTTCCGCTGCGCCGCCGCGAGGAGGTCCGCCTCCTCCTCGGAGTAGCAGATCGGCTTCTCGACGTAGACGTGGATGCCCTTCTTCATGCAGGCGATCGCGATGGGCGCGTGCGACTGCTGGTTCGAGGCGATGATCGCCGCGTCCACCGCGTCGCCCATCTGCTCCAGGAAGACGCGGTAGTCCGCGAACGTCTTCACCTTCGAGAGGTCGCAGGACGGCGCGAGCTTCGCGAGGCGCTCCTTCGTATACGTCATCTGGGGCGCGTCGGGGTCGACCATCGCGACGATCTCCTCGTCCAGGCACTTCGTCACGAGCACGGAGCGCAGCCGCCCGCCGCAGCCGATGAGCGCGACGCGGATCTTCCGCCCCGCCGCGATCTGCCGTGCCCGGCTCTGGCCGAAGGCCGGGCCGCCGATGCCGAACGCGGCCGCGCCCGCAGCCAGCCCCAGGAAGTGACGTCTTTTCATTTTCATAGCCTTGCAACCTTTCATTTCCTTGCTGCTCCTTTCGTCATCCAACCGCCTGCACAGGCGTTTCAAAAGGCTCCCTCCGCTTCATGGCCGGATCCGGCACGCACTGGGCAGCCGCCCGCTGAACGACAGCATCGACGGCCGCATCGACGGCCGCGCGGCCACGCTCGCCGTACAATGCCGCGAGACGCTCGACGTCGGCCATGGAAAGGCTTTTGGCATGGGGGATGCGGACGTTTCGGAGGTTCTGCGCCTGGTAGCGTATGAACCCGCCCCGCATCTCGGCCGAAAGGCATCTCATCTGGTTTGTCACAAAAGAGCTGCGCATCAGCACGCAGAGCGCCCGAAGATCCCACCCCTTTGACGTGATCCAGTATACATTGTGATGCGGGTAAAGGCGGCCACGCTCGTCCAGCGCGACATTTCCGCCGACCTGGATGTCCGGTAGGAGGAGCTTCGGGCTCCTCAACACGCGATAACGGATGCGATCCAGCGTCCGATACCACGCATCGGGATGTTTCTTCGCGCAGTAGCGCCCCTTGAGCCGCCCGGCATGCGCCTCAAGATAGCCCGCCATCTTTGGATAGTCCGCCAGATCCTTCATGAGCCTGTCGTCGTCGTTGTCATACGGGTTCAAGATGTAGTGGCCGCGCCAGTTGGCCACGCCGTCCGCGATGTCGCCCGCCATCACCAACGGCAGAAGGCACCCCTCCTCCAGGTCGCAGGCCCTCTGCGCATCGACATAGAGATCGTCGGCGCCGGACGCGACGCCGATTCCGATGCGCGTCCCGGGCGCCGATTCCTCAATGACAGGGAAGGCCCTTGACGTCCACTCCGCGAAATCACGGCGGTCGCGGCTCGTCGAGATCCACGGCGCCTCATCGCGATACCAGCTGTCGAATACCGAGAGGTTCCCCCTGGACGCCCTGCTTTCCCGCAGCGTCTTCCGGGAGGCGTCGCCAATCGTCTTCGCAAGCGTCCTCTCGCCGACATGGCGGTCGAGGACGCAGATTGCCGGATAGGCCGAAACCTCCTCCTCGAACGGCTGGGCGTGCTCCATGTTCAGATAAAGGGCGACCCTGTATTCCCGTGAGATCAGCGAACGCAACCTCCTCCCGTAGCTGCTTTTGGCGAAGCGGTTCGAGCAGATGAACGAAAGCACGCCGTCCGCCGCCAGCAGCGACAGGGCCTTTTCGAAGAACGGGACGTAGATGTCACAGCGCGCCGAGAACGTCTTGTACCGTGACTTGTACTCGCCCTGCAGCTGGGGGGCGAGGGCGTCAAAGCGGATGTAGGGGGGATTGCCGATCACGACATCGAAGTTCCGCGCAAAGCCGTGAAGCAGGAAATCGCAGCGGACGAACCACGTGCGGACAAGCTCCTCGGCCCGCCCGCTCGGGCATCCCCGGCCCAGCAGCACGGACTTCGTCCGGGAGGCGGCCGCTTCAATGTTGTCCTCTGAAATGTCGCATGCCGTCAAGAAGGAATCCAGCCGCGCATCCGTCCAGTCCGCGACTTCGGCAAGGACCTTCTCGACCAACGGCAGGACGAATGCGCCCCTTCCGCAGCTTGGCTCAAGGACGCGTGCGCCCAACCACTTCCGGATCCTTCCAAAATAGGCGACCTCGTGGATCATGTGGTCGACGACTTCACGCCGCGTAAAGACCTCCCCTGTGACGTTCCGGCGGACCGTTCTGGACATTCGCGAGGTCATGAACGTGCCCGAAGGAAAAGATAGAGCGACTTGAAGAAGGCGTAGGCGGAGACGCCGCCCCCGCCATCACGCACGGTCGCCGTGTCCTTGTCCGAGAGGACCAAGGCCGCCGCATGATAGTCGCGCTCAAGCATCAGCCGCTCACAAAGGATTTCGTAACGGCGGAGATACGAAGACCCGACAAAGACATCCATGGGCGGAATCGGGCCCTTGCCGAGGGCCACGGGGTGCGTGGAAGCCTCCGAATCCTCGACAAAGAGGAAATACCCCAGCCAGGGCGGCGCGATCACGCCAAACGCCTTCTCGCGGTATGCCGTCCAGAAATCGCGCGCGACTCCAAGGGCCTCCTCGGAGCGATTGTTGAAGTTGTTTCCGAAACTTCCGCTCTGGGATTTCAGCTCAATTGCCGCAACAAGCTGAACGCCCCTCAAGAAGACGACATCCCAATTCTTCTGCGGACGATAATACCCCGGGATCGGAACCGCCGCGTTGAAGAAGATCTCGTCCGGGCCAAAGCCGGCGGCGATTCCGACGTCCCGGATCAACGCGGCGAACCCATCCAACTGCCTGCCGCCCGTGACCTGCCCGCGCGTCCCGGCGTCGCGCCCGCCACGGCTCCTCTGCTTGTCGGCCTGATCCCGGCGCGTTGCCCAGTACATCCTGGCAGCACCGTGCAGCTTGGCGAAGAGGCCTTCACGTGTAAAGGGCAGGTCCATCGTGTCGGCGTCCTTTTTCATCCGATCCCATTTGACGCGCGCACCTCAGAAGTTCGCGACGAGGTGGATGCCGCCGCGCAGGATGCCCGCGTTGTAGTGGTCGTGGAGGTCGTAGCGACTGTGGCGCACCTGCCGGCTCAGGCTGTAGTAGTAGGAGAGCGAGCCGCCCACCTTGAGCCATTCGGTAAGCTGGTAAGAGAGGCCCAGGTCGCTATGGAAGTTGTTGAACGCAACGCCATTCACGTCGCCTTTCGAGTAGTGGTCCATGTAGGACCCGTTCGCGACGCCGAAGCCGGAGCCGAGCGTGAGCGTGAGGGCGTCGGTGAGCGCGAAGGCGCGCGAGAAATCGAAGTCGAAGTAGAGCATGTTCTCGTCGTTGTGGCCGTTCGAGTCGAAGTCCCACCACACGTAGGCGCGCGGTGTGAGGTACGGGTTGCGCCAGCGCACGCCCGCGAGGAACTCGTCCGTCTCGCGCATCCCCGAAGCGTGGCGGTTCGGGAACTGGTAGAGGATGAAGCCCGTCTCGACATCGAGGCAGTCGAAGGCCGTGTAGTTGTAGCTCACCGTCTCGTCGACGATGCTCATGCCGCCGAAGCGGTGCGGGCCCTTGTAGCCGTTGATGGCGAAGTTCGACCAGGCGCGCAGCTTGATCTTGCCGTACTCGGCCGCCTCGCCGAGCTTGAGCCAGACGTTCCCGGCGGGCTGCCACACGGCCGTGTCGAACATGATCTGCCCGCGCCAGATGTAGGCGGAGTAGAACGTCAGCTCCAGGTCGAGGTCGACGAACGCCGCGAGCGGCGAGTCGGTCTTCTCCTCCAGGACGACAGGAGCCGCCTCCGGCGCGTCGGAGGCGGTTCCGGCGGGGGCGGCGCCCGCAAGAAGCAGCGCCGCGCACAAGGTCAAGATCTTTCGCATGGTTTCAGTATAGCAAAAAACCGCCCGTGCGAGGTCGTCGCACGGGCGATTTTCACCGATCGCGGTTCCGGCGCGGGGCGCCTACTTCGTGATCTTGCGGCCCTTGATGCCCGCGGCCTTGTCGGCGCCGGCCTTCTTGCCCTCGTGCGGACGGAGCGAGCGGACGGCCTCGCCGGCCTTCCACATCTCGCTGTCGTGCATCTCCTGCAGCTTCGCGGCCATGAACTCCTTGTAGTCCGGACGCCCCGTGTCGCGGATGACCTCCTTGGCCTCCTGCATCGTCTTCGTCGACTTGTAGAGCTTCTTGAAGACGGGCTCCGTCGCCTTGCGGAAGAGCGGCCGCCACTTGAGCGCGCCGTGCTGCGCCGTCTGCGAGCAGTTGGAGTACATCCAGTCCATGCCGTTCTCGTCCACGAGGCGCGCGAGCGACTGCGTGAGCTCCTCGCACGTCTCGTTGAACGCCTCGCTCGGCGAGTGGCCGTTCGCGCGCAGCGTGTAGTACTGCGCCTCCATCACGCCGCACAACGCGCCCATGAGGATGCCGCGCTCGCCCACGAGGTCGCTCGTCACCTCCTTCTCGAACGTCGTCGGGAAGAGGTAGCCCGAGCCGACCGCGATGCCGATCGCGAGCGTGAGGTCGCCCGCCTTGCCCGTCGCATTCTGCGCCACGGCGTAGGACGAGTTGATGCCCGCGCCGTTCAGGAAGTTGCGGCGCACGTTCGTGCCCGAGCCCTTCGGCGCGACCATGATGACGTCCACGTCCGGGCCCGGCTTCACGCCCGTGAGCTTGTTGTAGACGTACGCGAAGCCGTGCGAGAAGTAGAGCGCCTTGCCCGGCGTCACGTACTTCTCGATCTTCTTCCAGACATCGCCGACGGAACCATCGGAGGTGAGCATCATGATGATGTCGCCCTTCTCGGCGGCCTCCTCGATGGAGAAGAGCGTCTTGCCGGGCACCCAGCCGTCCTTGAGCGCGCGGCCCCAGGAGCTGTTCGCGCCCTTGCTCTTGCGCTGGCCGACGATCACGTTGATGCCGTTGTCGCGCATGTTGAGCGCCTGGGCCGGACCCTGGATGCCGTAGCCGAGCACCGCAACCGTCTTGCCCTTGAGGACCTTCTGGGCCTTCTTGAGGGGGAATTCCTTGCGCGTCACGATCTTCTCGACGACGCCACCGAAGTTGATGTCCATCTCTTTTTACTCCTTGTCTTCCGCTGATGCGGAACAAATTGCGCAATATAGTATCACATTCACCGCCGTGGGAGTAGAGTTTTTTCAGGAAAACGCGGCTTCCGTACCACACGGGCACGAAAACCGGCCTTCCGCCCAGCCGCCACGCACTAGAAGAAGATCGAAAAATAGTCCGCGCCGTCGGGCAGGAGCTCGTCGCCGGCCGAGGGGAAGTCGCAGACGGAGACGGCGAACTTCTCGTCGCCGCGCGTGAACGTCGCCTCCCACGCCCCCATCACGCGGAAGTCGGTGAACGGGCGCAGCGTCACCGACCAGTCGCCACCATTCAGGTCGGCCCGGAGAATGTCGTCCGCCGTGTCGTTGACGTTCTTCGACTTCGCGAGCAGGAGCGGCCCTCGGAACAGGCGCGCGGCGGGGGTCGTGCGGTAGAGGCGCCGCGCGTCGCGCCCGTCGGCGTTCCAGCGCCTGAAGCGGTAGTCCGTGAGGTCGTCGCACGCGGCGCGGCCGGAGTGCTCCAGGCGCGGCGCCATGTCGAACGCGACCTTGATGACGGTGACGCCCGCCGGGACCTGCGTCTCGTACCAGTCGCCCGCAGGCGGGACAACGGGCTTACCGTCCGGCAGCACGGCGAAGGTGGTCCGCTTCGACCACGGCGGCAGACGGAACTTCACGGTGGTGGGCCGCTTCACCGCGAACTTCGCCGTCACCTTGTCCGCGATCGGGAAATCCCCCGTCAGCGTCACCTCGGCGTCCGCGAAGCCGGCCGTGAACGGCGCGTAGAGGTTCACGCGCACGGCCTCGCCCTCGCGCACGGCCCCGAGCTGCGCGATGTCCATGAACGTGCGCGGCATGTTGTTCACGCAGCAGTGCTGGAAGCGCATCCCGCTCTGCCCGAAGCGCGCGATGTGGCGCCCGTGGGACCGCACTTCGCGCGCGCCCCACGTCCCGTCCCGGAAGACGCCCGCGAGAAAGGCGTTGTGGTAGGTGTACTCGATCGCGTTCACGTACTTCGCCTCGCCCGTGATGAGGTAGAGGTCGTAGTTGAGGCGGATCCAGTGGATCGCGTCGCAGGGCTCCGAGGTCCCGTTCAGGTGGCGCGCGGCCCCGGTGAACTGGTCGTTGTAGCCGACGCTCTCCACGAGGTTGCGCTCCGTGCGCCAGATGAGGTCCTGCATCTTCACGACGAGGTCGAGGCTCGCCCTCTCGCCCGTGAGGCGGTAGTATTCCAGCAGCCCGTCGAGGCAGCTCATCATCTCGTACGCCTTGGCCCACAGCCCCGTCTCGCCCGGGTACCACGCATCCATCGACGCGCCCGTGGCGAGTTTCGCGGCGAACTGCGGGGCGGGGCCCCTGCCGTCGGACCACGAGGCGACGATCTCCCGCGCGAACGCGAGGTATTCCGGCTTCGCGGTCGCGCGGTAGAGGAGCAGGAGCGGCTTCAGCGTGGAACACGGCGGCAGGCCGCGCATGGGCCCCGTCCCCGTCTCGCAGAGGCGCAGCCCGAGCTTCCGCAGCATCGCGATTTCCTGCGCCATCGCGCGGTCGGCCGCCCGGAGGAGGTCCGCATCGCCGGTCAGGTCGTAGACGGCGAGCAGCCCCCACAGCGTGTACTTGCGGCACCAGAGGTTCCAGTTCCAGGAGCAGGGCCATCCCAGCGCCGCGCGCGCGGTCTCCGGGTCGCACGGCAGTACGAACTCCGGGTTCAGGTACGTGCCCAGATAGCCGTCCGCGCGCTGGTGCGCGACGAGGCGCCGGGCCGAGGCGCGCAGGAACGCCGTGAAGTCCGCGTCGTCGCGATAGGCCGCCACGCGCGCGGCGGCAAGCGCGAGCTTCCCCCAGAACTCGCCCTTCCACATGCCGGCGGGCGCGTTGAACACGTCGTCGTCCGGATGCGCAAAGGCCTCCTCCGCCTCGCGCATCACGACGCCGCGGGCATACGGGCCCCAGCAGCGCTCGTACATGAACTTCTCGAACTTCGCCCCGATCGGACCCTGCACGCGGCAGTCCTTCAGCGCGGGCGCGGTCAGCCGGTCCGGCGCGGCGTCGGGGACCTTTGCGAACAGCGCCCCCACGCCCGCCACCAGAATCGTCGTCAAAGCCATCTTCCGCATGGTGACTCTCCTTTTCCTATTCGCGCACGATCGCCACGCCCCTGGGTGCCTCGACCTTTGTCTCGACCGTGCCGTCCGCCCGCCGCTCGTGGCGCACGCGCACGGGGCCGTGCGGCGTCGCGAGCGCGCCCTCCGCCCAGGCGAGGTCGCCGAGGAACGGCTTCACGCGCACCGTGCGGCATCCGGCGTCCACTGCCTCCAGACCCAGCACGCGGTTGATGCACCAGGCGGCGGGCCCCGCGCTCCAGCCGTGGCAGAGCGAGTGGCGGTAGCCGGGGTAGCAGAACTCGCCGAAGTCGCCGTGGATGTCCTTCTTCCCGGCCGCCGGCAGCGCGTCGAGGCGCGTCGCGTTGTTCGTCCAGGCGACGTTGAAGTCCTCCCAGAAGCTCGTCGCGCCCATGTCGAGCATCGCGCCCCAGTAGTCGCGCACCGTGTCGAGCGCGCGCCGGCCCTCGCCGGCGGCGCTCATCGCCTCCAGCATGTAGTAGCCGTAGAACGTCGAGACGCCGTCGTGCCCGTTCCGGCCCAGCACGTCGCGGTACATCTCCTTCGCGTCGCGCAGACCGCCGAGCGCGAGGAGGGCGGCGGCCGACTTCGCGCCGTGCGGATCGGGCTTCTCCGCGCGCACCTTCGCCGCCGCCGCGCGGCAGCGGGCCGCCACG
>URIT01000080.1 GCA_900547945.1 uncultured bacterium
GGCGGGCGCACCCTCAATTCGACTGGTGGGCTGCGCAACCCACTAACCCATTACCTGTCGCGGTGACGCGGGTCTTGCCAAGACGGCGCGGCGTGTGTATAATATAGGCTCAATTTTTTCCAAGAAAGGAAGAATCAAACATGGTCAGCTACAAGGAACTCGGTCTCGTCAACACGAAGGAGATGTTCGCGAAGGCCGTCAAGGGCGGGTACGCCATCCCGGCGTTCAACTTCAACACGATGGAGCAGATGCAGGCGATCGTCCAGGCCGCCGTCGAGACGAAGTCCCCCGTCATCATGCAGGTCTCCAAGGGCGCGCGCAAGTACGCGAACCCCACGATCCTCCGCTACATGGCGCAGGGCGCGGTCGAATACGCCAAGGAGCTTGGCTGCGCGCATCCGCAGATCGTGCTGCACCTTGACCACGGCGACAGCTTCGAGACGTGCAAGAGCTGCATCGACAGCGGGTTCTCGTCCGTCATGATCGACGGCTCCTCGCTTCCGTTCGAGGAGAACATCGCCCTCACCAAGAAGGTCGTCGAATACGCCCACCAGTACGACGTGACGGTCGAGGCCGAGCTCGGCGTGCTCGCCGGCGTGGAGGACGAGGTGGCGGCCGAGGAAAGCCACTACACGAAGCCCGAGGAAGTCGTGGAGTTCGCGACGAAGACGGGCTGCGATTCGCTCGCGATCTCGATCGGCACCTCGCACGGCGCCTACAAGTTCAAGCCCGAGCAGTGCACGCGCGACCCCAAGACGGGCAAGCTGATCCCGCCGCCGCTCGCGTTCGACGTGCTGAAGGCCGTCGAGCAGAAGCTTCCGGGCTTCCCGATCGTCCTCCACGGTTCGTCCAGCGTCCCGCAGGAGTACGTCGACATCATCAACAAGTTCGGCGGCAAGCTGCCGGACGCGGTGGGTATCCCGGAGGAGCAGCTGCGCGAGGCCGCGAAGAGCGCCGTGTGCAAGATCAACATCGACTCCGACTCGCGCCTCGCGATGACGGCGGCGATCCGCAAGCACTTCGCGGAGCACCCGGAGCAGTTCGACCCGCGCCAGTACCTCTCGCCGGCGCGCGAGGAGATGAAGAAGCTCTACATCCACAAGATCGTGAACGTGCTCGGCTCGAACGACAAGCTCTAAGCCGGTTCCGTTCCATCTGAAATGCCGCGCGCCGCCCTTTCCGGGCGGCGCGCTGTGCTTGGGGAGGCGGGATGGGGCCGCCTTAAAATTACCGTTGTCTAACTTTGGGGTTGTGTGCCATAATATACAGAAAATTTCTCACAACTCCCAAGGAGATTAGTTCATGGCCAAGAAGATCATGGTCGACGGAAACACCGCGGCCGCCCAGATCGCCTTCGCGTGTTCGGAAGTCGCGGCGATCTACCCGATCACGCCGTCCTCGCCGATGGCGGAAACGTGCGACGAGCTCGCCTCGGCGTGCAAGACGAACATCTGGGGTTCGATCCCGTCGATCGTCGAGATGGAGTCGGAAGGCGGCGCGGCCGGCGCCGTGCACGGTTCGCTCACGACGGGCTCGCTCACGACGACCTTCACGGCGTCGCAGGGCCTCCTTCTCATGATCCCGAACATGTACAAGATCGCGGGCGAGCTCGCCCCGACCGTGTTCCACGTCTCCGCGCGTTCGCTCGCGTGCCAGGGCCTCTGCATCTTCGGCGACCAGGGCGACGTGATGGCGTGCCGCCAGACGGGCTTCGCGATGCTTGCCTCGAACAGCGTGCAGGAGGCGCACGACATGGCGATGGTCGCCCATGCGTCCACACTGGAGGCGAAGGTGCCGTTCCTCCACTTCTTCGACGGCTTCCGTACCTCCCACGAAGTGCAGAAGATCGACGAGATCCCGACCGAGGTCATCCGCGAGATGATCGACGACCGCTTCGTGGAGGACTTCCGCAGGCGCGCGCTCGATCCGGAGCATCCGACGATGCGCGGCACGGCGCAGAACCCCGACATCAACTTCCAGGGCCGCGAGAGCTGCGAGAAGTACTACCAGGCCACGCCCGCGATCGTCCAGAAGTACATGGACAAGCTCGCGAAGCTCACGGGCCGCGCGTACAAGCTGTATGACTACGTGGGCGCCCCCGACGCCGAGTACGTCGCAATCGCGATGGGCTCGGGGTGCGACACGCTCCACGAGACGGTCGACGCGCTCGTCAAGGAGGGCAAGAAGGTCGGCCTCGTCAAGGTCCACCTCTACCGTCCGTTCTCGATGAAGGACTTCGTCGGCGCGATTCCCGCGACGGTCAAGTGCATCACGGTGCTCGACCGCACGAAGGAGCCCGGCGCGATCGGCGACCCGCTCTACCTCGACGTCTGCGCCGCGATCGGCCAGGCCAAGCAGGAGGGCCTCATTTCCTACGCCTATCCGAAGGTCCTCGCCGGCCGCTACGGCATCGGCTCGAAGGACTTCACGCCGCAGATGTGCGCGAACGTCTTCGCGAACATGGCCGCCGCGAAGCCGCTGGACCACTACGTGGTGGGCATCGTCGACGACGTTATGAACCGCTACATCCTCGGCGACGAGAACTTCGTCGTGCCGAAGGGCGACCGCAAGGAGTGCATGTTCTGGGGCCTCGGCGCGGACGGCACGGTCGGCGCGAACAAGAACTCGATCAAGATCATCGGCAACTACACCGAAAACTACGCGCAGGGCTACTTCGAGTACGACTCCAAGAAGTCCGGCGGCGTGACGATCTCCCACCTCCGCTTCGGCTCGGAGATGATCCGCAGCCCGTACTTCATCAATTCCGCCGACTTCACGGCGTGCCACTGCTTCCCGTACCTCGAAAAGTACGACATGCTCAAGGCCGCGAAGCCGAACAGCGTGTTCCTCCTCGCCTCGCCCTACTCGGCCGCCGAGGTGTGGAACCACATGCCGGACGAGGTGGAGCAGGCGATCATCGACAAGAAGATCCGCTTCTACGTCATCGACGCGGCGAAGATCGCCCGCGAGAACGGCATGGGCACGCGCACGAACACCGTCCTGCAGACGGCGTTCTTCAAGCTCTCGGGCATCACGCTCAAGAAGGCCGACGGCACGGTGCTCGACCCGATCCAGGTGCTGAAGGACTACGCCGAGAAGGCGTACGCCAAGAAGGGCCAGGAAGTCGTCGAGATGAACTGGAAGTGCATCGAGGCGGCGTCCGCCGCCATCGAGGAGGTCAAGTACCCGGCCGCCCCCGCCGGCAAGGCGAAGATGCCGCCGGCCGTTCCGGCCGAGGCCCCCGCGTTCATCCAGAAGGTCTCCGCGAAGATGATCGCGCAGAAGGGCAACGAGCTGCCCGTCTCGGCCATCCCGGACGACGGCACGTGGCCGACCGCCACGACCCAGTGGGAGAAGCGCAACGTCGCGGCGTTCATCCCGCAGTGGGACCCTGCGGCCTGCATCCAGTGCGGCAACTGCTCCATCATCTGCCCGCACGCGGCGATCCGCATGAAGGTCTACCCCGCCGCCGCGCTCGAAGGGGCGCCGGCGACGCTCAAGTCGGCCGACGCGGGCGCGCTCACGAAGAAGTTCGGCGAGAAGGTGACGATCCAGGTCGCGCCGGAGGACTGCATGGGCTGCGAGCTCTGCGTCGTCCAGTGCCCGAAGTCGAAGCCCGGCGCCGAGAAGCCCGCGCTCAAGATGGTCGAGCAGATCCCGCTGCGCGAGACCGAGGCCGCGAACTGGAAGTTCTTCCTCTCGCTCCCCGAGGTCGACACGGCGAAGCTCGACACGAAGAAGCTCCTCGACAGCCAGCTCAAGCGCCCGCTCTTCGAGTTCTCCGGCGCGTGCGCGGGCTGCGGCGAGACGCCCTACGTCAAGCTGCTCACCCAGATCTGCGGCGACCGCCTCCTCATCGCGAACGCGACGGGCTGCTCGTCGATCTACGGCGGCAATCTGCCGACCACCCCGTATTGCCAGCGCACGGACGGCAAGGGCCCGGCCTGGTCGAACTCCCTCTTCGAGGACAACGCGCAGTTCGGCATGGGCATGCGCGTGTCGGCGGACAAGCTCCACGGCTACGCGATGGAGCTCGTCGGCAAGGCGCTCGCGGGCGACAAGACGCCCGCCGACATGAAGGCCTGCCTGGAGAAGATCCAGAAGGTCGACCAGTTCGACGAGAAGGGCCAGGGCGTCGAGGAGATGCGCGCGCTCGTGAAGGAGCTCAAGGGCTTCTGCGAGGCGGGCAAGGCCGCCGGCTGCCAGACCTGCGCGCAGCTCCTCGCGGTTGCGGACAACCTTGTGCGCAAGAGCGTGTGGATCCTTGGCGGCGACGGCTGGGCCTACGACATCGGCTACGGCGGGCTCGACCACGTGCTCGCCTCGGGCAAGAACGTCAAGATCCTCGTGATGGACACGGAAGTGTACTCCAACACGGGCGGGCAGGCCTCCAAGGCGACGCCGACCGGCGCGATCGCGAAGTTCGCGGCGTCCGGCAAGGCGCAGCCGAAGAAGAACCTCGGCCTCATGCAGATGCAGTACAAGAACGTCTACGTCGCGTACGTCTCGATGGGCGCGAACCCGGTCGCCACGGTCAAGGCCTTCAACGAGGCCGAGAACTACAACGGCCCGGCGCTCATCATCGCCTACGCGCACTGCATCGAGCAGGGCCTCCTCACGAAGACGGGCCCGGCGCACCAGAAGGTGGCGGTCGATTCCGTCCACTTCCCGCTCTGGACGTACAACCCGACGACGGGCAAGGTGAAGCTCGACTCCGCCGACAAGTCCGCGACGGTTTCGTTCGCGAAGGACGCGGTGTCGAAGGAGTTCGGCGAGAACCGCTTCAAGCAGCTGATCAAGAAGGTCGGCGCCGAGAAGGCGACGGCGATGCTTGAGAAGGCCGAGGAGGGCTTCAAGGAGAACTACGCGCTCCTGAAGAAGCTCTCCGAGATGTAGTCCATCTGGTAGGGGCCGACGTCCTCGGCGGCCCGTGTTCTCGTTGGCGTCCCCGTGGACGTCCCCGTGGGCGCGGCGCGCTGGGGACGTCGCGCCCTACCATGTGGTGCGCGCGAAGGTGTGGCGTGGTCGGGGCCGACGTCCTCGGCGGCCCGCGTCCCCGTTGGCGTCCCCATGGACGTCCCCGTGGGCGCGGCGCGCCGAGGACGTCGCGCCTGCGCGAAGGATGCCATTTCCCGCCCGCAGGGGAAAGTGGGCACTTCCGTTTGCACGACTAAACGGGCAGGTTTTTCCGTCACCCCTGCCCGCTTACTTTTCAATCGACGCGACTCGGCTTCCCCCCGCAAACGAGGGCGCGCACTTGTTGCCGCGCCCTCGTTTTTGGTACAATGATGCTGGCTAAGCGTCAAAGGAAAAGAAAATGCCAGTGCTTGAGAGAATTGTCCGCCCAAAGCGGAACCGCGTGTCGTTCGAGGTTCCGAAGGAGTATTCGCAATGCGTCTGCAAGGTAATCGTCTATACGGTCGAGGAGGAGCAGAAGCCAAAGTACGACTTCTCCGACATCGTCGGGAAGTTGCGTTGGAAAGGTGATGCCGTAAAAGAGCAGAGGGCGCTGCGTGAAGAATGGTAACGGATACCTTCTCGATACAAACGCAATCATCCAGTTCCTTAAGGGCAATGCGGAATTGGTCTCTGTTCTTGCTGATGCCGATTTCATAGCCACGTCGATAATCGCCGAGATGGAGTATTTCTCGTTTCCGAGACTAGGGGAAGAAGATGTTCGGCTTTATCAGGTATTCAGGTCTCGCATTCATGTTTACGACGTGCCGTCCGACGACCCGATGTTCACGCAACTTGTCGTGAACGCCCGCAAGCGCAATGGAATGAAGTTGCCGGATGCAATCATCGCGGCGACAGCGCGGGCGAACAATTTGGCGGTTCTGACGGCTGATGACCATTTCGATAAACTGAAATCGCCTTGGAAAGTGAGGTTCTACGCCACCGCTCAGGGCAACCCGAAATGAAGGGGGCCGAGACAACCCACGAACCGGTTCATCGGCGGGCGCGGCGCGCCGGGGACGTCGCGCCCGACCATTGACATCAACTGCGATTTTAGATATAGTTCGCGCAAATTATGCACTTGCTGATTAAGGAAAGGACAAGGGAAATCCATGTCGAGGGAAAAAGCACGTGAAGGGAATCTGCGCGTACGGGCTGACGCGGGGGCATCGCGCCGGCGGAAAGACCGAGACGCAGGGCGCTCGCTTTGCAAACGCCTGGTGACGCTCGGCGCGCTGGTGGCATGGGGGGCCTGCTGGGCGGGCGACTATCCGTTCCGCCCCGCCGAGATGACGAACGTCACCGTGACGGCGGGGTTCTGGCTGCCGCGCTTCGAGACGAACCGTCTCGTCACGGTGTGGGCCGACTTCCGCAAGAGCGAGGACGCCCGCATCCCGAACTTCCGCAACGCGGCGGCGCGCAACTGGGGCACGTTCCGCGGGATCCCGTTCGACGACTCCGACGTCTACAAGATCATCGAGGGCGCGGCCTACACGCTCTCGACGCATCCGGACCCGAAGCTCGAGAAGTACCTTGACGACCTGATCGACCTGATCGCAAAGGCCCAGGAGCCGGACGGCTATCTCTACACGTCCCGCACGCTCGGCTTCACCTACGGGCAGAAGGACGGCAAGACGGACTACGGCATGATGGGGCCCACGCGGTGGAGCAACTGCCACTTCAGCCACGAGCTCTACAACGTCGGCCACATGTACGAGGCGGCCGTCGCCTATCATGAGGTCACGGGGAAGCGGACGCTTCTCGACGTCGCGATCCGCTCGGCCGACCTCATCGACCGGACGTTCGGCCCCGGCCCGACGCAGCTCAAGGCCGTGCCCGGACACGAGGAGATCGAGCTCGCCCTCTGCAAGCTCTACCGCGCGACCGGCGAGGCGCGCTACCTGGAGCTTGCCAAGCACTTCCTCGACCGGCGCGGCGCCGCGAACGGCGGCACGCGCGCGGCGAACGTCTTCTCCCAGGAGGGCGATCTCGTGGCGGGTGGCGAGAAGGAGATGAGATTGTCGGGGGCGTACAACCAGAACCATCTGCCGGTGACGCGGTAGCGCGAGGCCGTGGGGCACGCGGTGCGCGCCGGATACCTCTACTGCGGCATGGCGGACGTCGCGGCGCTCACGGGCAACGGCGCGTACGTGAAGGCGATCGACGCCCTCTGGGCGAACGTCGTCGGGAAGAAGCTCCATCTGAGCGGCGGCATCGGGGCGCGTCCGGATGGCGAGGCCTTCGGCGCCAACTACGAGCTGCCGAACGACGGGGCGTACCTCGAGACGTGCGCGAGCATCGCGAACGCCCTCTGGAACCAGCGCATGTTCCTGATGCGGGGCGACGCGAAGTACGTGGACGTGCTGGAGCGCGTGCTCTACAACGGCTTCCTGAGCGGCGTCTCGCTGGGGGGCGACGAGTTCTTCTACGAGAATCCCCTGGCGTCTCGCGGCGGATACAGTCGGTCGAAGTGGTTCGGCTGCAGCTGCTGCCCGGTGAACATCGTCCGCTTCATCCCCCAGATCACGCAGTTCGCCTATGCGACGCGCGGCGACGCGGCGTACGTGAACCTCTTCGTCGCGTCCGAGGCGCGGCTGAATCTCGCGGGCGGCGACGTGAAGCTCGCGCAGCGCACCGCGTATCCCTGGTCCGGCACGAGCACCGTCACGGTGACGCCGTCGAGGGACGGACAGCGCTTCGCGCTCCACGTGCGCATCCCGGGCTGGTGCGTGGGGCGGCCCGTGCCGAGCGACCTCTACGAGCAGGTCGTCCCCGGCACCCTCGCGGACTTCTCGGTGGCGGTGAACGGCGCGGCCGTGAAGGCCGAGCCCCGGAAGGGATACTGCGTGCTGGACCGCGCGTGGAAGCGGGGCGATGTCGTCACGATCGGCATGAACATGCCGGTGCGCCGCATCAAGGCCCACGACGCCGTGGCGGCGGACAGGGACCGTCTCGCGGTCGAGAGGGGCCCGATCCTCTACTGTGCCGAGGGCGTGGACAACGGTGGCCGCGCGCTGGACAAGGCGGTCGCGCCCGACGCCGTGTTCACCGAGACGGCGGTCGACGTGCTGGGGAATGCCTATCCCGCGCTGACATGTCCCGCCCGGACCGTGACGCGCGGCCTCAGGTCCTGCGCGTCGACGCCGACCACCCTGACGCTGATTCCGTACTTCGCGTGGTGCCACCGCGGCGCCGGCGAGATGCAGGTCTTCTTCCCCGTGAAAGCCGATCCCGCCCTCGTGCCCGCCTCCTTCGAGGCGAAGGCCTCGCACTGCTGCGAGACCGACACGACGGACGCGCTGTGCGACGGGATCGAGCCGAAGGGCTCGGGCGACCGGAAGCTCCGCCGCCTGACCTTCTGGCCCCACAGGGGCAGCGAGGAGTGGGTCTCGTACGAGCTGCCGGAGGCGGAGGAGGTCTCCGGCGCGGAGGTCTACTGGTTCGACGACACGGGCGTGGGCGCGTGCCGCGTGCCGGCGAGCTGGAAGGTGCAGGTGAAGGCCTCCTCCGAGGCGCCGTGGCGGGATGTCACGACGGAACGCCCCGGCGTCGCCAACCGCTTCAACGGCGTGTCCTTCGCTCCGGCCCGGGCGAAGGCCGTGCGTCTCGTCGTCAAGCTCCGGAAGGACTTCTCCGGCGGCGTCCTCAAGTGGAATCTGAAGTAGTCAAGACCTCATCCCCCCCACTCAGCGGACAGGGCGCGGCGCGCCGGGGACGTCGCGCCCTACCATGTGGTGCGCGCGGGCGTGGGGCGTGGTAGGGGCCGACGTCCTCGGCGGCCCGCACCCCCGTGGTCGCCCCCGCGGCGCCTTTTTTGTTATACTATCCACCGATGAAAGAATCTGACAATCTGTTGAGGGAGCGCGCGGTGTTGCGGGACGCGCGGCGCGTCGTCGTGAAGGTCGGCACGCACTCGATCGCGAAGAAGACGGGCCGCCCCGACTCCGCCGCGCTGCGGCGCGTCGTCAACGGCGTCTGCGAACTGCGCAAGATGGGGCCGGAGGTGCTGTTCGTGAGTTCGGGCGCGGTCGCCGCCGGCGTCGAGGCGCTGGGGCTCAAGGCCCGTCCCGCCGAGGTCTCGGATGTCCAGATGTGCGCGGCCGTCGGCCAGCCGCGCTTCATCACCGAGTATGAACGGCTCTTCGCCGCGCGCGGCGTGAAGATCGGCCAGGTCCTCCTCACGCACTCCGACTTCGCGGACCGCCGCCGCGTCGCGAACCTCCGCCGGTCGCTCGACCACCTCGTGCGCGCGGGCATCGTGCCCGTCATCAACGAGAACGACATCGTGGCGGACGAGGAGCTGAAGGGCCTCACCTTCGGTGACAACGACTGGCTCTCCTCCCTCATCGTGAAGCTCGTCCACGCCGACGCGCTCGTCCTCCTCACAACGGTGGACGGCCTTCTCGACGCGGAGGGGAAGCGGGTCCCCGCGATCGGCAAGGTGCGCGACGCGCTCAAGCTCGTGAAGCCCGGCGAGAAGGGCTCGCTCTCGAAGGGCGGCATGGATTCGAAGCTCAAGGCCGTGCAGAACGCCGCCAGGAGCGGCGCGAACGTGGTGATCGCGAACGCCGTGCAGCCGCACGTGCTTGCCCGCATCTTCGCGGGGCGCGACGTTGGCACCTTCGTGCCCGGCAGCGCGCTCTAGAAGGGGGCTCCCCATGCGCTACGCGATCATCTCGGACGTCCATGCGAACGAGACCGCGCTCCGGGCGGTTCTCGCGGATGCCGCCGATGCGCGTGCGGAGAAGATCATTTGCCTCGGTGACGTACTCGGATACGGTCCCGATCCGGTCGCGGCGCTTGAGCTCGTCTACCGCCGGGCGCATGTGTGCCTTGCGGGCAACCACGACGATGCCGTGTCGGGACGGTTCCCCGTGGAGGACTTCACCTCCTTTGCCGCCGCCGCCGTGGCGCGGCACCGCGCGGCGCTCGCGCCTTCCGCGCTCGACTGGCTGCGCCACCTGCCGCATGTCTGCGATTTCCCCGGTCCGGCGGGGGGCTTCGCCTGTGCGCACGGCGAGTTCTCGGATCCCACGCGGTTCAACTACGTGCTGGAGCCGTCTGACGCGCGGCCCTCCTGGCGCGCGCGCGCCGAACCGCTCCTCTTCGTCGGCCACAGCCACAAGCCCGGCATCTTCGTGCTGGGAACGAGCGGCGAGCCGCATGCGCTGGAGCCGATGGACTTCGTGCTGGAGCCGGGCAAGCGCTACCTCGTCAACGTGGGAAGCGTGGGGTATCCCCGCAGTGGCGTGTGCCGCAGCTTCTACTGCCTCTACGATGACGGAACGGGCACGGTCTCCTTCCGCTCGCTGCCCTTTGATCTGGAGGGCTACCGCGCGAAGATGAACGGACAGGGGCTTGACGAGGCGCCCTGGATGCGCGCGCGCGCGGAGGAGCGCCGCCACGCCGAGGTACGGGGCGCCGAACGTTTCGGAAAGTCCGGGAAGGAAAAAAAGAAGAAAACGGCGCCCGTTGCCCCTTCCTTCGCCGCTCCGCCCGCCCCGGCCCCGCGTCCGCACGGACCGTTCGGGGCGGCGTTCGTCGTGGGCGCGCTCGTCGTGGCGCTCGCGGGCGTGTGGTGCGCGGCGCACTTCGTGAGCGCCCTGCCGCCGCGCGAGGATCTGTCGGACGTGAAGATCGCCGAAGTACCGGGTCCGGAGGTGCTCGCGCCGCCACCCGTTGTGCCCGCCGCGTCGCCGACGCAGCTTGGTCCCGTGGTCGAACGGCGCCGCTGCACGGTGCCGGCGGGAGACCGGCGGCTGCGCTTTGCCGTGAGGCTGAAGAAGGGCGGCGCGCCCGTGTGGGTGCGCCTGCGCTTCGAGGACGGCAACGGGGCGTCCGTCGGCGACGGCCTCTGGTATCAGGGCGTGCGCCTCTCGAAGCGTTCGCCGAGGAAGGGGCTCGTCGCGCCGGAGGGCGCCACGGCCGCGTTCATCGAGGTTCTGAAGGCGCATGAGGCCGATGCGTGCGAGGTCGCCGAGTTGGTGTTGGAGCCTTTCAAGGAAAGGGTGGAGAAATGACGGTTGAAGATGAAATCCGGGACCTGGGGAAGAGGGCGCGCGCCGCGTCGCGCGCGCTGCGGACGCTGGAGACGCGCGACAAGAATGCTGCGTTGCTGTCCGTGGCGGAGGCGCTGGAGGCGGCCGAACCGCAGATCGCGGCGGCGAATGCGGAGGATGTCGCGGCCGCGCGCGCGGCGGGCCTTGCGCCCGCGCTCGTCGACCGGCTCACGCTCACGCCCGCGCGGTTCCGCGCGATGGTGGACGGCGTGCGCTTCGTGGCGCAGCTGCCCGACCCCGTGGGCGAGACGCTGCTGGAGCGCGACCGCCCGAGCGGCATCCACATCGTGAAGGTGCGCGAACCGCTGGGCGTCGTCGCCGTCGTCTTCGAGTCGCGTCCGAACGTCTTCGTCGACACGGCGGCGCTCTGCTTCAAGACCTCGAACGCGATCATCCTGCGCGGCGGGAAGGAGGCGCTGCGTTCGAACCGGGCGCTCGCCGAGGCCGTGCAGAAGGGGCTCGCGCGCTGGTGCGGCACGGCGCATCCGTCCGTGCTCCTCGACGCGGTGCTGCTTGTGCAGACGACGGACCACGCGGGCGTGCGCGCGCTCGTGCGGATGCCGGAGTACGTGGATGTGGCGATCCCGCGCGGCGGCGAGCGCCTGATCCGCGCGATGTGCGAGGCGGCGCTCGTCCCCGTCCTCAAGCACTACAAGGGCGTCTGCCACGTCTACGTGGACGACAAGGCCGACCTCGCGATGGCGCTTGCGATCCTCGACAACGCGAAGGTCCAGCGTCCGAGCGCCTGCAACGCGGCGGAATGCCTGCTCGTCCACGAAAGGCTTGCGCCGCTTTTCCTGCCGATGGTGCGGGCGTGGGCGGCGGATCGGGGCGTCGTGCTGCACGAGACGGAGCAGGACTGGGGACGCGAGTTCCTGTCTCTTGAGATGAACGTGGGGATCGTCCGCGACGTCCATGCGGCGATCGACCACATCAACCGCCACGGCTCGCACCATTCCGACTGCATCGTGACGAACGACGCCGCGCGGGCGCGGGCGTTCCTGCGCCTCGTCGATTCGGCGGCCGTCTACCACAACGCCTCGACGCGCTTCACGGACGGCGCCGAGTTCGGCATGGGCGCCGAGATCGGCATCTCCACGGACAAGCTCCACGCGCGCGGTCCGATGGGCCTGGAGGAGCTGACCACCTACAAGTACGTCGTCACGGGCGACGGCACCGTCAGGAAGTGATTAAGTGATTAAGTGGTTAAGTAGTTAAGTTGTGGTTAAGTGGTTAAGTAGTTAAGTTGTGGTTAAGTGGTTTAGTAGTTAAGTAGTTAAGTCGTTGAGCGTTCGGGCCTCAAATGAAAGACTGGAAGGAGAAAAACATGACCGTTGATACACTGTGCGTCCAGGGCGGCTGGCAGCCGAAGAAGGGCGAGCCGCGCCAGGTGCCGATCTACGCCTCGACCACCTTCAGGTACGAGACGAGCGAGCAGATGGCCGACCTCTTCGACCTGAAGGTGAGCGGCTACTTCTACACGCGCCTCGCGAACCCCACGAACGATCAGGTCGCGAAGAAGATCGCGGCGCTGGAGGGGGGCGTGGCGGCGATCCTCACGAGCTCGGGGCAGGCCGCCTCGACGTTCGCAATCCTCAACCTCTGCGGGGCGGGCGACCACGTCGTCGCCTCCGCGCAGATCTACGGCGGCACGTTCAACCTGCTCGCCGTCTCCCTGAAGAAGCTCGGCATCGAGACGACGTTCGTCGACCCGAAGGCCCCGCCGGAGGAGATCGCGCGCGCGTTCCGCCCGAACACGAAGTGCGTCTTCGGCGAGACAGTCGCGAACCCGAGCGGCGTCGTCCTCGACATCGCGAAGTTCGCCGAGGCCGCCCACCGCTTCGGCGTGCCGCTCATCGTGGACAACACGTTCCCGACGCCGGTCCTCTGCCGTCCCTTCGAATTCGGCTGCGACATCGTGACGCACGCGACGACGAAGTACATGGACGGACACTCTTCGCAGGTTGGCGGCTGCATCGTCGACAGCGGCGCCTTCGACTGGTCCCGGTACCCCGACCGCTTCGCCGGCCTCGTCGCGCCCGACCCCTCCTACCACGGCCTCTCCTACGTGAAGAGTTTCGGCAAGATGGCCTACATCGTCAAGTGTACCGCCCAGCTCATGCGCGACTACGGCGCGATCCCCTCGCCGTTCAACGCCTTCCTGCTGAACATCGGCCTCGAATCGCTCCACGTGCGCATCCGCCGCCATGCGGAGAGCGCGCTCAAGATCGCGACGTGGCTGCGCGCGCAGGAGAAGGTCGCGTGGGTCAACTTCGCGGGCCTCCCCGACTCCCCCGACCACGCGCTCGTGGTGAAGCAGTTCAAGGGACCGAGCCCCTGCGGCGTGATGACGTTCGGCATCAAGGGCGGGCGCGAGGCGTCCATCCGGTTCATGGACGCCCTCAAGCTCATCGGCATCGTCACGCACGTCGCCGACGCCTGGAGCTGCGTCCTCCACCCCGCCTCGCACACGCACCGCCAGCTGACCGACGAACAGCTTGTGGCCGCCGGCATCCCGCCGGACCTCATCCGCTTCTCGGTGGGACTCGAAGACCCCGACGACCTCATCGCCGACCTGAAGCAGGCGCTGGAGAAGTGCTAGGCGGCATGGCTCTCCGTTCGGCAAAGAACCTGCTCGCTTGCGTGGCGGCATTGTCCGGGTGCGGCGTTCTCTTCGGTGCGCCGCAGCCCTGCATGCCGCTGTCGCCCCGGGAGCAGCGCGTCCTCGCGCTCCAGATCAGCCTCGACCGCCGGGGGTTCTCCTGCAACACGCTCGACGGACAGTGCGGACGCAAGACGCAGGTGGCGCTTGCGACCTACTGCGCCGTGAACGGCCTCGCGTACGTTCCCGGCGCGGAGGCGACGGCGCATGCGCGGTTCTTCGCGGGGGAGACGAACCTTTTCGAGACGGTCGTCGTGACGGCGGCGGACCATGCGGCGTGCGGGCGGATTCCCGCCGCGCCCGCCGAGAAGGCGCAGCTCGCCACGATGGGGTACGAATCCCTCGCGGAGATGTTCGCCGAACGCGGACACTGTTCCGTCACGCTCCTGCGGCGTCTCAACCCCGCGCTCGCCTGGCCGAACCCGCCCGCCGGCGCGCGCGTCGTCCTTCCCCGGACGACGCCCGTTGCGGTGCGCGGCGCCTCCCGCCGCTTCCCCCTCGGCGAGGCGAGCGTCCTGCGCGTCTCGCTCGCCCGCCTCGAAATCACGGCCTTCGACGCGGCGGGGCGGATGATCGGCCTCTTCCCCTGCTCGATCGCGGCGGAGAAGAGCAAGCGCCCCCCGGCCGGGGAGGTGCAGGTGACGGCGCTCGTCCCGAAGCCGAACTACACCTACACCGCGCCGCGTGCGGGGCCGGGCGGGCGCATCGCGCGCCACATCTACCCGCCCGGGCCGAACAACCCGGTCGGGACGTCGTGGATCGGCCTCTCCCTGCCCACCTACGGCATCCACGGCACGCCCTCCCCCGAGCGGATCGGCCGCGCGGAGTCGCATGGCTGCTTCCGCCTCGCGAACTGGAACGCGGAGAAGCTCCGCGGCATGTGCGACGTCGGCACGAGCGTCGTCATCGAATAGCGCTTCAAGGGAAAGGTCTCGTCATGGTCTCCACGCCCGTCACCGTGTCGTTCAAGGCCCGCGACTTCCCGCTTGCCGACTGACGCGGGGACGATGCGGCATACTTCTTCCGGTGCCCGGACGCGGCGGCGTGCGTCCCTTCCCCGGATGCGGAATCTCGCGTCGCCTGCACCCTTATCCCGATTTTTTGAATAGGCCCTGATTTCTCGGACGCAAAACGGCGT
>URIT01000081.1 GCA_900547945.1 uncultured bacterium
GGACGCGACAAGCGCGTCCCTCCCGAGTGCGTTCTCACGAGCCTAGTGGGCGGACGCGACAAGCGCGTCCCTCCCGAGCATAGATGCGCTCGATGAGGTCGATGCTGCGGCGTGCGGCGGCCGCGTCGACGGGGTAGGGGTCGCCGCCGTCAAGCGCGGCGGCAAACGCCTCGAAACAGGCGCGGTGGAGCGAGCTGTCGAGCTGGTCGGGACGGCTGGAGCCATGCGCCGCCGTCTGCGCCGTCTCCAGCCTCGGCGGCGGCGTGCCGTCGGCCAATGTCCATTCGGCGATGGCGTGGTCGCGGAGGACGATTGTCCCCTTCGTGCCCGTCACCTCCAGGGTCTTCGCGCGGCCCGGCCAGGAACTCGTCGCGCCGTAGACGGCACCGAGCGCGCCGCCCTCGAAGCGGATCGCCGCACAGGCGGTGTCCTCCGTCTCCATCGGGTGCGCAAGCGTCGCCGTGAAGCCCCGCACCTCCGCGACGGGCGGCATGAGCGCCGTGAGCCAGTCGATCATGTGGATGGACTGGTTCATCAGTGCGCCGCCGCCGTCCAGCGCGCGCGTGCCGTGCCAGTCCGATTCCGTGTAGTAGGCGTCGTCGCGCCACCACGGCACCGCGACGCGCGCGTAGGTGAGGCGGCCGAGCCTTCCCACCCGCACGGCGGACAAGGTAGCCTGGAACGCGGGCGTCCACCGCGTCTGGCAGATACACCCGAGCGGCGTTCCCGTCGCGGCGCAGGCGGCAGCCAATGCGTCGAGGCGGGCCGTCGAAATCGCAAGCGGCTTCTCCACGAGCACCGGCAGACGGCGTTCGGCGGCGGCAAGGACGGCCTCGTCGTGCGCGCCGCTCGCCGTCGCGACCACGAGGAAGTCGGCGTCCGCCCGTGCGAGCGCGGCCCTCCAGTCGCCCGTGCGGAACGGGATGCGTCCCGCGAGTTCAAGCCGGTCGCTCGTCTCGACCGCCTGCTGGTGGAAGCGGGAGATGAGTCCCGTCCCCAGGATCAAAACGCGGCGGCGCGCCATGTCACCGCGCCCCTTCCGTCCAGAGGCCCAGACGCTTCGCGCGCCAGTAGGCGGCGAAGAGGTGGCAGGCGCGCGTGGCGCCCACCGTCTCGGCCGGCACGTGCGTGATCGCGTTCGCGAGGAGCGCGCGCTGGTAGGGGCCGTAGGCGAAGGCGCCCTGCGGCACCATCATCTGCGCGAGGTGGACCTCGGCGCAGCCGCAGAGGTAGCGCGTGTCGGCGCCTGCGATGCGCGGCGCGCGTTCGCGGGCGAGGCGGGCGCACGTCACCATCGCGCCAATCGCCTTCGCGCGGTACTTCTCGTCCGTCTCGACGGCGAGGATCGCCTCCAGGGAGGTGTTCATCTGGATGAGCGTGTAGTCCGGCATCAGGTTGCGCACGACGGAATCGGGACACGTCCCGAGCGCGCACGAGCCCTCCAGCGCCTCCGCGCGGTGCGTCCGGTAGAGCTGCGTCCAGTGCGCGTCGCCCGTCACCTTCCCCGCGAGCGCGTAGACCATCGCGAGGCGCGCCGCCTCGTGCGGCTGTACCTCGCGCATCTTGCAGATGCCGCGCGGGTCCGGCGTGCCGTCCGCCTGGAGGAAGTTCCATTCGTTCGCCTGGGTGACGGTGCGCGCCATCCGCGCGGCGACCGCCGCGAACGCCGCACGGATCTCGCGCTTCAGCGCGTCCGGCGCCAGGCCGTCCGCCGCGACGTAGCGGAAGAGGCCGTGCATCCAGTGCGTCACCTGGTCGCGGGACGAGAGGCGGCAGATGGAGGTGCCGTCCTCCACGCAGAGGCCGCGCGCGACGAACCCCTTGTACGGGTGGGCCGTCGCGAGGTTGAGGAGGCCGCGCGCGATCTTCGCGGCGTCTGCCGCCGTGGCGGCGTCCCGCGTGACAAGCCACTTGTCGACGAGGCCGCTCAGGGCCACGCCGCCGTTGATCGCGCAGTCCTCAAGGCCCGTGCCGTAGCCGAACTCGGGCTTGAGGAGGCCGCCCGGGAAGTCCTTCGCGGGGTTCACCTTGTCCGGTGCCGTGATGTAGATGCCGCCCGTCTTCGGGGAGTAGAACGTGGCCATCACGCGCGCCCAGGCGGCGTCCGCCCACGCGCGGAGCGCGGGTTCGGCGGGATGCGCGAGCGGCGGTTCGGGCACGGGCGCCGCGTCGTACACGCGCACGAAATCGACCTCGAAGCAGTCGGGCAGCCGGGCCTTGAAGAGGCGCGGATCGGGCGTGCCCCAGCTCTTCGCGTTGCGCCCGGCGGTGAGGCCGCCGTCGCTCCCCGCCTTGCGGTAGCCGCCCGGCTCGGTGGAGACGAGCAGGAACTGCGGCACGTGCGAGACGGGGTAGTTCTGCTCGCCCACCTTCTTGCCGTCGCAGTAGAACGTGTAGCCTTCGGGCGTCCAGTCGCAGCCGTAATGGTGCCAGCCGTCGGGTGTCTCCTCGTGCGTCCACTCGAAGTGGTCGTACCAGCAGGAATCCCGGCCGTAGCCGCCCCAGCCGTTGCCGCCCACGATCTTCCCCTTCGTGAACTGCTGGTAGTTCTCCATGATGTCCGTCTCGACGCCGCAGACGCCCGCGTCCGGGTGCGAGCCGACGCCGGGCGCCTGGAGCCAGAACGCCGCGTGCCAGCCGGGGTTCTTCGGCTGGCGGCAGCGGATCTCGAAGTAGCCGTACTTCTTCATGAAGAGGGGCTTCTTCCGCTTGCCGAACGGCCAGAAGCCGGACGTGTCGCGCGGGATGTCGTAGGTGAGCGAGCCGGTCTGGAGGTGCGGGGACGTGAAGTCGTCCCCCTTCCGAATGAGGTTGAGCTTCACCGTCTCGCCCGTCATCTCCACGCCCTCGAAGCCGTGCGCGAAGGCCGGGAAGTCGTATCCCCAGAAACTCTCGCGGCACATCCACTTCGTCCGGTCGATCTCCTTCCGGTCGAACTCGTCGTGCCAGACGAGCGTCCACTTCTTTCCGGGCGGCAGCAGGGAGGGCGCCTTGCCGGCGACGGCCTCCGTCTTCACCTGCACGGGGGCGCGCGTCTCGACGTGCGCCTCGATGAATTTGGCCCCGGCGCAGAGCGCCGCGAACGAGGAAAGGCAAACGAGCTGTATCTTCATGATGCGGAACAGTTTAGCATATTCTGCCGCATCGCCCCACCGCGCCACGCGCCGGGGGCGGCGCGGGTCCATCGCGCGCCGGAACATTCCAGGCGGCAAAGGAAAAGCCCGCGACGAGAAGGAGCGCCGCGGGCATCGGGAAAGGAAATTCGCTTCAGCGTCTGCGCCGCTGTCAGAGGCCGGCCCTGACGGCCTCCTCCCAGGCGGCGAGGCGCGCGTCGGTCTTGTCGGCCTCGTTCGCCTCGTCAAGCGCGAGGCCGAGCAGGCGGTCGCCCGCGACGATCTTCGAGCTCACGCCCGGGAAGGCGTCGAGCGGCAGGGTGCCGACGAGCGTCGCGCCCTTCTCCACCGCCTTGTTCGCGAGGTCCGCGGCCGCGTCGCAGAACGTGTCGGCGAAGCCCTGGGCGTCGCCGAGGCCGAACACCGCGACCTTCCGGCCCGTCCAGTCCGCCGCCTCCAGCAGCGGAAGCCCCGTGGCCGCCCAGTCGTCCTGCGGGTCGCCGCAGCCCCAGGTGGAGGTGCCGAGGATCACCAGCTCCGCGTCGAAGGCGTCCGCCCCGGCGGACGCGACGTTGAGGGCCGTCGTGCCGAAGTCCGCCGCGATGCGCTGGGCGACCGCCTCGGTCATGCCGGTCGTGCTGCCGTAGATGACATGTACCTTGTCCATTTTCCGTACTCCTTGTTTACTGTTGCGTTGTTACCTGAAACGGTGGAATCATCGCGTAGAAGGCCTCCAGGGACGGCGCCTCGCTGAGCGCCCGCGCCGCCCACGCCTCGACGCGCGCGTAGAGGCGCATCCGCCGCAGGGACTCGACGGCGCTGCCGTAGACGCGCCAGGGGCCGTTGTGGAGCGGCGTCGCGGGAAGGCGCCGCACGAACCCGATGACGTCCTTGAGCGGATAGCCCACGAACACGCCGACCTCGTGCGGCAGGGTCTCCCCACGGGCCCGGCGCACCAGTTCGCGCAGGAAGTCCTCCGCCGTCCCCTCCGCCGGATAGCCCATGCGGACAAGCCACCGGCGGTTGTGCGGCTCGTCCAGCGTCGCCGCGAGCGCCTGCGGATCGTAGAACAGGACGAGCGAACTCGCCTCCTCCACCTTCAACTCCACATACGCGAGGCGCAGCGTGAAGTAGATGTCGCGCCGGTACAGGCAGAAGCGGAACCCTTCCGCGTTCGTCTGCGCATAGCAGTGCCGCACCCGCAGCAGTTCCGCCGGCTTGACGCCCCGCCGCACGGCCGCCGTCTTCACCAGCAGGAAGCGCAGCAGCGCGCGCCGGTGCGCGTCGTCGATCCCGGGCGTCTCCGCCCGCGTCCCGCGTCCGTCAAGCCGCCGTCTCTCCTGCCGCATCATGTCCGCAAACCTTCCATCTGAATGTTGCCGCCTTCTTTTGTTAGACGGCACTAAGTTTACCACGGCTAACTTGCCCTGTCAAGAAGCCGTGGTCCTTTTTATTACCCTCAAGCGGACGCTGCGCGGAACCACGCGGTCAGCACAGGTCATCGTGCCCCACGCCGCGTCATCTATCGGGCGCGAGCGCGAGCCAGACGCGGAGGAGTTCGCTCACGCTCCAGGCCTGCGCGCGGCAGCCCTTCTGCGCGTGCGGCGCGTCGCCGTCCGCGATCTCGGAGAGGTGGCAGACGCACCCCGCGTTGAGATTCTCGACGGCGGAGGCGAGGAGCGAACGCGCCGTCGCCTTCGAGGCGAGGCGCGTCTTCACAAGCGCCTCCGCGTACAGCGGGAACGGCCAGGCCCAGACGGTGCCGTTGTGGTAGGCGGGCTTGCGCGCGGTGTCCTCGTCGCCCGCGTAGACGCCCCGGTAGCGGGCGTCGTCCGCCGCGAGCGAGCGGATGCCGCCGGGGACGACGAGCCGCGCCGTCGCGCGCACGACGGCCCGTTCGAGCGCCTGCCGCCGGGCCGGCGCCAGCGCGTCGAACGCGCCGAGGGAGACGGCGAAGAGCTGGTTCGGGCGCACGCCCCAGTCGGGCGTCGCCTGCGCGGCGGGTTCGCCGTCCGGCGCGTCAAGGCAGTCATAGAGACCTCCGACTTCGTCCTTGCGGACGAAGAACCGGACAAGAGACGCCGTCGCCTGGTCGGCAAGGACATTCCACTTCTTGCCACCGAGATACCGCAGCGCGGCGATCCAGAGGGCCTGGATCTCGACGGGGTAGCCGACGCGCGGCGTGCAGGCGGGGTAGTTCGTGTCCATCCACGTGAAGTGCGGGGGCGACCAGACGAGGCCCGAGGCGGGATCGACGCGGATGCCGTTCGGCGTACCCGTCACGTAGTGCGCGACGATCGATTCGGCGACGGGGCGGAAGCGCGCGGCCTTCTCGCCCAGCACGGCGAGCGTGCGGATGAACCAGAGCGGCGCGTCCACCGTGTCGCGGTTACCCGCCGTCTCGCCGTAGATGATGTTCGGCAGCGTGCCGTTCTCCTCGAAGCGCGCGAACGCCTCGACGATGTCAAGCGCCTCCTTGACGAAGCCGCCCGGAATCGCGCCCTGGAGGAAGATGAACGTGTCGCGTCCCCAGTCAAGGAACCACGGATAGCCCGCAATCACGGTCTTCACGTCGTCGCGCCTCACGACGAAGAGCCGCAGCGCCTCGCGCAGGGCGGCGTCCAACGGGAGGGAGGCGGGACGTTCAACGTCGGTCATTGGCGGGGACGCGCGTCCGGGGTCACACGGGACACACGCCCTGCCCGAATCGCGGCCGTTCACATAGCGGCCCCCGAGGGAGACGGCGGTTCCGACGCCCACGGTACAGGAGAACCAGCCGGGCGAGTAGAGATCGCCGCAATCCGCCTGTCCGCGCGCGGCCTCCTCGGCGTGGGACACGCAGTACGACCACGCCCCTTCCGGGTGGAACACGCCCCCGTCGAGGGTCATTGCGAACTGCTCCCCCTTCCCGTATGGGGCAAAGGCGAAGCCCCGGACGGCCCCGTCCCGGTCCAGCGTGCGCGTGGCCGTCGCAAAGGCGTTTTCGACGGCGCCCCGGGCCTTCGTGGTGGCGTGGAAGCTCCGCCATTCGAGGTCGGGGCGGAAGACGAGCGTGACGGGCCCCACGTCGTCGGCATCCGTCCCCGCAAGGCGCTCGACGAGGAGGCTCGCCCCGCCCGTACCGCCCTGTGCGAGGGCGAGGCGGAAGCGAAACCTCGCGACGCGCCCAAGGCCGCAGGGGACGACGAACGTCCATTCGGCCATCCGTCCGGCGGGATCGGCCCGGAACGATTCGATGCAGTCGGCGTTGAACGCGCGCGAATACCCCTCGTACTGCAGCCACGCGCGGCAGCGCGTCCAGAGGACCAGGCGGTCGGCCGGGACGCGCGGGTTCGGGTTCGCCGCGAAGAGCGCGTCGTACTGGCTGCGGATTTCGCCCCAGGCGAGTTTCACGCGGCTTGCGGAGCCCGCGCCGTCCGAAAGCACCGTCTCCAGAAGCCCCCCCGCGCCGGGCGCGGCGAGGTTGCGGCGGATTTCGTCGCCCGTGTAGACGCCCTTCACGCGCACCGCCTCGGCGGGCGGCGTGAGAAGGATGCGCGCGGCCGTGCGCACGAGGCCCGACGGCGCGTAGAGGGAGAGGACGAGCGTGCGCGCGGCGGCGCGCGTTCCGTCGCCCGTGTAGGCGGGCGCGGCAAAGCGGACCTCGTGAACGCCGCCCACAAGGCGGCTCCGCTGGACGGCGCAGGTCGTCTCGCCGTCGTTCAGGCGCACGCGGAACGGATGCGGCGCCGTCACGCGCAGGACGCTTCCGACGGGAAGGCAGACGTCGCGGCGGACATCCTCGGGGTAGGTCCAATCGACGGCGAAGCCCTCCGGCACGGGCGGCAGGGGCGGGGGCGGCAGTTCGGCGCAGGGGCAGTGGGAGAGGACGCGCACCTCGCCGGGTTCGAGCCAGAGGCCGTCCTCCGCGTGGACGCGGCGGCCGAGCAGAAGATCGTCGGGGTCGCTCGACGCGGGAAACGCGGCGACGTCCCAGTGCGCCGAGACGCCGCGCGCGCAGTCGAGGTTCGCGAGGACGAGCGTCAGGCCGCGCACGACGGCGAGGAAGTTCCCCGCGCCGCGTTCGACGAGCGTGATCGGGCCGTTGCCCGCGAAGTCGGGGTGGTGCGCGACGAGGCGGTTCAACTGCGCGATGAAGTCGACGAGGTTGTCCGGCGCGCCCCAGTTGAGGTCGTTCCTGCCGTGGACGTCGATCTTCTCGGTCGCGAGCCACTCGACGCCGTTCGCGATGCCCCACGCGCCCTGGTGGGAGAGGAGGGCCGCGAGCGCGACGCGCAGGCGCGCCCAGACGCGCCCGCCCTTCGCGAGGCGGTCGTTGTCGTGCGTCTCGGCGAAGTGGACGAGCGTGCCGTGGGCGCGCGCCCGCGCGATCGCGCCGGGCAGGTACCACTCAAATGCGCCCCGGTCGTAGGTCTGGAAGATCTCGGAGTAGGCCCAGTCGAGCCCCGCGCGGTTGAGCAGCGCGTCCGTCACCTCGATCTTCCCGCCGAGCCCTTCGAGCATGAAGACCGTGTCGGGGTATTCCGTGCGGACGCGGGCGACGATGTACTTCCACGTCGCCTCGGGGATCATGTACCCCGCGTCGCAGCGGAAACCGTCCACGCCGTTGCGCGCCCAGAAGAGGAAGACCTCGGCCATGTAGGCGCGCAGTTCGGGGTGCGCGTAGTCGAGCTCCACGAGGTCCGCCCAGACGACGCCCCAGGCGCCGGGCGAGACGAACGTGCCGTCCGCCTGGCGGCGGAACCAGTCGGGGTGGTGGGTCTGGAGCGTGGAGGCCCAGCCCGTATGGTTCGCGGGCAGGTCGACGAAGAGGCGGCCGCCGCGCGCGTGGACGGCGCCGATGAGCTCGCGGAACTGGTCGAGCGGCGTCGTCTTCGCGTCGAACTCCGCCATCGCGGGGTCGACGCTGAAGAAGTCGGTCGCGGCGAACGGGCAGCCGTACTCGCCCATCACCGCGTAGGTGGTGGGGACGGGGAAGACGGGGAGCGTCTGGATGATGTTGAACCCCATTCTGCCCATGATGACGTCGAGCCGGCGCACCACTTCGCGGAAAGAGCCGAACTGGCGCGGGAAGACCGTGTAGATCGCGTTGCCGCCGCGCGTCTCCGCCGGTTCCACCTTCACCACGAGGTTGTCCCCGCCGGGCCACTCCGGGGCGTCCGCCCCCTCGGGGAAGAAGCAGCACTTTCCCTGGAAGATCCCCACCTCGCCGAGCGGCAGCTCCACGCGCCAGACGCTGGGCGCGGCCTCCGCCATCGGCACGTCGCGCCACTGCCGTTCCAGCGGCGTCGCACCGAGGTCGTTCTGCTCGACCGTCTCGCGGCGGGCGACCGCCGCGCCGCCGATCTCCGTGCGGAAGACGGCGCGCCCCGGACGCGGCGCGTCCAGCTTCAGCGTGGCGGCGAACGTGTCGCCCGCCCAGCGGAGGTGAAAGGATCCGGGTTCAGGATTCTGCTGCAACATCGACGACTTCACTCCCTGTTGGACTCCCGCACGCGACCGGCCGCTCCCCGCAGGTCCAGACGGTCACCGCCACGCCCGCCTCGGCGAAGATCCGCTTCGCGACCGCAAGGCGCTCGGGCGACAGGATGCACGTGATCACCACGGCGTCCGCGCGGAGCCGCTTCAGGACCTCCTTCGCCTGCACGAGCGTGCCGTGGACGCGCTGGCCGCCGATGTAGAGGCCGCGCAGCAGCACATCGTCGTCCAGGAGCCCCACGATCACCCGCCGGTTGCGGAGGGAGGAGCGGACCAGCTCGCGGCGGAACAACGCATAGCGCAGCCCCGCGCCGTAGACGACGATGCGGCTCGTCGCCGGATCTTCCGCCAGCCGCCCGCTGTCCAGCGCGTAGAAGAGGTCGCGCAGCACGGGGCGGACGAGCCGCACGCCCGAAAGCGCCAGCGAGGAGAGCGCGAAATAGAGCATGGAGAACGCCATCAGGTCCCGATGCGGGAAGTGGAACAGGATGATGGCCGCGGACCCGCCGAGCGTCCCGACGAAGCACGCCGCCACGAGGCGCACGTAGTTCGAGATGAGCGCGCGCGACCACACCGTCGCGTAGACGCGGAAGAGGATGAGGCAGAAGAAGACGGGCACGACGCACAGGGGCATCCCCGTGTGGAGCAGGTGCGCGTTGACGCGCTGGCCGAGGACCAGGACGTTGAACAGGCAGACGAGGACGAGCAGGGCCGCATCCACCGACACGTAGTAGGGGATCGCGAGCATGCGGCGGCGCCGGCGGCTCGCGCGGTCGCGGTCGTGCGCCATCGTGTTCAGGAGCCGTCCGGCGTCCCACAGCTCGATCCGGCGCATGTCGCGCACGACGATGTACACGCCCACGATGAAGGCGAGGATGAAGAGCCCGGCGGCCCGGTCGCGCAGGGCGAGGCCGCCGAAGCCGACGGCCACGAGGAACGCCGCGAGGGCGTAGAGCGCGCCGGCGGCCTTGCGCTGCGAGACGAGCTGGCGGAGGATGCGGTGGTGGAGGTGGTCCGTGTCGGCCTGCATGACGCGCGTGTTCCCCTCGTCCGCCCCGTGCTCCTCGCGCGTCAGCACGGCCCGCAGCGTGCGGCGGAGAATCGCGAGCGCCGTGTCGAAGATCGGCACGCCCATCGCGAGCATCGGCACGCCGAGCGAGACGAAGAGCGAATCGCTCGACTTCATGAAGAGCGGCAGGGTCGAGAGGACGAAGCCGAGGTACATCGAACCCGTGTCGCCGAGGAAGACGCTTGCGGGGTGGAAGTTGTAGCGCAGGAAGGCGAGGCAGGCTCCCGCGAAGACGAAGTAGACGAGCGTCGCCTGGGGGTAGCCGATGAAGAAGAGCGCGCCGCCCATGCCGACGGCGGCGATGAGCGCGAGGCCCGTCGCGAGCCCGTCGAGCCCGTCGATGAGGTTGAACGCATTGATCGCGCCCACGATCCAGAACACCGTGCAGAAGCAGTCGAGGGCCGGCAGGATGCCGCTCAGGAGCGGAATCGTGTGGAAGCCGATGTTGCACCAGAAGAACGCACCGAGCGCCACGGCGACCTGCCCCGCGAGCTTCACGAGGGGCGGCAGGCCGAACTTGTCGTCCAGCAGACCCACCCCGACAAGCGCGCCGCCGAGCGCCATCATGCGCAGCAGCACCGCGTTCGAGAAGAGCGGCGAGACCGGCTTCCCCGTCATGAGGATGTAGACGAGGAGCGTAAGGGTGGTCGCGAGGTAGATGGCGAGGCCGCCGCCGCGCGGGACGGGCACCGTGTTGATGCGGCGGGCGGAGGGCGTGTCGACCATCTCGAACCGCCGCGCGAGCCGACGGCAGAGCGGCGTGAGGAAGTACCCCAGCAGGAAGGAGACGAGGGTGAGGTCCCACCAGGGCGCCGTCACCCCGAGCACGTGCAGCAGGTTCCGTCCGAACGTCGTCACGGGAGCGTCCTCGAAAGGTCGTCCAGGAACGCCGTGAGCGCAAGGCGGTCGGCGGCGTGTTCCAGCGAGAAGCCCCCGTCGTTCGAGGCCGAGACCGTGACCATCACCCAGCGGTCGATACGGTTGAGGACGGACCGGTCCCAGATGTCCCGCAGGATCCGCGCGACGTGCGACGACGTGCGCACGCCCGCCTGGTTGAAGAACGTGTAGGCGAGGACCGTCGACGGTCCGCGCGGGCTCTCTAGGCGAATCGCGCGGAACGTCCGCCCCTCCACCGCCAGGTCCGTCGGGTCGCACATCTGGAATCCCTGCGCCGGCATGCAGAGTTCGGGACGGTGCAGCGAGCTCTTGGACGTGCCGCCCACAACCGCCGAGACGAGGAACCGCGCGTAGGGCGTCGTGTAGAGGCGCTTGTGGATGCGCGTGTCGGCGGGCAGGATCGTCCGCTCGCCGAGCGAACACCCCTCCAAAACGCCGCCGCATGCCGGGCACGTCCCCTCGCGCCCCTTCTCCAGCCTCGACAGGGTGAACAGCGCCGCGCACTGCTCGTTCTGGCAGTAGCGCACGCCGTCGACCTGATACCCCGGCAACGCCTCCGGCAGGGCAAAGGCCGGCGGCACCGTCACCGTCGAGCGCGGCGTGAGCCCCTGGAAAATGAAGAGGGGGCCGAGCAGCGCCACGGCCAGCCACGGGAGCCAACGCGAACGGGCCGAAACGGACGTGGACGGCGGCGCGGCGGGAGATGCGGCCTTCTGCGGCGGCGCAGGACGGCCACGCCCGTACCGCTCCGCGAGGCGGTCGAGCAGCCCCCCGCAGGCCACCATCAGGCAGATGGCCACGATGAACACGATGTAGCCCGAATAGTCGTGGTAGAAGCCCAGCGCGAAGTCCTGCCTCGTCCCGGCAGCGACGAGGCAGATCGTGAGGATGCGCGTGATGTTGCCGAGGACGGCGAGCGGCACGGAACAGGCGAAGAGCGCGCCCCGCCGCAGCCACGTCGGCTGCGTGAACCAGGCATACGCCGCCGTGAGCGCCATCAGCGCGAAGATCGAGCGCATCCCCGAACACGGCGCGGCCACATCGACCGAGAAGGGATGCGCCCCCTGCGAAATCACCGCCGTGCCCTGCCGGACGACGTCAAGGCCGAAGCCCCGCAGCACGAAGAGCGCCGTCCCGCTCGCCACGAGGCGCAGGTGGATCGTCACGGCGTCGAGGAACGTGGAGAGCGGAACCGTGAAGAGGAGGAAGAGCGCGGGGAACACGAAGAGCCGCGCGCAGCGTCCCCCGTAGAACGCCCACGGGAGCGTGATGCAAAGGCCGATGAACCCCAGCTGCTCGAAGCGGATCTGGAGCCCGCGCGTCCCCAGCAGCGCGAGGAGCACGCAGGGGAGGCACGCGAGAAGCCCCCAGAGGGACGGCGCGCCCCGGGAACGCCTCAGTTCGTCGCGTTCGGTCCACAGCACGTACAGCGAAAACGGCAGCACGAGCCAGCCGTGCGACATGTCCTCCAGCTCATCGCCGAAGACGCCGCGCACGCGCGCGAACATGGCGGAAAACCCGAAGAGCGCGCACCCGGCCAGGACCAGGAGCGCCCCCATTCGACTGGATTGGAAAACCTTCCACATGGAATCTGGAATCCTGTCAGATCAGAAATCAGAAAACGGCACGGCAGTAAATCCCCGAGGGACAGGGCCGGTCACGTCCCTCCAGCAGCATCTCGCCGCTCTCCACGCGCGCGGCCGACGGAAAGGCCTGCCCGATGACGTTCTCGGCGACGCGGCACGAAAGGCCCGGCGTGTGGGAGGAGAAGAGGACGAAGAGCGGCCTTTCGGAGAGGACGCCCCTCACGAGGCCGATCGTCTCCTGGAGGTCGCGCTCGATCTTGTACATCTCCCCGTTCGCGCCGCGCCCGAAGGTCGGCGGGTCGAAGATGACGGCGTCGTAGCGCCGCTCCCGGCGGATTTCCCGGCGGAGGAACTTGTGGGCGTCGTCCGTGATCCAGCGGATCGGGTGGTCCCGGAGGCCGTTCAGCGCCGCGTTCTCGCGCGCCCACTGCACCATGCCCTTCGAGGCGTCGAGGTGGCAGACCTCCGCCCCGCCGCGCGCCGCCGCGAGCGTCGAGCCGCCCGAATAGGCGAAGAGGTTGAGGACGCGCGGGAGGAGCCCGGACGCGCAACGGCCCTTCACCGTCTCCTGGATCCACCGCCACTGCGCACGCTGCTCGGGGAAGATGCCGAGATGGCCGAAATCCGTGCCCGAGAGCTTGAACGCGAGACCCGCCGTCTCGATCGTCCATTCCTTCGGCAAGGCGCCGCGCCCATGCCAGCGGTTGCCGTCCTCGCGGTCGAAGGTCGCCGTCGCCCGCTCCCACGCGGCCCGGTCGCGCGGCTGCCAGAGGGCCTGCGAACAGGGGCGCACGAGGGTGTAGCGTCCGAAGCGCTCGAACTTGCGTCCGTCGCCCGCGTCGATGAGTTCATAGTCTTCCGCCATGCCCGTTATTATACCATATAAACTTGGCACTTGTGCCGAGAGGTCGTTTTCGGTATACTACCCTCCGCATTTGCCCCTTCGGACTGTAGCTCAGCTGGTAGAGCACGACACTTTTAATGTTGGGGTCGCGGGTCCGATCCCCGCCAGTCCGACCATTCACAGCACGATTGTTGCCGCGACGTCATGGCATCACCCCGCACACCCGGGCATCTGATGACCGTGCGGGTGATGCTGTTCAACTTGCACGGCGACGGGGACACGAAAGGTGCAAATGGTGTAGACGCGCTTAAGGTCTATCGTCAAGACGAAGATTATGTGATCAAGCTCCGGCGAATGAACGCCGATTCGCACTGGCATGTTGATGCGTTCAACGAGCTATTCGGGGATCGTACTCCGTAAGAGATTCTTGGCGCGGGCGAATGTCATGGTAGGGGCGCGCGTCCCGCGCGCCCGCCCGACCCCGCGCACCAGGTCTGACTGTCGGACGTCCCGCGCCGGGGGCGGGCCGCCGGGGACGTCGGCCCCTACCACAGGTCCCAGCCACGTTCCCGCCGTGGTTTTGGGGATGAACGGGATTTCACGTCGGAGCGTTCCGACGTGAAATCGCGCGCCGGGCCCGTTCGGACGTCCCGCGCCGAAATCACCTCCGCATGGCCCTTGCGCAGTTCCGGCAGGGTGTCGGCCCCGGTGAAGCCGTCGCCGCGCCCGCGCACGGTCGCGCAGGAACCGCCGTCGGGGTCGGGGGTCACGTCCGCCGTGAAGGTCTGCCATCCTCCCACCGCCCCGCGGTTTTGCGGAGCGCGGCGCGTTGCCTGTCCGCCACGCGGTCGGCATCGCCATGCGGGGCCTTGCGGAGGTCGGGCAAGCCGCGTACGGCGACGATGAACGCCAGCACCCCGTTCAAGTCCATGTTGTAGCGGTGCAGTTTCCGCTCCGCCCTCTGCGCAAGGGCTAGGTCGAGGGTCGCCCCCCCTGCTGGCCGTGGCCGCTCCGTCGTTCTCATGCTTCCGCTCCTTTACGTTCGCTTACGCGACATGACGGGATTATATCATATTCCCGCGACGATTGCGGAACGCTTGGCGGCGTACTCGGCGGGGGTGATCAGCCCCCCGTCGGCGCGGGGCATCCTCCCAGCCCCCCCACGTTGGCCCTGGCGCATGAGGACCCCGACGTTGGTAGGGGCGCGCGTCCCGCGCGCCCGCCCGACCTCGCGCACCAGGTCTGACTATCGGACGTCCCGCGCCGGGGGCGGGCCGCCGGGGACGTCGGCCCCTACCACAGGTCCCAGCCACGTTCCCGCCGTGGTTTTGGGGATGAACGGGATTTCACGTCGGAGCGTTCCGACGTGAAATCGCGCACTCCCTCCCGTGCCCGTTTTCCATCTCTACAATTTTCGAGAATACCCATGAGCTTATCATTCAACGGCAAGCGCATTTCTCAATATACCTACTTACAGTACAGCAAGATTCCGGTTGGAAAGCTCTGCGCCACACAGAACCGTATCAATGAAGATGTGATACTGTCCCTTGTTTCCGAAACACTCAAAGCCATTGCCAAGTATGCCAAGCATGACAGAGCTGAGTTTGTCCGTGTGGTGCAAGAAGCGCAGTCCAGCCAGCAGACAGCAGCGGTCAAGAAACAGTGCACACGCCTTGCTGCCGCCAAGCAGAGAGTTTCCGAGCTGGAAGTCCTGCCCAGTAAAACCTACGGTCTCATATATTCCAAAGTTGCGGTAGAAGTAATGGGTTAGTGGGTTGCGCAGCCCACCAGTCGAATTGAGGGTGCGCCCGCCC
>URIT01000082.1 GCA_900547945.1 uncultured bacterium
GGGCGGCCGCTCCCCGGCGGAGGCGAAGAAGAGCGCGTCGCAGCGGCCGTTGAAGCCCGTGCGGTCGTGGAGGGCGACGCGGCAGGCCCCCGCCTTGAGCGTCGCCTCGCCGGCGCGCTGCCAGTGCCAGTCCGCCCCCTCCGTCCCCAGTTCCGCGCTCGTCCACACGGGTGTCCCCGTCCCGCGCAAGACGACCTGGAAGCGGCCGGCCGCGCCGCCCGTCCAGGGCGCGTTCCAGTTGCGCGTCCGCGCCCAGACGGCGTAGGTGCCGTTCGACGGGATCTGCACCGTCGTCTCGGCGTCCGCCACGGGCACGCCGTACCCGTGGGCCATCAGATAGCTCGACCCTTCCTGGCGGATGGACTGCGTCTCGACCGTCCACCCGCCGAGCGTCGCGAAGCTTTCCGCCTCCACGTGCAGGGTCGCCGCCCGCGCCCACGCGCCCGCGAGCAGGGCAAGGCCCGCCGCGGCCATTTTCGCCTTCGTCTTCATGTGCCGTCCCTTCCTGTCTTTAACCTTCAAGAGGATAGCACACGCCCCCCTCGCGGGGGAAGGAGAAAGGACGCTGCACCCATCCACTTTTCCGCCGCGCCACCGGAAAGGGCCGCGTGCTTTCGCGCACGACGAGCGGCGCGTTGAGGAACGATTCGCGCGCGGGCGCATCGGGATGGGCCATGCGGAAGAGGAGCGTCTCGAAGGCGAGGGCGGCCAGCTCCTCGCAGGGCTGGTGCATCGTGGTGAGGCGCGGCGTCGCGAGCGCGGCGTAGTTCACGTCGTCGAACCCCGCCACCGCCACGTCGTCCGGCACGCGCACGCCGAGCGCCGCGAGGGTCTTCATCAAGAGCACGGCCTGGCGGTCGTTGTAGCAGGCGAGGGCGTCCGGACGGTACCGGCGCAGGAAGCGCCGAACGGCGGCCGCGTCGTCGGGCTCGGCGAGGAGGGCCTGCCCCGCGAGGGCCAGCCCTTCGCAGGCGGTCCGCACGCCGAGGTAGCGTTCCTGGACGCAGGGCGCGCGGTCCGCCTGCATGAGGTAGGCGATGCGCTTCGCCCCCGTCGCGCGCAGATGGGCCCCGAGGCGGCGGCCCGCGTCGAAGTGGTTGACGGCGACGAGGTCGTAGCCGCTCCGCTCCGGGGCGTTGACGATGTCGCTGTCGAGGAGGACGAGCGGCACGCCCGCCGCATCGAAGAGGGAGGCGATCTCGCGGTTGACGTCCCCCGCCTCCCGCACAAGCTCGACGGGCTGGAAGATGACGCCGTCCACGCCGCCCCAGGCGAATTCGCGCGCCTGGCGGATGACCTGTTCGACCCGCGCGCGGTCATCGGTCCCGCCCACGTCGGCGAAGAGGAGCGTGTAGTCGTGCGTCTGGCAGAGATGGGAAATGGCGCGCGCGATGGGGGAGAAGATCTCGCAGTAGCCGGAGCCGTGGACGATCAGCCCCAGCTTGCGCGACGCCCCGCGCTTCGTGACGAACGTGCCGCGCCCCTGCTGGCGGGAGACGAATCCCGCCCGTTCCAGCTCCGCGAGGGCATGCTGCACGGTGTTGCGGGAGAGGCCGAAACGGCGAATCAGCGCCCGTTCGCTCGGGAACGGCGCATCGATGCCGTACTTCCCGTCGAGGATGCCGCGCTTCAGCGCCTCGACGAGCGTCCGGTATTTGGGGTCGGTCATGCCCACTGGGTCTCCTGATCGGATTCCATGATAGCAAATCTCCCCCGCTTCATGAAACGAAACCGCACTGCACCCATCCACTTTTCCCCACGGGACGCCCACGGAACGACATCGGGGACGCCCACATGTACGCGGGCCGCCGGGGACGTCGGCCCCTACCACGTTCCACACCACACCCCCATGGTAGGGCGCGACGTCCTCGGCGCGCCGCGCCCACGGGACGCCCACGGGACGACATCGGGGACGCCCACGGGCGCGCGGGCCGCCAGGGACGTCGGCCCCTACCACGTTCCACACCACACCCCCATGGTAGGGCGCGACGTCCTCGGCGCGCCGTTGCCCACGGGACGACATCGGAAACGCCCACGTGTACGCGGGCCGCCGGGGACGTCGGCCCCTACCACGCACCGCGCCACATCCGCACACGCACACCGCGCGCCGCACACGCACGCCACGTCCGCACACGCACGCCATGCGCGCACCTGGTAGGGCGCGACGTCCTCGGCGCGCCGCGCCCACGGAACGCCCACGGGACTACATCGAAAACGCCCACGGGCACGCGGGCCGCCGGGGACGTCGGCCCCTACCACGTTCCACACCACACCCCCATGGTAGGGCGCGACGTCCTCGGCGCGCCGCGCCCACGGAACGCCCACGGGACGACATCGCAGACGCCCACGGGCGCGCGGGCCGCCGGGGACGTCGGCCCCTACCACGCACCGCGTCATGTCCGCACACGCACACCGCGCGCCGCACACGCACGCCATGTCCGCACACGCACGCCATGCGCGCGCCTACCTTGTCAGCGGATCGAGACCTTGATGGGGTTCCGCAATGCGGTCGCGAAGTCGCGCACGAGGGCGTGCCACGCCTTTGCGTCCTTCACGGCGCCCGCGCCGCTCCAGGTCGCGCCCGCCCAGTAGCCGAGCGACGTGCGCCCGGCGGACGGGAAGAGGTATTCGCAGCCGAGCGCGTCCGTCGCCGTCGCCGCCGGGGCGTCGGCGGGGTCGAGGAGGACGGCCGTCGCGATCGAGCCCGTGTCCGCGCCATCCACGCCGTCCGGCTCCCAGTTCGCGATCCAGCCCGCCGCGAGGTCGCGCGCGATCTGGCCGTCGTGCTGGCGCGCCGCGCCGCAGTCGAGGCCGGGCCCCACCTGCACGCCTGCAGGCGCCTGGCCCCGGAAGCGCGGACGGTAGTGCGCGAAGAAGTGCCCCCGGTCGAGCGTCACGCGGCGCGTCTCCTCGCCGAAGCCGCCCCACGCGGGATAGGTCAGCTCGAACTCCGTGCGCACGGGGCCGCACTGGATCATCTTCGCCTTCGACCAGTTGACCGAGAACGCCCAGCCGTCCGCGCCGCGCGCGCCGAGGCCGCCGCAGCCCCGGCTCGGACCGACCTTGTAGTTGTCCATGCCCTCGCCGTGGTCCCTGTGGTACGAGCCCTCGCCCGTGCGCTCCACGAACCAGCGGTGCAGGACCGGGTAGGGGACGCACTTGTTGATGATGTCGATGCCGCTTGAGACGAGCTTCTGCCCGGCGGGCGCGGGCTGCATGATGACGGGCCCGTAGGCGCGTGCGCCGAAACGGTCGTTCTCCCACGCGAAGTCGTCCATGCGCTCGGGCAGGTACTGGCTCCAGCAGACAATCGAGAGGTCGGCCTGGGGCAGCGAGGCGTCCGCGAGGATGCGGAATGTGCGCGTCTCCTTCGCGGCGAGCGCCGTCGAGAAGAGGAGCGCACCCCTCTTCGCGTCGTCCTGGAAGGCGACGGGCACGCACGCGGCGACGTCCCACACGCGCACCGCCGTGTCGCCGGGCCGGAGGCCGAGGTCCGCCCACTTCACGCTCACCGTCTCCGCCGGGCGCGCCACGTCGAGCGGGTTCTCCACCACGACGGTCTTCCCGCCCGCCGGCGGCGACATCGTCGTGCGCGCGACGAGCTGGTCGACGGCGGTGAGGTACACCTCCATGTTGCCGCGCGCGTTGTTCGCCGTCGAGATGACCCAGCGCCCGTCGCCGCTGAAGTGCGGGTGCGGGTCGGGGTGGAGGCGGCTCTGGTGCGATTCGGGCATGAGCGCGGGGCGCGTCGCGTAGACCTCCACCGTGCGCTGCGTCGCGCGGTTGTAGAACTTCACGTTCCACGTGCAGCCGCGCCACCACTTCGCCGGCGCGACGTCGTAGACGACGTACTTCTTGTCGGCCGAGAGCATGTTGTGGCGCGCCTGGCGGTCCGGGCAGAAGCACTCCTGGCGGCCCGCGGCGAGGTCGGCGAGGGTCTGGTGGTAGACGCCGCCGCCGCACCAGCTGAAGCCCTGCCCGTCGTCGTCCCAGATCTCGTGCGAGGCGTAGTTCTTCTTGCGCGCCGGCACCATCTCGCGCGAGCCGTCGGGACGCACGAGCCACATGCGCGGGTACCAGCCCGTCTTCTTGCGGTAGGCGCGGGCGTCCGGCGTGTACGCCGCCCGTTCCCACGCGCACATCGCGAGATCGTCCCGCGCCGGGTTGATCTGGCCGTGGTTCGCGTAGAACGGCGTCTCGCCCCAGCGCGTGTAGCGGCCCGTCGCGAGTTCCAGGACGCCCTGCACGTAGTTCGTCACGTTGCCGGGGCGGATGAGGCACGAGTCGAGAAACGCCTTCGTGCGGTCCGCCGTGAGGGTGAGGTGCGTGAAGGGGTAGCGGATGCGCGTTCCCTCCGTCAGAAGCTCGGCGGGGTAGTCGCAGAGCTTCGTCTCGGCCGCCGGCGCGCGGAAGTCGCGCCGGTAGAACGCCTGGTTGCGGAAGTAGACCATGTAGTCGTCCTTCACGTCGACGAACGGGATCTGCCCGTCCACCTCGGGAAGCTCGACCAGCTCGTCCTTCAGGAAGTCGACGAGGGCCTTGTGCTTGCGGTTCGCGGGGGCCTTCTTGAGCGGCCGCCCCTGCGCGTCGAAGTCGTTGAGGCGCTCGTTGCGCGAGACGTCCACGAGGAGGAAGCGCCCGTCGGCCGTCATCGACTTCGCGGTGAAGTAGAGGGACTGGACGTTCCGTTCGACGCCGAGCGAAAGCGCATACGAGACGACGCCCGAGACGGGGTCGATGCGCTTCTCGAAGTGCTTCGAGGTCGCCGGCGTGCGCAGCCCCTCCAGCCGCCCCGCGCCCGTCTCCAGCAGCACGGAGGCGATCCAGAGCATCGGCGCCTGGCCGTGGGGGTCGCCGTTCACGCGCGGCCGGTCGAAGTAGTACTGGAGGTCGTCCTTCTTGCCGGTCCCCACGCACACGTCGGAGATGTTCGCGAAGGCGTCGAGCCGCGCGCAGAGCGCAAGCCAGGCCCGGCGCGCCGCCGGGCCGTACTGCGCCGGGTCGAGCCAGCCGCGCGCGACGCCCGTCGCGAACGCATACGTGAACATCGCCGTGCAGGACGTCTCGCCCCAGTTGCGCGGGTCCGCCGGCATGTCCACGAGCTGGCTCCAGAGGCCGTCCGGGCGCTGGTACTTCAGGAGCGTCGCCATCATCGCGCGGTAGCCTTCGAGGATGCGCGGGCGGTGTTCGCTGTCCTCCGGCAGCCGGTCGAGGACGAGCGCCATGCCGGCGGCCATCCAGCCGTCGCCGCGCCCCCACACGTACTTCACGTCGGGCGCGTGGTAGAAGAGGCCCTTCGCCGGGCCGTCCTTCAGCTGCAGCTCGTCGAGGTAGAGGCACATCTCGCGCGCCGCGCGGTCGATGTAGGCGCGCCTGCCCGTCGCGCGGAACGCCTGGCTCTGGAGGACGGTGATCATGTACATGTCGTCGATCCAGAGGCGCGTCTGCGGCGTGTAGCCCTTTGCCCAGTAGGCCTCCTGCACCTCCTTCGGCGGCGCGTGGCGCTCCTTGATCGTCCCCTCGCAGGGCGGCGTCCACTGCGTGTCCGCATAGAAGCTGCCCATCTCCAGGCAGCGCGGATCCTTGTTCGCGAGGTAGATCTCGTAGGGCAGCGCGCCGAAGATCGTGTCGTCCACGTGGTAGGGGCGCGAACAGCAGCGGTTCTTGGGCCGCCCCGGCAGGAAGTCGTCGAAGAGGCGGATGAGCTTCGCCTCGCGGGCCCGGTCGCCGTCAAGGCGCGCACAGGCGAGCGCGTTCACCCAGAGGGAGACGACGGAATACTGCACGGAGCGGTTCCAGCCGTAGCCCTCGTTGCCGTGGTAGCCCTTCGGGCGGTAGTTCTCGGGGCGCGTGGAGAGGAACTGGTCCGTCACCCTCCGCGAGACCGTCCCGGGGTCCGTGCCCTCGGGCAGGTTGCTGAAGTACGGCGCGAGCGGCGAGCCCGCCCCGCACACGGCGACCACCACGCCGGCGGCCACGGCAATGAGATGCTTTATGTTCATGGTTGGCAGTATAGCATAAATAGCATCTGGACAGAACGGCCATTTCGGTCCGCGAAGCGGTCGTCGATGTGGTACAATATCCCGCGTGACCCGTGAAAACCTGAACATCCTCGCCGCCGTCGCCCCGTTCGCGACGTGGATTGCGCTCCAGACCCTGCTGCCCGCGACGGCCGGGGCGTACGCCGTGCGCACGGTGGCCACGTTCGGCGTGCTGCTGGCCGTCCTGCCGCGTCTCCGCCGCATCTGCCCGCTCGGCGCCGGCACCCCGCGCGCGGGGCTCGCCCAAGTCGCCTGGGGCCTCCTCGGCGGCCTCCTCGTCCTCGCCCTCTGGACCCTTCCCGAGGCCAGCGTCTTCTACCGCACCTGGTTCGTCTGGCCGCTCGGCTCCCTCCCTGCGGAAGCCGCCGCGCCCTCGCCCTATTCCCCCGCCGTCTGCGGCTGGCCCCTCACGCTCGCCAAGCTCGCGGGCAGCGCGTTCGTGATCGCCCCCGTCGAGGAGGTCTTCTTCCGCTCGTTCCTCTACCGTTGGCTCCAGCGCCACGACTTCGTCGCCGTACCCTCCGCGCGCTTCGACCTCTCCGCCCTCCTCTGGACCGTCCTCCTCTTCACGCTTGAACACGACCGTCCGCTCGCCGCCGCTCTCTGCGGACTCGTCTACGGCCTTCTCTTCATCCGCTGCGGTCTCCTCTCCGCCCTCACCGCCCACGTGACGACCAATCTCCTTCTCGCCCTCTACGTCATCGCCTGCGGCAAGTGGGCGTTCTGGTAAGACCGAACCGCCCCCTTCCCATTTCCCCCACATGGCCGAACACGACGAGATCCGGACGTTCACGATTCCCGAAACGGGAATCGAACGGCTTGACGTCTGGTTGACCGAACAGTGCCCGGACTTTTCCCGTGCCCGCGTGCAGGGGCTCCTGAGGACCGGGCGTGTGACGGTCAACGGCACGGTCACGCCGCGCGCCACCGCCCGGACGAAGCCCGGCGACGTCGTTTCGCTCGCCATCCCGCCCCCCGTTCCCGCCGTTCCCCAGCCCGAGGCGATTCCGTTCACGGTCCTCTACGAGGACGACGACCTCATCGCCCTCGACAAGCCCGCCGGCCTCGTCGTCCACCCCGCCCCCGGACACCTCACCGGCACGCTCGTCAACGCCCTTCTCCACCACTGCCCCGCCCTCTCCGGCATCGGCGGCGTCGCGCGCCCCGGCATCGTCCACCGCCTCGACCAGGACACCTCCGGCGTCATGGTGGTCGCGAAGTCGCAGCGCGCCATGGATGCCCTCACGCGCGCATTCGCCTCGCACGCGAACATCCGCAAGACCTACCTCGCCCTCGTCCACGGCATTCCCTCGCCCCCCGCCGGGCGCATCGAGAACCTCATCGGGCGCTGCCCCTTCGACCGCAAGAAGATGGCCGTCGTCGAACGCAACGGCAAGCGCGCCGTGACGGCGTACAGGAGGATCGAAGCGCATCGGGACTCTCCGCTCTCCCTTGTCGAATGCGAAATCGAGACGGGGCGCACGCACCAGATCCGCGTCCACATGGCCTCCACGCTCGGCTGCCCGATCGCGGGCGATGCGGTCTACGGCCGCCCGGGCTGGGACCGGAAGCTCACGCCCGTCCCCGCCCGCCAGCTGCTCCACGCCTGGCGCCTCGCCCTCATGCACCCCCTCACGCACCGGCCGCTCGTCTTCGAAGCCCCCCTTCCCGCCGATTTCCAGCCCTTCCTCTAACCCTCCCGCTAGCGGGACTGGTCACGGTCGAGGCCGGGCATGCCGCGCGCGCCGAGCGGACCGCCGTCCGTCGCGAGGTCGCTTCCGAAACTTCCCGGCTTGAGCCGGTAGTCGCGCTTCGCCTCGTCCACGAACTGGGGCTCGCCGTAGACGCTCCCCCGGTCGAGGCCGAACTCGGCCTGGTAGCGCGCAAACTCGGCCGCGCCCGCGCCCCACTTCCCCGGTTCGAGGCGGATCTTCGGGTTCCCCGAGCGGCGCTCGCGTCCGTTCACGTGGTATTCGCACACGAGGTTTTCGGGGATCCAGTAAAGGTTGCGGTCCATCTCAAGGCCATCGCGCGCGGCGGGGTCCTTCACGCGCCAGTCGTTGAAGAAGCGCGTGGAGCGGTCCGTCGTGCGCACGAAGAGGTTGTTCCGCACGACGAAGTTCGTCGTGGGCGCGGCGTTGTCGTAGAACATGAGGTGCGCGCCGTTCGGGTTCGGGCGCTGGTCGTGGCTCCAGCAGAACCCCGCGTCGACGCACGTGTTGTGCTCGAAGAGGATGTTGCCCGTGAAGCTGCGGAGATCGTGGTTCCAGTATTCGAACGAGTACTCGGCCTGCCAGATCACGTTGTCGCGCCACGTGACGTCCGTCTCCCACCGGGGGTCGTGGTTCGTCTGGTTCGTGAGCGCCGCGTCGTAGATCTGCCAGATGCGGTTGCGCTCGACGAGGTTGTTGTGGCACGCGCCCCAGAACTCGATGCCGTTGCCGTAGCGCACGGGGTAGGCGACCTTCCCCGTCTTCGGGTCCTTCTTCCAGAACTGGAGGCCGCCGCCGATCCAGGAGATGTCGCAGTTGCGGATGACGATGTTGCGCGTGCTGCCGCCGCCGAAGCCGTGCGCCGCGCCGTAGCGGACGGCGAGGCCGTCGTAGACGACGTCGTGGCAGCCGTTCTCGTTGACGATGTGGCGCGTGAGCGCGAGTTCGATCGACGTGAACGCCGTTCCAGGATTGCGCGGATACTTCACGAACACGCGCTCGTCCACGGGGTCGTGCCAGAAGTCGAGGTCCCTCTCCAGCTTCGTCGCGTTCGGCCACGGCTTCTCCCAGTCGGGATTGCACCACTTCTTCACGCCCCACGCCGCGCCGTGGTCGCAGATGAAGATGCCGACGTCCGTTGGGATCGTCTCCTCCTTCCGCACCTCCAGACGCCAGAGCCCGAGCGGCACGAAGTCGAACACCGCCCCCTCCGGCATCACGTCGCCGATGGAGAAGTGGAACCAGCCGTCCCCCAGATCGCCCGGACGGGAAAGCAGCACCTCCAGCGTCCGCCATTCGGCGTCGATCCCGGTGCGCGGCGCCCTGCCCGCCAACGCCGTCGTCCACGGCGGACGGTTGAGCGACAGCCGCAACCCCTCCAGGCGGAACGGCTTCGTCGTGCGCACCTTGAGGCGCAGCAGCGCCGCCTCGGGAAGGTTCTCCACGCGCGGCCCCCAGAGCTGTAGGAGGTTCGCCGCCGCGCGCACCTTCTTGTCAAGCGTCACGCGCACGAAACGCTCGCCCCCCTCCGCCACGGTGCGCACGGCACCCCGGTTCCCCTCCTGGAAGGATCCGCTCCAGCCCGCCAGAAGCGCGGCGGCGTCCCGGATCCGCTCCTTCACGACAGGCGGCGTGCGCGGCCGCGTCGCCCAGATGTCCGCACCCTCCTGCACCCAGTCCTCGGGACGGCTGCGGTCCACGCTCTGCTGCAGGATCGGCTTCGCACCCGTTCCATACGTCGCGTACGTGACGGGCCTCCCCGGCTCGCCGCTCCGGGGCCGCAGCGTCCCGCGCCACAACCCGCCACGGCGGAAGAGGACCCAGTCGCCGGGTTTCACGTCGAGGCGGTTCACCTGGTCGAGTGTCCGCACGGCGGTCGCCTCGCTCGTCCCAGAGGCCGCGTCGTCGCCGCGTTCGCTGTCCACAAACCACGTCTCCGCGACGGCACAGGCCGCCACGGAAACCCCGAAGAACAATGCCGCTCTTTTCATGGGCCCAGTATAGCAAAAAGACTAAATCGCCGCTACGCGGCGACTTAATCCCCCTCCCCCATCCTTGGTAGTCCATACACCGTCCAGCGTGAGCGGACGCGACAAGCGCGTCCCTCCCGTTTCGTGTCTCCTCGACAAGCGCGTCCATTCTGGACATCACATCGTCGTCGCCCCCACCGAAGGCATTTAAAGCCGCGAAGCGGCGGCTTAACCACTTAAAGCCGCGAAGCGGCGGCTTAATTCCCCTCGTATGCGTTCCAGGAACGCCTCCGGCGTCGAGGCGCCGGACGTGACGCCCAGCGTGCCGATCCCCGTGAAATCGCAACCCGAAAGTTCGGCATCCGTCGCCACGCGCCAGACCCGCGCCCCGCCCATCTCGGCGATCTCGGCGAGGCGGCGCGTATTCGAGCTCGTTGCGCTCCCAAGCACCAGAACGCCGTCTCCGCCGCGCGCAACGAAACGGCGCACGGCCTCCTGCCGGTCGCGCGTCGCCGTGCAGGCCTCGGAGGCGGGCGTCGTCTCCACGTGCCGGCAGCGCGCGCGCAGGGCCGTCCGCACGTCCCTCAGCACATTGTCCGAGAGCGTCGTCTGGCTCACGACGCCGATGTGCGCGTCCGGCGGCAAGGGGCACGCCGCCACGTCCTCCGGCGTCGCCACCACGGCCACCCGCGCGCCTGCCTCCCGCGCTTCGTCCACGACGCCGCGCACCTCCACGTGATCCGCATGCCCCACCACGACGACGGCGAGCCCCCGCGCGGCGTAGGTCCGCACCTGGCGGTGGACGCGCGCCACGAACGGACAGGTCGCGTCGATCACCCGCAATCCGCGCCGCGCCGCCTCGTGCCGCGCCTCCGGGCCCACGCCATGCGCGGAGAAGAGGACCGTGCCCCCCTCCGGCACCTCCGCGAGGGCCTCCACCACGCGCATCCCCTTCGCCCGCAGGTCCGCCACCACGGACTCGTTGTGGACGAGTTGATGCAGGCAGAAGAGCGGACCCGAAACGGCAAGGGCGTGAAGCGCCTTTTCAATGGCGGCCCTCACGCCCATGCAGAAGCCATGCGGTTCCAGCACCTCGACCTTCACGTCAGGGAGCCTTCCCCTTCGCCGCGTCCCACAGCGTCTCCATCTCCGCGAGGGACATGCCCTTCAGGTCGCGTCCGGCCTCCTTCGCCCCGGCCTCGACCGCGCGGAACCGCCGCGCGAACTTGGCGGTCGCCCCCTCCAGCGCGCTTTCGGAATCGGCCTTCAGGTGCCGCGCGAGGTTCGTGACGGAGAAGAGCAGGTCGCCCAGCTCCTCCTTCACGTGCGGGTCGAGCGCCGTGTCGTCCGACGCGGCGACGGCCTCCTCCAGCTCGGCAAGCTCCTCGCGGATCTTCGCGAGAGGCCCCTTCGCGTCCTTCCAGTCGAACCCCACGCGCGCCGCCTTCTCCTGCGAGCGCTGCGCCTTCAGGAGCGCGGGCAACGTCGGCGGCACGCCGTCGAGCGCGCTGTGGCGCGCCTCCTTGCGATGCTCCTGCTGCTTGATCTGCTCCCAGTTCTTCAGGACGGTCGCGGGATCCTTCGCCACGACGTCGCCGAAGACGTGCGGATGCCGACGCACCAGCTTGTCCGCGATCGCGTTCGCAACGTCGTCGAAGGTGAAGCGCCCCTCCTGCTCGGCCATCACGCACTGGAACATCACCTGGAGAAGCACGTCGCCAAGCTCCTCCACGTAATTCGCCGTGTCCTCGGGGCGGTCCATCGCGGCGAGCAGTTCGTAGGTCTCCTCCAGGACGCACGGCTTGAGCGTCGAGAGCGTCTGCACGCGGTCCCACGGGCACCCCGCCTCCGGGTCGCGGAGGCGGACCATGATGGAATGAAGTCGTTCTATGCCGGACATGGAATGAAAAAAATTAAGTCGCTCCGCTGTAAGTGGTTAAGTCGCTTCGCTTTAAGTGGTTAAGTAGTTAAGTCGCTTTAGGCACTTAATCACTTAATCACTTAACCACTTAACTACTTAACCACTTAACCACTTAACCACTTAACTACTTAACTACTTAACTACTTAATCTCCCTAGATGTGCAGCATGCGGAAGACGACGTCCGCGAGCTTCGCGTCGAAGCCCGAGACAACGGCGTCGGCGCCGCCGAAGTCCTGGTAGGCGACGTGGTCGTGTTCGACCGCGAGGGCGCTCAGGCCCGCGACGAGCGCGCTCTTCACGCCCTTGCCCGAACCCGTGACCGCCACCGCGAGCATGTTGACGAGGTCGTTCTGGCTGCACGCGCGGCGCCAGGCGTCCCACTTGCAGTTCCCGTAGGTCTTCGACGGCTCGGCGTAGGGGACGACGAGGCCGGCGTCGAGGTCCGCAAGCGCGGGCCGCAACGCCGCCAGGTCCGCGCGCGTCGCGACGACGACCTTCAGCCCCCGCGCCGTGAGGCCCTTCACGAACGCCTTGAAGCCGGGCGTCACAGCGGCGGCGCACGCCTCCGTGAGCGCCGCGCGGAACGCCGCGTCCAGCTCCTGCGCGACGGCGGCGGCGTCGGCCTTGACGTCCAGCGCCTCGAAGAGCTCCGTCAGGCCACCCTGGTAGTTGCCACCCACGAGGTGCGTCGCCTCAAGCTTGACCGTGAGGTCCACACCCTTGGGGGCCAGGACCTTCTTCGCGACGTCGAACAGGATCTGCGCACCATCGACGGCGGTGAAGTCGAATTCGACGACCACGCCGCGCGGAATGGACTTTCTCTCTTCTGCCATTGGTTGGTTTCCTTTCCCGTGGCCCTTATTTCTTCACGACGCGCGTCTTGCGGGGACGCGGCTGGCCGATTTCCTTGAGCAGCTTGCGGAAGCGGCTGTTGCGCACGTTGAACGGCTTGCCGCCCTTGATGCGCTCGAACTCGCACGCGCGCAGTTCGTTGTGCTGGTCCTCGTCCTTGCCGACCACGCCGCCGATTCCGGCGAGCGCGCACTCCACCGCCTTCACCGCGCACGCATGGATGAGGCGCAGGTCCTTCTTGTTCGGCGCCGCCGCGCGGGCGAAGTAGCCGCTCTTGAAGACCTGCGTCTTCTCCGCGCCGATCTTCGCCGCGAACTGCTTGGCGAAGTACTGCCCCACGTTCACCTTGTCGAGCCGGGGATGGCCGAACGCATCCAGCGGGATCTCCTCGCCCTGCTTCTTGAGCTCGGCGATGATCTGCTTCACGCACGCACCCTCGGAAACGAAGATGTTCACGCTGTCGTACTTGTCCATGATCGCCCGAAGACGCTTGGCCTCGGCCTCGATGTCGATCTTCGCCTCGGGCACGTACACCGCGTGGACGTCCTGGCGCTCGCGCGTGAGGCCGAACTCCGGCAGGAACTTGATGCGGCGGTCGAGCATCTTGTGGTAGGTGATCGCCGTGAACGCCGTCAACCACCCGCAATTGCGCCCCATCACCTCGTGGATGATGAGCGCGCGCGGGTTCGCGCTGTTCTCCTTGACGACGTTCATGAAGAACCTCGCGCCCTCCTCCGCCGCCGTGTAGGCGCCGAGGGACTGCTTGATCGGGTAGACGTCGTTGTCGATCGTCTTGGGGAGGCCCACGACCGTGAGCGCGTAGTTGTTCTTCGCGAGATACGCCGCAAGGTCCGCCGCCGTCGTGTTCGTGTCGTCGCCGCCAATCGTGTGGAGGACGTCCACGCCGTCCTTCACGAGCTGGTCCGCCGCCACCTTGAGCGGATCCTCGCCCTCCTTCACGAGCCCGCGCTTCACGCAGTCCTTCACGTTCGTGAGCTTCACGCGGCTGTTGCCGATCGGACTGCCGCCGTGCTTCGTAAGCACGAGCGCGTTCTTGCGCACCTCGGGCGTGACGGGGATCGACTCGCCCTTGAGGAGGCCCATGTAGCCGTTGACGTAGCCGATCATCTCGACCTCCGGCGCCCGCTTCGTGTACTCGTCGATCAGGAACCCGATCGAGGAACTGAGACAGGGCGCGAGACCGCCCGCCGTGAGAAACGCTACCTTCTTGACAGCCATGTTCTTCTACCTTTCGTTGAAACGTTGAATGTTGAAATCACACAGGACCGCGCTCAGCCGAGCTGCCGGAGCGCGTTCACGACCTCGATGGCCGCCTGCATCGCCGCGAAGCCCTTGTTGCCCTGCTTCGTACCGCAGCGCTCGACCGCCTGCTCCAGGTTCTCCGCGCTCACCACGCCGTCCGTCACGGGCACGCCCGTCTCCAGCGCAATCTGGCTGAATGCGCGCGCCGTCGTCTCGCAGATGAGCCCCGCATGCGCCGTCGCGCCCTGCACGACCGCGCCGAGGCCGACGACCGCGTCGTACCGCCCCGACGCCGCGAGCTTCTTCGCCGCGACGGGGATCTCGTAGGCCCCCGGCACGCGCACGAGCAGAAGGTCCGCCCCGTCGCCGCCGAGGCGCATGAACGCATCCTCCGCGCCCTTCACAAGCTGCTCCACCAGAAAGGAGTTAAAGCGGCTCGCCACGAGCGCGATCTTCAGCCCCTTCGCCGTCAAATTACCTTCAAGTGTCTTCATCGTCGTCCTTTCGGATTGGGAGTGGAGGCCATTATCTCACAAGACGGTGGACGGGGCAAGCCCGAACCGCCCTTCGTACAACATTTTTGTCCGTTTTTTCTGAAACCGATACACGGGAGGGACGCGCTTGTCACGTCCGTACCCCGTCGGTCGCGACAAGCGTGACCCTCCCTACCGGAAGAACAGGACCGTACCGTCTGGAATGACCTCCAGGCGCAGGGCGCCCGCCGTGCAGACGAGGCGGCTCGTGCCGTGGAACGTCGGCGTGAGCGCAACCGCCCACCGCGCCGGGTCGATGCCCGTGATCGCCCCCGCCGTCGCGAGCGTGCAGCCGACGGGCTTCCCCGCAAACGAGACCGTCAGCTCACCCGCCTCGGGGAGGGCGAGCGCCGCCCCCGTCGGCAGCACCAGCGCGTCCGTCACCATCCCCGCCGTGTCCACGTGGAACGCGAGCGCCACATCCGCGAGCGCGAGCGTG
>URIT01000083.1 GCA_900547945.1 uncultured bacterium
TGAACGTCGAGGGCTCGTCGATGAAGGCGTTGAGCGGCGCGTCGTACTCGTCGACAAGGACGGCGAACCGCCCCGTCTCGGACTTCTCCGGCAATTCATCCAAAAGCCGCTTGAAGTTGAGCTCCGCCGCGATCTGCGGGTCGTGTTCGATCCCCTGCTCGATCATCGCCGAGCGGACGACCTCCTGCAGTCCCGCGCGCACGCCCTCCGGCGTCGCGGCGCAGGCGTCCGTCATCCGAAACCGGATGACCTTGTGTTTTCCCCAGTCGTAGTCCGTCCCGTCGATGGCAAGTCCCCTGAAGTAGTCGCGCTTGCCCTGCAGGAGCGTCGTCAGCGTGTTGATCATCAGCGACTTGCCGAAGCGGCGCGGCCGCGCGATGAAGAACACCGTGTCGGGGTCGCGCTGCAGAAGCCGGTGGAAGTACGCCGTCTTGTCGACGTACACCACGTCCTTCTCCCGCATCCGCTCGAACGCGGCCGTCGCTGTGACAATCTGCTTCATGCCGCCCATTATACCAAAATCAGGCGCGCTGGGAGGGGCGCGCTCCTGCGCGTCCACCGCCATGTGCCGTCATTCCACGACGCGGTCGCGGCGGAAGGTGAAGAGGAACGACGCGAGTAACGCCGCGACGCCGACGAGATAGCCCGCGCCGAGGACGCCGAAGCCGATCTCGAAGCCTCGCACCCCATAGCGGTCGGACAACGCACCCAGCAGTAGCGGCGACAGTGACCCGATGAAGAAGGCGATCATCGTCATCAGCCCCTCGGCACTCGCCCGATGCGCCGGCGCGACGGCGTCGTCACGGCGAGCGTGCAGAAGAGCGCGGTGTTGACCCAGCCGATCTGGAGGTCGGTGAGGCCGAGATCTTCCTGAATCGGGATCGTCAGCAGCCCGAACAGCGCACGATCCGCCTGATGGAAGAAGAACGCACCGCTCAGGAGCGCGAGGACAACCCACTTGTAGCCGCGCGCGTTCACATGATCCCCCGGATGTAGCCGAGCGCGAACGCCATGCCGGTCTCCCACCAGTCGGCCGCCTCCAGGCGCGGCGTGTGGTCGGGCACGACCGTCCCCGTGAAGCCGCACCGTTCGTAAATCGCCATCGCCTTCCTCATGTCCACATAGCCGTCGTCAATGAAAACCTCCGAATAGCGCGGCAGCTGGCCCGAGACATTGCGGAAGTGGACGTAGCCGATCTTGCCGGCCGACGCGAACTCCTCGATGGCCGCGTAGACGTCGACGCCGCGCATGGTCGAAATCGTGCCCTGGCAGAATTCGATCGCGTTCGCCGGCGAGTCGACGAGCCGCATCAGCTTGCGGTAGCCTTCGACCGAGGTGAGCGGACGATACGTGCCCTTCAGGTATTCGATCGGCGGATCGTCCGGGTGCGCGCAGAGCCGCATCCCGTACTTCTCGGCGACGGGACAGAGGTTTTCGAGAAAATACTTGAGGCGCGCCCAGTGCTGTTCGGGCGTCGTCGGCGGCAGCACAGCCACCGCGCTGCGGCGCTCGATCTCGGTGTTGAACCAGAAGCGACGGGACGGCAGTGGCGAATGGTCGACCTTCGCCTCGTCGAACATCTTGATCGAGGCCGCGCCGCGTCCGTTCGTGTTGTTCGCCTCCGTGTAGTAGCCCTGCACGCCGCAACAGCTGAAGTTGTAGCCGAAGACCTTCATTCCGGCCTTGCCCGCGTTCTCGACGGTCTGGATCAGGTTCGCCATCTGCTCCTCCTTGCCCGGCTCGTCGAGGACAACGTGGTCGAGGTGCTGGGGATGGAAGTTCTCGATGCCCTCCAGAACGAGCCCGTGCTTCGCGGCCTGTTCACGGATGCGCACGAAGTCCTCCAGATGCCACACACCGTCGCCCGCACCGAACGGCACCCAGGCGATCACCGTCTCGCAGCCGAGCTGCCGCGCCAGCGCGAGGTGGCGATCCGACCACTTTTCGGGGTGAAGACACAATCCGAGTTTCATGGTGTTCGCTTCTTTCCTTGCCTTGCCGTAGTGACGGAGACCTTCAGCGTTCCCGCATCTTCGAGGTGTCGTCCTCGCACGCGGCGGGATAGAGCTGGGCGGTCGAGCCGCCGTCCATCACGAGCCGCGCACCCTGAAAACCGCGCGCGCCGTCGCTCGCGAGGAACGCGACGGCCTCCGCCACGTCGGCACCGGTCGCCTCGTGTCCGTTCGGCACGAGCGAACGCCGCTGGGCCTTGATCTCGTCCGAGAGGAAGTTCCAGCGGCTCGTCCAGATGAAGCCCGGCGCGACCATGTTGACGCGAATGCCCTTCGGACCCAGGTCGACCGCGAACGCCTTCATCATCGCCGCGATGTCCGCGCGTCGCGAGACGTCGCACGTCAGCGCGCGGAAGCCGGAGAGTCCACGCGCCTCCAACGCCCGCACGCCCTCCGTAACGGAGGCGTCGTTCGACCCGCAGAGGAAGACCTTCGCCCCCTCGCGGAGAAACCGGTCGACGATCTCCAGCCCCGTGTTCCGGCACCCACCGGTCACGACCACAACCTTGTCCATGTTCCTTGTCTCCAAGTTCCCGACAACCATCATTCCGACACGTTCCCCCAACGGTCGACGCTACGGACGGCATACACGCCCTTCGCACCCTTCACGTCCAGCCGTGTCGCGACCGTCGAGGCGATTTGCTCCCCGTCGCGGTAGACACGGTAGTAGACGTGGTCGGAGTCAGCCGAGGTATTCCAGACGAGTGCGCCGTCGCCACCCAACTTCACGCCCGTGACGGACGGTGGCGTACGATCCGTGTAGTCCGTCGTGAAGAACGCCATCGCGCGGGACGGCAGCGTCGTCGCGAAAACGCCGTTCGTCGCCACGACCACGCCTTTCATGGGCTGGAGGTCGTTGAAGGCGTTCATCGGTGGCTTCGCCGAATCATACTCGTAGACGCGCAGAGGCTTCGCGAACGGATGCGCGCTCGTGATCCGTACCGTCTTCGCCGCGCCCCAGTTGATCACGGCGACCGAGCAGGAACCGTCCGGGTTCGTGACCGCGCCGACGCGCAGCTCCGGGTCGTCGAACACGGGCTCCAGCACACGCGCCCCCTTGCGGAAGAGCTTCACGAGGTAGCCCATCGTGTAGAGATCGGGATAGGACGAGTAGTCCTTGTTCTCGTCGTCCCAGCGGAAGAGACCGTTCTTGTTGTAGCGCACGTCGAGTCCCCAGCCCGAAAACCGCGCGACGTCATAGCGCGCCTTCTCCTCGGGCGTGTCGCCGTCCTCGCGCAGAAACGGATCGGGATAGTCGACGAACGTCCAGCTCACCGCATTGAGCGCACCCGCATTCAGCGCCGCGAGGCCCATCTCCGCACGGCAGATCGCGACCTCGCGCGCAAACGCGCTCATCGGCCACCGCCAGCCGCCGTGCCCGTCGTCGCGCATGTGCCCCTCGCGGAACGGCACGTTCCGCCCCGTCATGCCCCACTCGCCGAGCGAGATGCGCTTTTCGCGTCCGAGGCAGAGCGAGACGAGATTCGTCAGATGGCCGTAGACATCGTTGTAGACCCGCGCCTCGCCCGGCTTCGCCGCGCGGTCGTAGTAGTGCCAGCAGTAGACCTCGGTGATGTCGTTGAGGTTCTTCGTCGCCCAGACGACATCGTCGATGTACTTCGGCGTGGCGGAGTCGGGCGTCATGAGGCCGATGTCGAGCCCGTGGCGGCGGAATGCCGCGTAGAGCGCGCGGCACAGCTTTTCGTAGACGTCGCGGTGCGTCGAGAACCAGCCCCACGTCGGGCCGGACGCCATCTCGTTCGTAAGCGCGTAGTAGCGGATCTTCACGCACATGCGCACCTTGACGAGGTAGTCGAGCCGCGTGGCGACGTTCTCGCAGTAGCCCTCGAAGTCGAAGTCGTCCGTGATGACCGGCATGCGCCCCGGCACGAGGTAGAGCGTCGTGCCCGCCCGGCGGAACGTCGCGTCGTAGTAGTCGGCGAACGAGTCCATCGCCTCCCGCGTCCAGTCGGCAAAGCCCGCGAAAACACGCGAATAGGTCGGCGCGATCTCGCGGAAGGTCTTCAGCACGCGCTGGTCGCGGAATTCGTCCGACATCAGTGGCAGCATCGTCGCCTCCGAGTTGTGGAACCCGAAGCCGCCCCAGAGCCAACGCATGCGCGGCTTCGTCAGCGTGACCTCCGTGACGTCCGACGACACTGAACTTCCATTCGCGTTCGTCGTTCCCGCACATGCAATGCCCAACACAACAACGGCTATCTTAAGAAGTTTCATCGTTTCCCTGCCTCCGTGCAAATCCTGTCCAGTCCGTCTATCGTCCCACATTGTTCCAGCGGTCGACACTGCGGACGGCATAGTCGCCCTTCGCGCCCTTCACGTCGAGCCGCGTCGCGACCGTCGAGGCAATCTGCACCCCGTCGCGGTAGACGCGGTAGTAGACATGGGCGGGCCCCGTTGAAGCCGTCCATGAAAGGACGCCGCCCTTCAGCTCCACGCCCCCGACAGCCGGCGGCGTGCGGTCGATGTAGTCTGTCGTCAGGAACGTCATCGACTTCGCGGGCAACGCGACCGTAAACACGCCGCCCGTCGCCGTCACCGTGCCGGACGCGGCCTGAAGGTCGTTGAAGGCATTCAGCGGCGGGTTCGCCGCCTCGTAGACAATGCGGCGGAGCGGCTGGTGGAGGGACGGCGTGCCGTCCATGCGCGTCTGCCAGGTCGAACAATCGACCGTCACCGTCTTCGCCGGGCCCCGGTTGATGAGCGCAATCGACACGGAACGGTCGGCGTTGAAGACCGCGCCGCCGCGCAGCATCGGGTCGGCGAACGTACACGGCAGCACCGTCGCGTTCTTGCGGAAGAGCTTCACGAGCCAGCCCACCGCGTACAGCTCCTCGTAGGCCGCGTAGTCGCGGTCGATGCTCGACCAGCGGAAGATGCCCCACTTGTTGTACTTGCCGTCGAGGCGCCACCCGCTCCGCCCCGCCGAATACCACGCCTTCTCCTCGTCCGAGTCGCCGTCCTCGACCACGAACGGGTCGGGATAGTCGACGAAGCTCCAGTCCACACAGGCGACCGCGCCGTTGTTCATCGCCGCGAGGCCGATCTCGCACTTGGCGAGGACACTTTCGCCGCGCGTCTCGGGCTGGCGCAGATGGTAGTTCGTGTCGTCCACCATGACCGTGGAGCGTTCGGGCGCGGGGCGGAAGCCCCACTCGCCGAGGATGTAGCGCTTGTTGGCGGCCTTGCGCGCGAACTGGACGGCCCGGTCGAAGAAGTCGTTGTACTGCTGCCAGAGCGTGAGGTCGTCCGTGCGGCCGTCGACGTACCAGTGCGAGCAGAACGCCCCAACGTAGTCGTTCATGTTGTCCCGTACCCATTCGAGCCCCGTCCAGACCTTGTCGGGCGTGGACGACTCGTCCGTCGCGAGAAGCCGGATGTCGAGTCCGTGCCGGCGGAAGGCATGGAAGAGCGCCGCGTTATAGGCCTTGTAGAGATCCCACTTCTTCTCGCGGGAAAACCAGCCCCAGCGCTCGCCCGCCATCAGTTCGTTCGTCAGGCAGTAGTAGCGGATCTTGCGGCAGGTACGGACGTTGACGAGGTAGGCGAGGTTCTTCGCGACCTTCTCGGCATACGCCTCCGGATCCAGCGTGTCGGGCAGGATCGGCATCGCACACGGCACGGCGTAGAGCGTTGTCTGCGCGCCACGGAACGTGAGGTCGTAGTAGTCCGCAAACGAATCAAGCTCCTCTTTCGTCGAATCCGCGAAACCCGTGTAGCCGCGGGCGAAGCTCGGCGAAAGCTCGCGGAACGTCTTCAGGACGCGCTGGTCGCGGAAGTCCTCCGGCATGATGCGGAGGAAGTTCGCCTCCGAGTTCTGGAAGCCAAACCCGTTGAAGAGCCAGAGGAAGTAGGGCTTCGAGATCGTGACGTCCGCCGCCGTGGCGGACATGGCCGCCACGGCGCAGACGCCCGCAAGGAAAGACTGTTTGACCATCTGCCTGTTTCTCCAATTGGGGGACATGGCGCGGATTATAGCAATTACAGCCGACAAGCCGCAAGCCGACAAGGGTACAATTCCAGCACAACAAAAGTCACAGAATTTCACCCGTGCTTCCGTTCATGTGAGGCGACTAAACATCAAATCTGAATTTAGTCGCCCGTTTTTAGCGTCTCATTTTCGGGCGACTAAATTGAGAATCAAAATTTAGTCGCCCCACTTTGCAACGCTTTATGGTATAATCCGCATGCACAGGAGAGGATGTCAACCATGCAGAACTTCTTTGGTCGAGGCGAACAGCTTGAGAAACTCAACGCCCTTTGGCGCAAGAAGACAAGCTCTTTCGTGGTCATTGCCGGGCGACGGCGCATCGGCAAGTCCACCTTGGTGGAGGAATTTGCCGCACGCTCGAAATGCACGTTCATCGAGCTTGTCGGACTGGCCCCGGACAAGGAGATGGACAACCAGCGGCAGATCGACAACTTCTGCGAACGCCTTGCCGGGGCAACCCGGATGCCCGAGGCGAAGGCCGATTGCTGGCCCAAGGCGTTCGACGCGCTTGAGGCCGCCTTGCACCGCAACGGGAGAACGGTCGTGTTCCTTGACGAGATTTCATGGATGGGCAAATACGACACCTCGTTCGCCTCCTTTCTCAAGACGGCGTGGGACACACAATTCTCGAAGCACGACAAGCTCATCTTCATCGTCGCCGGAAGCGTCTCCGCCTGGATCGGCAAGAACATCCAGAATTCAAAGGGATTCGTCGGACGCATCTCGCTCGACTTCTCGCTGGGCGAGCTCGCCCCCGCCGAATGCCTGGGCTTCTGGGGAAAGAAAGCCGGGCGAACCTCCACACGAGACATCCTTGACGTCCTCTCCGTCACCGGCGGCATACCGAAATACCTCAACGAGATCGATCCGGCCCTTCCGCCAGACGAAAACATTCGCCGCCTGTGCTTCGACCCGGACGGCTACCTCTTCAAGGATTTCGACCGCATTTTCGACGATGTCTTCGGCGGTTCCGTCGCGACGAAACGCCGCATCCTGACGGCGCTTGCCAATGGCCCCGCCAGCGTCACGGACCTCGCCGCAGACTTCGGCAGCGATCCGAACGGACACCTTTCCGAAGACCTGTCCGAACTCGTCGAAGCCGGCTTCATCGCGCGCTCCGCCGGACTGAATCCAACCACCGGGAAACCTGTCCGCGAAATCCGCTACCGCCTCAGGGACAACTACACGCGATTCTACCTGCGCTACATCCAGCCTCGGCGGGAAACCATCCTGAACGGCTTCTACAAATACGTCCCCCTGGAACGGATGCCTGGATGGGAAACCGTCATGGGGCTTCAGTTCGAGAACCTGGTGCTGAACAACATTTCCGCGCTCGCCCCCCAGATCGGCCTCGTCGGGCGAAACGTCCTGTCGGCCGCACCGTACTTCAAGAGCGGACGCAAGAACGGCCACGGCCTGCAGATTGACTATCTCGTCCAGCTGCCACGCTGTACATACCTCATTGAAATCAAGCGTATGCGAAAGATCGGCACGGCCATCGAGGAGGAGGTTCAGCGGAAACTGAGCCGCCTGAAGCTCGCCCCCGACCGTTCCGTCAAGCTCGTTCTCGTCTATGACGGCGAGATCGACCCTCAGATCGAAGAGAACGGATTCTTCGACAGCCTGATTTCAGCCGACTGCCTCCTGGGAAGATGACATGGGAAGAACCGGCAAACCGCACATCGTCGTCGCGCTGCAGCTCAACGGCGCGACGGGACGCAACGAATTCCTGGGTATCTCGCGGTTCCTGTCGCACGGCAGGTCCTGGAACCTGACACTCGCCCAATCGGCCGACGACGTCAACGCCGCGCTGGCGCGGAACGAAGTCGACGGCGCCATCGTCGGACTTCTGCACGATGCGCGCACGCTGGAACTCGTCGCCTCGTCCAGGATCCCGACGGTCCTCATCGACATTGGCTCCGACCGCGTGGGAGGCCGTACGGACGCGATTGCCTACGTGCGCAACGACGACCTTGCCATCGGACGGATGGCCGCCGATTTCTTCGCCTCCCTCGGGCAGTTCCGCGCCCATGCGTTCGTCCACCCGCCCGTTCCGCGCCCGTGGGCGGACCTGCGCGAACGGTCGTTCTTCGAGGCCGTCCGCACGCGGAACCAGCCCGTCTTCCGTCCGGGCGAAAATGAAGACCTGGGCGGTTTCCTGAAACGGCTGCCCAAGCCGGCCGCCGTGCTGGCCGCCTGGGACCGCCGCGCACAGGACGTGATCGTCGCCGCCCGGAAGGCCGGACTGAAGATCCCCGAACAGATCTCCGTCCTCGGCGTCGACGACGACGAGATCTACTGCGACAACTTCCATCCCCCGATCTCCAGCGTGAAGCCCGACCACGTCCGCATGGGCGAGACCGCCGCGCGGTTGCTTGAAAGGCTGCTGAGGGACCCGGCCTGCGCGGCCGGAACGACGACGCGCCTGCCGCCAATCGAGGTCGTCGCGCGCGAGTCAACGGCCTCGACGGTCTCCGGCGCCGCAATCGTCGCACGGGCGCGCGCCTACATCGCCGACCACGCCCTGCATGCGCCGACGCCGGACGAGGTGGCCGACGCCCTGCACGTCTCGCGGCGGCTTCTCGACAAGCGTTTCCGCGAACTGACGGACGGCACCGTCGCGGGCCTGATCCGCGAGACACGCCTGAAGCTCCTGAAGGCGCAGCTTCTCCGGCACAGGAAACGACCCATCGCCGTCCTGACGCACGAGCTCGGCTACCCCAACCCGCGCGCCGTCAAGAACCTGTTCCTGAAGACGTTCGGGTTCACCATGCGCGAATGGCGCAGGCGGAATGACACATGAATCCACCCCACGCTACGCATGCACCGGCGAGGAGGCGCGGGAATGGACCTGGCTGCGGTAGAGCGACCAGCCGTCGGTCAGCGCGAACGCGAGGCCGCACACCCACATCGTGGGCAGGAGCAGCGCATGGTTGCCGGACAGCTCCGCGACCATGATCACCGCCGTAATCGGCGTGCGGATCGTCGCCGCGAGGAACCCCGCCATCCCGACGAGGGCGACGGAGGCCGGATGGATGCCGAAGGACGCCGGGAAGACCGTCGAGAAGGCGAGTCCGCACGCGACGCTCAGCGTCGCCCCGCAGACGAGCGCCGGACCGAACACGCCGCCCGAGCCGCCCGAGCCGACCGTGAAGCTCGTCGCGACGACCTTGAGCACGAACACCGCGAAGAAGAGCCCCGCCGCGAACCACGGCCCCTCCCCGCCCACGCACACCTCCGCGTCCGGGCGGAACGCAACGCGGATGAGGTCGTAGCCCGTCCCCAGCACGTCCGGGAAGAAGAACCCGAGCGCCCCCGTCAGGAGACCGCCCACGGCCACCTTCATCCACGGCGCACCGCCCCGGTGGCGGAAGAACCCCGCCACGCTCCGAAACGTCTGGATGTAGAACTTCGCGCCGACCGAAACGACGAGCGCGAGGACGAGGTAGGGCACGAGGCGCAGCCCGTCGTCGTAGGCGTAGGACGGCATCGCGAAGAGCGGCGTCCACCCGTAGAAGACCGCATAGACGGTGTACGAGACGGCCGAGGCGATGAACGCGGGCAGGATCGCCTCGTACTCCAGGTCGAACCCGGAATACAGGATCTCCGCCCCGAAGAGCGCGCCCGCGAGCGGCGCGCGGAAAAGCGCGCCGATGCCGGCGGCGAGGCCCGCGAGCATGAGCCGCCGCCGCGTCGCCGCGTCCCAGTGGAAGAGGCGCGCGAGGTTCGTGCCGCACGCGGCGCCGATGAGCGTCATCGGCCCCTCGTAGCCCGCGCTGCCGCCGGAGGTGATCACGAGCGCGGAGGCGACGGCCTTCACGGGGATGACGCGCCAGGAGAGGCGGCACTTGAGGCGGTGGTAGACGTAGATCGCCGAGTCGGTGCCGCGCGCGTGGGTGCCGGGGGATATCCACCGGATGAGCAGGGCCGCGAGCGTGGCGCCCGCCGCCGGCAGCGCGAACAGCAGCCACCGCCGCCCGTCACACCAGTCGGCGGGCGAGGAGAGGCCGCGCAGCAGCGCCCCGCCCGTCGCGAGGAGCGAGGCGTGCGCGCCGACGCCGTGGAGGAGAAGCCCGTCCAGGAACGCGATCAGCCAATGGAACGCCGCCGTCACGAGCCCCACGGCAAGCCCCACGAGCGCGGACTGCGCGAAGAGCCGTCCGTTGCCGGCGCTGAGGCCACCGCCGGCCAGGAAGAAGCGGAACGCCGCGATGGAGGGCCTACGAAGCACCGTTCTTCTTCAGGTTCGTGATTTCGCGCCCCAGCGCGGCGCCGTCCTTGCGGCTGCGCGCCTTGAGGAACATCCGGATCGGCGCGCCCTCCAGGCCGAACCGCGCGCGGATCGCCTTTTCCATGTAGGACCGGTAGGCGTCGGTGACAAGCTTCGGGTCGTTGACGAAGAGGCGGATCGTGAGCGGGTCGTTGCCGACCTGGAGGCCGTAGTAGACCTTGAGGCGCTTCCCCCGGACCATCGGCGCGAGCGTCTTCTTCGTCGCCGTCTCGATCGTGCGGTTGAGGACGCCCGTGGGGAGCCGCGCCTGGACGCTGGAGGCGACCGCGTCGATCGCGTCGACCGTGCGCCGCACGTTGTAGCCGCTCTTCGCGCTACAGAAGACGACGGGGGCGAACGAGAGGAACGGCATCATGTGGCGGAGGACCTTGGTGGCCTCGGCCTCCTTCATGTCCTTCTCGTGCGCGAGGTCCCACTTGTTCATGAGGATCACGCAGGCGCGGTGCGCGTCGAGGATCTTGCCAGCAATGCGCATGTCCTGCTTCGTGGGGCCGAGCTCGCTCTCCATCACGAGCAGCACGACGTCCGCCTCCTCGATGGCCTTCTCGCTGCGGAAGAGGGAGAAGTTGTCCACGCTCGTCTTGGACATCTGCGTGTGCTTCTTCATGCCCGCCGTGTCCACAAGCACGTAGCGGCGCGCCGTGGGGCCCGACCCGATCGTGAACGGCACGTCCACGCAGTCGCGCGTCGTGCCCGGGATGTCGCTCACGATGACGCGCTCGGCGTTCAGGAGGCGGTTGATGTAGGAGCTCTTGCCGGCGTTCGGGCGGCCGACCACCGCGACGCGCAGGGGACGCGCCGCCGCCGCGTCCGCGTCGGGCGGCGGCAGCTTCGCGGTCGCGAACGCGACGATCTCGGCGATGCCGCGCCCGTGCTCGGCGGAACAGGGGAGGACGGGCATGCCGAAGCGGACAAACTCGTCCGCCCGCGCATCGTCCGTCTCCGCGTCGCACTTGTTCGCCACGATCGCACAGGGCACGCCGCTCTCGCGCACGCGCTTCAGCACCTCCTCGTCGAGCGGCGTCACGCCCGCGCGGGCGTCCACCACCACGAGGCACACCGCCGCGTCCGTCACCGCGAGCGCGGCCTGCTGGCGCGTCTCGGCGGCGAGCGGGTCGTCGCTCCCGGGCGTCCGGTCGAACGCGAGACCACCCGTGTCGACGAGCATGAAGCGTTGGCCGTTCGCCTCGACTTCGCGCGCCACGCGGTCGCGCGTGACGCCCGGCTGGTCGAAGACGATGGCGATGCGCTGGCGCGCGATGCGGTTGAAGAGGGCGCTCTTGCCCACGTTGGGACGTCCGACAATCGCGACCACGCGCCCCGGCTTCGTAATGGTGAGTTCGTCCATGGGAATCGATGGGAATGAAATGGTTAAATGATTAGATGGTTAAATCGTTAAATGGGGGAGCGGGGGAAAGGGGGGAATGAATGGGGGAATCGGGGGATTGCGGGGGACGTGTCAGAAGACGCGCTTCTTGTAGAGGTAGAAGAGGATGCCGATGATGCCGACCGCGAAGACGCCCGAGATCGCCGACAGGACCGCAAAGGCGTGCGGATACGCCTGGAGCGGCAACGGGATGTTCATGCCGTAGGCGCTCGTGATGACGGTCGGCACGGCGAGGAGGATCGTCGCGGCGGTCATGTACTTCATCACGTTCGAAAGGTTGTTGTTGATGAGCGAGGCGAAGGTGTCGAGCGTGCCGTTGAGGATGTTCGCGTGGATCGTGGCCGTCTCAAGGGCCTGCTGGTATTCGACCGCCGCGTCGTCGAGCGTGTCGGAGTCGTCCTCGGAGAGGTTGAGCTGGCGCGCGTGGTCGAGGCGGTTGATGAGGATGTTGTCGGCCTTGAGCGAGGTGGAGAAGTAGACGAGCGACTTCTGGTAGGTGAGCAGCTTCAACAGCACCTCGTTCGAGATGGACTCGTGGAGAGAGTCCTCCAGATCCTCGATCTTCGCGTGCATGTCGCGGAGGTAGCGCAGGAAGAGGACGGCCGCGTGCCAGAGGAGGCGGAACATGAAGCGGTTGCATTCGCCGGGCGGGCAGACGCGGCGGATCTGGTCGAGGAAGGCGTTCGTGACGGGCGTCGTCTGGGAACAGATGGTGATCACGCTCTGCCCGAAGAGGACAACGCCCAGAGGCAGCGTTTCGTAGGGCAGCACGCTCTCGTCGTCCTCGTCCCCCCGCACCGGCAACGGCACGTGGACGATCACGAGGTGGAAGCCGTCCTCGCTCTCGAAGCGCGGCCGCTCCTCGCGGTCGAGCGGGTCGGTGAGGAAGTCGCGCGGCACCTGGGAGAAGCTAAGCACCCGTTCAAGCTCGGCCGTCGTCGGCTCCGCTAGGTTGATCCAGCACGATTCGCAGAATTCGACCGTCTCCTTGAGACCGCCGTTTTCCCATTTGTAGATTGTCATCATGCCGAATACCTCCTTTCCGCCTTGGATTAAAAGGCAAAAAAATGGAGCGGGCGATGGGAATCGAACCCACGTAAGAAGCTTGGGAAGCTCCTATTCTGCCATTGAATTACGCCCGCTCTGGCGGAGAGGGAGGGATTCGAACCCCCGATACCTTGCGGTATGCATGATTTCGAGTCATGTGCATTCAACCAGGCTCTGCCACCTCTCCGCGGAGAACGAGGCGAGAGTTTACCAGTTCCGCGCCGCGCCGTCAAGGGGGCGAATGAATTTTTCAGGGGTGTACGCCCGAAGTGCGAACGTACACGGCGAGGGCATCACTCCAGCAGGGCGAGCGCGCGCTGCGCCGAAAGTCGCAGCACCGTCCCAGAGGTCAGCCACGCCCACACGCTCCCAACCGCCAGCGTCTCCTTGACCTTCGACAAATCCAGCACAACTCCCCCATGCCGGATTTTCAACCCAAAGTCCCCTTGCTCTCCGCTTCTCTCCCATTCCATCTCGACGGGACCGTTTTGAAGCACGAAGCGAAGCCTACCCGGCCCTTTCTGCGTCCGCGTCAACGTCAAGAAGTCGTTAAACGTCCTGATGCAAACCACCGCGTCGTCGCCACCGGAATCGCCCGAAAAGGCATGGGCCAGCAACCCTCCGCCGGCGAGGTGCCATTTTCGCGGCATGCCGTCCCCGGTAGACGCGACACGGACATATTCGATGGCGGCCACGTTGGGAAGTACCCACCGCACAAACGGAAACGCGAGCCCGGCATTGACTAGCAGGGACATCCCAAGAACCGCCTTCAGCAACAGGGAAACACGCCTTCTCCTCATTCCACCCCTCCCTTCGCTTCATCCACGACGGACAGTAGCCTCTCCTGCATCGGCAGCGAGGTCAGGTTGGCATAGGGGAACTTCACGCTCCGGCCTCCCACCGCCGAGATGTAGTACACCGTCGAATCGCCGTTCTGGACAAGAAACGAGGAACACGTCCCCGAGTCGTCGATGACGTAGCTGAAGAAGAGTCCGCGTCCACAGGCGCAGGCCACACGCTTCCGCCGACGGGGACCCTTCCCGTCCATCCTGTCGTCAGGCAGATCCCAGGTAGAGAGGGACACACCCCCTCCCTTCGGCTTCCAATTGGATTCCGGCATCCTCCAATCGGCGGAGACGAGCGCGTATGCCTCAAACCTCCTTTTTCCGACGCTTCGCGCCCCCCTCCTTTCGTAGAGGCCAACGGAGCCGCCGTTGTACACGCATGTCATGCCGTACTTCTCCAATTCGGACTTCTTGTCGGGCAATTTCTCCCTGTAGCAGTTTCGTACAACCAAGAACAGCAGGGCATTCACAAGAAGCGAAACGCCACAGAGAACTGCTAGGATAAGATTGTTCTTCATTGTTTGAACCTAAAAACGGCAGACGGGATGGGGATGTGAATCGGTGAAGAGAGCCCCTTTGTCTCCCTCTCTACCACGGAACACACGGAACGGCCTACGGCCGTCACAGAACACACAGAAGACAGTGTGAACGGCCGCGACAAGCGCGTCCCTCCCGTTTCGTACCAACATTAATCCTGTCCAGCACATAGGTTAGAAGATTCGGTAATGTGATCGGTCTGGCATGAAATCTTCCTCCTCGATTCCACGAGAGGGACGCAATTCATTGCGTCCGCGTCACGCACGGCATCGTTCCTCCTGCGACGCTGCGTCCTGTCCAGTCTGCCCGGATTCAACATACCATTGGACGAAGTCGCGCAACGTCCAGGTCTGCGGAATGT
>URIT01000084.1 GCA_900547945.1 uncultured bacterium
ACGCCGTTTTGCGTCCGAGAAATCAGGGCCTATTCAAAAAATCGGGATAAGGGTGGGAAGTGGGATGCCGCGCATCGGCCAGACCTTTGCCTCATTCGTCCCCGCGCTCCTCTTTACCGCGCTCGAAGCGCTTCATCGCGTCATAGGGGAGGCAGAGCGTATCCCAGACGGGCGAGAGCGCGTAGGTGTCCACCGCCGACAGGGCAAGCCCGAGCGGACACAATACGACCGGCGCGACGACGGTCGGCGTCCACGCGCGACCGAGGGCGAAGACGCGCATCCCATATGACTCCGAGTAGGGCACGCACGTCGAGAGGTAGTAGTCGCCCGTGCGGGGGCGGATCTCGAAATCCTGGAAGAGCGAGAGGAAGCCGGCGGCGGCCGACACGATGAACCCGACCATCCCGTGCCCCTCCTAGTCCCGCACGAGTTCGTAGAGATAGGTCGCGTCGGCGGGATCGGCGTCCACCCGCGCGGTGAAGTCGAGCCGCCCCTTCGCAAAGGCGCTCGGCACGACGCGGCTGCGCGTTCCGTCCGCCCGCAGCGCATAGACCGTCCACGCGCCGTCCGCAAGGCGCAGGCGGCAGGCCGCGCGCCCGTTCCGCATGAGGTGCGGGAGGCTCCCCCATTTGAGGAGGATGCGCAGGTCGGCGTCCGCGTAGGTGATGCCGGTGTTCTGCACGTCCGTCAGGTGCGTGACGAGGATGCGGGAACTCGTCGCAAGCGGCCGGCCGTCGAGCGCGCTCGCCCACACCGTCGCGGGGGCGTCGGCGAGTTCCGCCACGAGCGCGCGCGAGCGGATCTCCCCCTCCTCGGCGAAGCCGCCGCACGTGCGGGGCGTGGAGATGAAGAACGCCCCCGTGTCGCGGTCGATGCGGATGGCCCCCTCCCCGGCGCGCGGGAAGTCGCCGTCCTCCGGGGCGACGAGGCCGAGGTCGGCGAAGACCGCCTCGCGCGTCTTCTTCCGCACGTCCGGATACGTCCCCGCCGCAACCGTCCCCGCCGGCGCCGTCTCGCCGAGCTGCGTGCCGAGCTTCGCGTACCAGCCCGCCCACGTGAACGGGGCGGACGCCCAGCCCCCGAGGTCTGGATTCGGTCTGCGCACGAGACCGTGCGGCAGATGCACCGCGTAGGTTTTCGTCAGTTCGGGCAGGTCGCGGCGCAGGAAGAGGCAGATGGAGGCGCGTTCGGAGGCGAGGCCGAGCGGGTCGCCGCTCATGTCGAAGTAGTTGAGGGCCTTCTTCTCCGGCGCGACGACGCCCGTCCGGCCGTGGCTCCACGCGAAGCGCCAGAGGCCGTTCCACCCCTGCAGGGCCCCGAGCGCCCCCGTCGCGATGCCGCCCACGCCCCGGAAGCGTCCCGGGGCCGAGTAGTTGTACTCCGTGCAGGTGAACGGACGGTTCAGCACGCGCCGGTGCGCCATGTCCTGCACGCCGAGGCGGCCGTTCGCGAGCGGGTTCACGTTCGGGCAGCGAGACGGCAGCTGCCATTTCCTCTCCAGGAAGCTCGGATGGTCCACATAGAAGTGGTCGTCCACGTAGTCGTAGTCCGCCTCCTTGCAATACTGGTACGCCACGGGGAAGAAGCAGCCGTTCAGGTTCGTCAGGAGCGCCCGGCACTTCACCTCCTCGCGCAGGAACTTCGTCACCTTCGCCGCAAAGGCGCTTTCGATCTCCTGCAGGAAGAGGGCGGCCGCCTGGGGCTTGCGCCCCTTCGCGCCGTTCAGCGTCGCCGGGAACGCCTCGTCGATCTCGCCGTAGAACGCGGGGTCGGACGCCTTCTTCGCGGCCAGCCACGTCCGCCACGCCGCCACCCAGGGTTCCTGCCGGGCGAGATCGTCGAGGTTGCTCCCCTGCGCGGCCTCGTTCACGAGCGACACCCACGCGAGCGCCGGCTCGTCGGCGAGCCGCCGCCCCGTGAACGCATTCACGTGCCCGAACCAGTTGCGCACGAACGCGAAGAGGTTGGACTGCATGCCCGCGTGGACCTGCAGCCACGCCTTGGCGTCCCCCATCGTGAGCGTCCCGTCGCGGTCCACGCCAATCGCGCGCCACGCGATGGGGCGGCGCGAGACGTAGAGGTCGGTCGTCATGTAGATGCCGTTCTCCACGCACGCCGCGACGAGTCCGTCGAAGCGCCTCATGCTCTCCGGGTTGAGCGTCACCGCCGCCGGGTCGCCCATCTTCTCCACGAGCGTACTCTCGTGGTGGTGGAAGCGGAGCGCGTTGTACCCCATTTTGCGGAGGCGCCCCGCGAACCGCCGCGCCTCCTCGTAGGTGGGCGGCGTGTTCGCGTCGCCGCACAGGTTCACCCCGTAGAAGCGCTGCGAGACGCCCGGCAGCCTCTCGAACTCGAAGGACGCGCCCTTCGCGACGACGCGCCCGTACCGGCCCGCCGGACAGTCCGTTCCGCGCACCTCCGAGAAGTCGAGCGCGCTGCCCGGCACGATGTCGCCCGCCGGCGCAAGCGGAATCCACTCCGGCCCCGCCACGATCTTCACGGGGTCGGGGCGCCTCGCCGCAATCGGCTCAGGCGCCGTGTAGGTGAGGGCCACCGTGTAGGTCTTCCCCTTCTTGAACGGCCGTTCGCGCGGCACGGCGAAACGCAGCGAGAAGCTGTCGCTCTTCCAGGCACGTCCGTCCTGCACGAGCACGCCCTGCGGCGCGTCGAAGGCGATCGCGGCGCGCACCACGCCGGACGCATCGACCACCTGTACCGCCCGCGCCCGCGCCCACCCCAGCTGCGCCCGCGCCGGCTTCTCGTCCGGCAACGCGAGATCACGCCCGTCGAGGACGACCTTGCCTCCCTTCAGCCCGTCGTACTGGAAGGCCGCCGAGACGCACACTTCAGCAAGCTCCATGTCCGCCTCCGGCGTGAACGTCCACGTGAGCCGCGCCGCCCGCCCGCCCGCCTGCCCGCACACGAGCGTCCCGTCGATCTTCGGGTTCGCCTTCCCGTTCGGCCGCAACGTCCATCGGTGGAGGCCGTCCTTCCCGGGCAGCAGCCCGCCCTGCGCGGAGCCGCCGCCCCATTCCAGGTTGAAGACGTGCGGATAGAAGCGCGCCGAGACGCCGGGCATCCGCACGACGCCCCCCGCCTCCCCGTACACGCGCACCGCCTCGCCGCACGCCGAGGCGAACGCACAGCACGCCGCCGCCACCGTCAAGACGAACGTCATTCCGTTCCCCGCCTCCTACCTGGTCTTGTTCTCGAGAATGACCGGACCGCCCCACTTGCCCGTCGTGACGAGGTCGAGGTCGCCGTCGCCGTCGAGGTCCACGCACTCCACGTTCAGCCCCACGCTGATCCCCGCGTCGAACGAGATCACGTACTTCCTGAACTGCGGGTTGGACCCCGGCGTGAAGTCGTAGTAGTAGATGCCAAGCCGCCCGTCCTCGTCGGGGTCGCCCCCGTTGTGCGCCATGAAGCGCTTGCCCGTGACGATCTCCGGCACGCCGTCGCCGTCGATGTCCGCCCAGCCGAGGTAATGCGCCTGGCTCCACGTGTCGTCGATGACGTGCCGCCGGAAGCGCAGCTCGCCCTGCGCGCCCCGCTCCTTGAGCTGTTCGCACCAGAAGATGCCGTACTTGTGGGCGGAGCTGACGAGGATGTCGTTGAGGCCGTCGCCGTTGACGTCGAAGACGATCAGGTTGGAGGCGTGACCGAGCGCACGCCCGCCGTCGGAGAAGCCGATGTCGTAGGGATGGCGCTTCCAACCGCCGTCCGCCGTCTGCTCGTACCAGGCATTCGGCGTGAGGACGTCGTTGCGGCCGTCGCCGTTGAGGTCGCCGCAGCCGCGCCCCATGTCGCAGCGGTCGGACGAGACCGTGTCGCGGGCGAAGTGGCCACCGAGCGTGCCGCCCTTCCCGAGCCGGTAGAGGCACGTGTGCGTCGTGTCGGGCAGGAGGTCGGTGGCCTTGCCGTCGCCGTCGAGGTCGACGAGGAGGCCCGTCTCGATGTTGCCGGTCTGCTCGATCACGTGTTTCGGCCACAGACCCGCCTGCGGCAGCACGTTCCTGAACCACCACGTCTCCTTCGTGAACCAGTTTCCGCTCACGACGTCGAGCCGGCCGTCGGCGTCGACGTCGAGGGGCAGGTTCATGAAGTCGTGGGCGTAGCCCTTGCCGTTCTCCTTGACGTCCGTCTGCACGTCGCGGATCTTCTGCGGACGGAACTCGGGCGCGAGGTAGAGGAAGGGCCCCGCCACCACGTCCGGCCTGCCGTCGCCGTTGAAGTCCGCCACGCCGCACGCCTCCGTGCGGCAGTTGCCGATGCGCCGCGCCTTGAACTGCACGCCGCCCGCGCGCCGCGCGATCTTCGCCACGGCCTTGCGCGCCTCCCGGCGCTCCTTCCCGTCCGCCGCCTTCATCGCGGCGGCCAGGACGGCGGCCTGCTCGGCGTAACGCCCCTGCTGCCCGAGGAGGCGGAACGCCTGCACGCGCACCGCCCCGTCCGCGTGCGACAGGAACGGCACGATCGCCGGCGCGTGGCCGAGCGCGTTGCGGACGGCGAGCACGTCGAGCAGCTTCGCGAGGAAGGCCGGATCCTTCTCGTAGCCCTTGAGCTTGCCGACGAGCGCGGCGTCCGCCTTCACGTCGCCCAGCTGGATGAGCCCGCGCCGGGCCGCCTCGGCGGCCTCCGCGTCGTCGCCGTGCATCCACGTGAGGAGCATCGGCACGTCGTCCGCCGCCCCCACGCGCCCTGTCCCCTCCAGCGCGAAGCGGCGCACGGCGGGGTCGGCACACTTCGCCAGCGCGTCCGCGAGGAACGCCTTGGCGGCGGGGCTCTTCACGTGGACGACCGCGCGCATCACCTTGAGGAGCGCCGCAGGCGGCAGCTGCTTCATCCACGCGGCGCGCGCGGACTCGATGCGGTCCGGCGGCAGCAGTGCGAGCGCCTGGGCGACCGTGCCGCTCCAGAGTTCGTCCTTGCTTCCCAGCCCCGTCCGGCTCCACTCCGCCAGCCGCGCCGTGTCCGTGCGCAGCAGCCCGCACAACGCCGCCAGGCGCTGGTGGGCCGGCGCCTGGGCGTCCCCGTAGACGTTCCGGAACACCTTCGCGGCCTCGGCGGCCTGCCCCCCCCTCTCCCTCCGCTGCGCCTCGCGCAGCGCGGCGTCCTGGTCGGCCGCCGCCAGAACCCCGGCCATCGCCAGCATCCAGGCGCACATCGTTTTCTTCATGTCCACTCTCCGTTCCTTTCCTTCAATTCCGGCAGTTCCCCGTCACAGCGTCCACGGCGCGCGGTTGCTCCGCTTCAGGAGCTTCGTCGCGTCGGCGTCCTGCGGGAAGGTCCGCGACGCGAGGTCGAACGCGAGCGTGCGGTTGAGGTGGTACGCCACCGAGGCGGCGTGGCAGGCGACGTGCGTCATGTGGAGCGAGTCCGCCGGCGCGCTCGCGCGGAGGCGGGAGCGCACGCAGGCGATGAACTCGGCGGGATGCTGCACGGGGCGCGCCCAGCTCTCGTGGCGGATCGTGTGCCCTTCGAGGAGCAGCGGGTCCGAGACGTACACGCTGCCGGAGTCGTCCGTCTCCACCCACCCCTCGTCGCCCTCCAGGCGGATCGCGCAGGAGTCCCGGAAGCCCCCGCTGCGCAGCACCATCTTCACGCCGTCGGGGTAGAACGCATGCACCTCCTTCGGCGAGACGGGCACGTACTTCACGGGCGCCGTGAATGCGCGACCGAGCGCGAGCTGGCAGAGGTCGATCGTGTGGCTGCCCCACTCGCTGAGGTCGCCGTGGTAGTCGTACTCGTCGTGCCACTTGTGCTTGAAGACGTAGGCCGAATTGTAGGCGCGCAGGGGGGCGGGCCCCGTCCAGAGGTCCCAGTCGAGGTCCTTCTTGTCCGGCAGGGGCTCCTCGGGCAGGTAGTGGTTGACCGCGCTCACGCCCATCCGCGCCATGCCGGCGTGGACGGTGTGGACGCGCCCGAGGCGGCCGCTCGTCGCGAGCCGCATCGCCGTCACGAAGTTCCCCACGTTCCGCCGCTGCACGCCGCCCTGGTAGATGCGCTGGTAGAGTTCCGCGGCGCGCATCACAGCCTCGCCCTCCTCGATGGAGAGGGAGATCGGCTTCTCGCAGTAGACGTCCTTGCCCGCGCGCATGGCGGCGATCGCGAGGCGCGCATGCCAGCGGTCGCCGGTCGCGATGTAGAGCGCGTCGATGTCGGGGCACGCCAGCAGCGCGCGTCCGTCCGCGTACATCCTGCAGTCCGCGTTGCCGTTGTAGGCGTCGATCTGCGCCTTCGCCTCCTCGCGCCGCGCTCGCACCACGTCGCACACCGCGAGGAAGCGCACGCCCGGCTGGTTGAGGAAGACGGGCAGCATCTGCCGGCCGCGCGCCCCCACGCCGAGGATGGCCATCGTGATGGTCTTCGAGGGCGGCGTCGCCGCCTGCGCCCACGTCCGGCGCGCGCCCAGGGCGCATGCCGCCGCCACTCCCGTACACAGGAACTCCCGTCTTCCAATCTGGATCATACCCTTACAACCTCTTGCTTGACATGGCCTCTCGTTCGGCCTTTGGATCCAGTATACCATTTCCCGCCATTTTGAGGCGGCCTATTTTGCCACCGCGCGGGAGGGACGCGGGCGCGCGGGAGGGACGCGCTAGCGGAGGTAGAGGATCGTGTTCGCCGGGTCGTAGGGGCCCGCGCGGTGGATGACGAGCGCCTTGCCCGTCCCCGCCGCCGCGCCCGCCCCGCGGTAGACCGCGAAGACCTTCTCGCCCGGCGCCTCGGCCTTCTCGGCGGCCGTCGGCGCGTCGAGGTACGCCGCCGTCGTCCAGCCCTTCATCAGGCGCGAGACGTAGAGCTTCAGCGGCTTCGTCGCCTCGGCCTTCACGCTGGAGAAGAGGTTCGAGACGGCCTCCCCGCTGGGCGCGGGCCCCTGCAGCCAGATCTCGCGGAGCGCGGGCGTCTCCTCAAGCGGCTTCGCGCCCACGACGAGATCCGCCCCGTTGTAGAGCGTGAGCGACCGCAGCTTCTTGTCCCGCCTGAACGCGCCTTGGCAGAGGTTCGTCACCGTGTCGGCCTTTGTCCGCCCGCCAAGCGCAATCGCCTCAACGGCGGGCATCTTGCCAAGCGCCGCGCCCCTGCCGTCCTTGTCCAGGTAGACGACCGTGCGCAGGGCGGGCAGCGACAGGCGGCCGGAGGCGGGCGCGCGTACATTCCAATCCACCCCATACCAGGCGGTCGCGGTCAGCGTCGTCAGCCCGCGCAGGTCCCACCAGTCGAACTTCGTCTCCGAGAGCGGCATCTGCCAAAGACAGGCATCGCCCGCGAACGCCGTCAGCGACGGAAGCCGCAGGATGAGCCGCGTCAGGTCGAACTGTCCGCACGTCGCCCAGCCGCCCCATGTGCCCGTCATCGTCGGCTCGTCGAAGATGAACATCCGGTAGGAACGCGCGTCGGGCGTGCTGGTATGATGCAGGAACTGGGCGCCCGTCATCGTCCGCAGCGTGCCGGGCGAGAGGAGCGTGTCGGCGGCACCCTTTCCGTGTTTCAGGCCGCAGAGCGCGCCCTGGGCGTCGAGAAATTTCACAAACGTCCAGGGCGTCGCGTCGCCTTCGAGGACGACGGGGCCGCCGAGATCGCAGACGCCCTGCCCCACGTCGTCCGCCGCATAGAGGCCGCCCCACGACCCGTTGCCGAGCGCAAGCGTGCGGGCCGACGCATCGTCGACCCGGCAGTTGACGGTGAAGTTCCCGTTCGAGGCCGTCTTCCGGTCGGGCGCGAGCGTCCAGGGGTGGACGAAGCGGCAGTAGAGCCAGACGTCGTTCGTGAGCGTGAGTGTGAGGGTCGCCTGGTCGGCGGCGCCGCCCGGCACGTCGCCGTACCAGCGGCGGAACGAGCCCGTCGCGTTGGGCGTCGCCGTCAGCGTGACCGTCGTCCCCGGCATGTAGCGCCCGTCGGCCGTCGGCGCGCGGTCGCTCGCCACCGCCACGGCGTCGTCGAAGAAGGTATCCCGCTCGATCGTGAGCGCGCAGCCGCCCGGCCGGTCGTTGTAGGCGACGAGCTGGTCGTGGCGCGTGCGGAAGACGCTCTTGTCGACGACGCCGAACGGGATGTGACGGCCCGGATGGGCGACAAAGAACGCCTCCTGCTCCACCTCCGTGAGGCGCGTCTTCAGCTTGTTCGGGTCGGCGAGGACCGCCTCCCACGCGGCGTCGCCGCGCGGCACGGCGAAGACCATCGTCCGCTCCGCCGTGTCGGGCCACACGACGGAGAGCCCGTCGTCGGCCGTCGGCACGGGCCCTCCCAGCGTGACCTCCTCCAGCGGACAGTTCGCGAAGACGTTGGCGGCGTGGAAGTGGACGCCACCTGCGCTGCCAAGCGTGACCTTCTTCAGCGCCGTGTTGCCATAAAACGCCGCACTGAAGAACTGCATCGTCGCGGTGGCGGTCGTCCCGAGCCGCGCCTCCGTCATGTAGCGGCAGGCCCGCAGGCACTCGTTCGAGAAGACGTACGCCGACGGGAGGGAGAGGACGCCCGTCGCGTTCCACTTCATGAACGACCGGTAGAGGACCTTCTGGACCGACTTGAAGTTCTGCTCCTCGAAGCGGCAGCGGTCGCCGAAGTACGGGTCGTTGTTCGGGTAGATCATCCAGGCGGTCGCCGCCGTCACCTTTGGCAGATTGTAGATGATGTACTTCTGGTTGACGGCGGGCCCCGACCAGGAGCCGACATATGTCAGGTTCGGCGCATCGATGACGACTTCCTCGTAGTTGCCCTCGCCGTACCAGCCCTTCGTCTTGTCGCTGAAATCGTTCATATTTGGCGAATGGAGGAGAACGCGCGGGCCCTTTCCGCGCGACACGGCATTCGTTCCGAGCGAACGGATATAGTTGCCGGTGATCGGGTGTGTCTCCCCGTCCGCGGACTTGGCGGCGACGCCGCCGGTGAAGTCGAGATACTCGTGTATCTCGTCGTTGACCCAAGCACTACCATACTCGCCTGGGGGATCCTGGAATCCAATCTTGATACCGTTGCCCTCCCACGTGTAGTTGAGCTGCCAGAGGCCGTCCGTGAGCGTCCGCGCGACGCCGAGGCGCGGGTTGCCCGCGTCGTCCTTCTCGTAGAGCGTCCACCTGCGGGGCGTGTGCTTGAGGAGCGCGAGGTAGGCGGGGCCCGTCGGCTCGGTCGCGTCGTCCGCGCGGCGGCGGTAGGCGACGGCCGCCGTGCCGCCGTCCGGGAAGACCTCGAAGGCCGTCACCTGCGCGTGGTCGCCCGTCCACGGCGCCTGCGCCGCCGCGAGGAGGTCCGCATTCGGGATCGTCCGGCTGTAGAGAGCCGGATCGGACGTCTTTTCGGGGCGGCAGGTGTAGCAGACGACGTCGCCCGTCGCGAGGAGCGCGTAGAGGCGCGGGCGGAAGAAGCCGAGGTGGCTCATGCGCACGGCGACGATGCCCGCGCCGAGGTGGTCGCGGTCCGCAAGAAGCGTCGCCACCTCGCCGCTCGCCGTGTCCACGAGGCGGATCTCGCCCGCCGTCGTGGCCGCCGCGTCGCCTTCGCCCACGACGACGCACGTCCGGCCGTTGTAGGCGTAGACGCCGAGGCCCTTCACGGACGAAAGGCCCGTCGCGATCTCACGTCCCCGCGTGAAGGCGTTCTGCGCGAACGTCCATTCCACCACCCGGCCCGTGCGGCCGTCCGACGTCGCGTTCGCCCAGGCAGCCGTCCCCTCCGTGTTGAAGGCGAAGGCGGAAACCGGCTCGGGCGCGCTGAAGGTCACCGTCTCCGGGGCCATGCGGCCGATCCAGCGGTTGGCGCCGCACGGGAAGCGCGCGCCCGCCGAGAGGTCGGCGTTGACGGCGACGACGCCCGCCGCCGCGTGGACCGCGACGAGCGGCGCCTCGCCGAGGCCGGCGGCGGCGGAGGCGAGGCGCCCCGTGAAGCCGTTCGTGACGACGCCCGTCGCGGCGGCCAGCTCGGCGACCTTGTAGGCCTGGATGTTCTCGAACGCCCCGTTCGCCTCCGCGCCGAGGGCGAGGGAGGCGCCGGTCGGGTCGAGGGCGAGCGACGTCACGCGCGGGGCCTCGTCGCCGAGGCGCACCTGCGCGCGCAGAGCTGGGTTCACGTACCAGGGCACGACGTAGCTCGTCGCGGAAAAGGCCGCGCCCACAATGAGGGCGGCGAAAGCCGTGAAGACGGCATGCGGCATGATTTTCATTTTCATGCCTATAAGTATACATCGCACCCCCCCCTGTGTCAATTGCCATTTTTAAGTTTTTTTCGGGAGGGTCGCGCTCCTGCGCGACCGCCGTCCGCGTCGGGGCGGGGTGGGGCCGTTCGGACGTCCCGCGCCGGGGGCGGCGCGGGTACATCGCGCGCCGGGCCATCCGTCGAACAGGCACCTCGCGCGCCGGGCAGAACGATGGTAGGGGCCGACGTCCTCGGCGGCCCGCCCCGCCCCGTGCGCGCCCTCCGGCCGGTCAACACGGAGCGCGCGGAGGCACGGGGACACGGAGATGGTTTTGAGGCTGGCTTGCGCGTGGGACGCGCGCCCCTCCCGTCTAGCGGATCACGAAGGCCAGACCGCCCTTGCGGACCTTGAGCCAGAGGCCCGTGCCGTCCTTCACCACCTTCACGGAGTGGCGTTGGTAGAACGTCGGCGCCGTCACCGTCCAGTTCGCGAGCAGGTCGCCGCCGGACGTGAAGCGCACGAGGCCGTAGTCGCCGGCCTTCGGCTCGCCGCCCGTCAGCGTCACCTCCACCGCGCCCGCCGACGGGGCCGCGACGAGCGTGCCCGAGCCGTCGCAGCCGCCGTGGTTCGGCGCGTCCTTCGAGAAGTCGAGCGTGATCGGATACGTCTTCGCCGCCGTCTCGGTGAGCGTGACCTCGCCCACGAAACCCGTCACGCGCGCGGGCAGCATCGCGACGTCGCTCGCCCGCAGCGTCGAAGGCGCGCACGTGCCCGGAATGTCGAGCACCGCGTCGTTGACGCCGTTCGAATTGACCTCGTAGTGGAACGCCGTCGCCTCGTTGACGTTCGTCACCGTGATGTTCACGTTCGAGGAGACGTAGAGCGTCATCGCCGCGTCGATCGCGCCGAACGTGAAGTTGCCGAAGCCCCGGTCGATCTCGGCGGGGTCGGCGACCGTACCACCTGGAACTACCGTGCGGAGGTGAAGCCCGCTCCCCCGGAGCGACGAGACGTTGACCGTGTTGTTCGAGCACGTCGAGAGCGTCGAACCGCCCCGGTTCTGCTTCGACTGGTTCGGGAACCAGTCCGCCCCCTTCGCGTCCACCGTACCGACGGAAAGCGGCGGCTCGCCCTCGGCTTCGGGGCAGTAGAAGAGCGTGGGCGGGAAATAGTCCCAGCCATCCGTCGGTTCCGCACCCCGCTCGCTCGAAATGTCCAGCCAGTCGATCCTGGAGGACGCCGCCCCGGCACGCGGACGCAGGTTGATGCGGCAGCCGCGCTGCCCGACGGAGAGCGACTTCGCGGACACCGAGCCCGCCAGCGTCATCCGCCGCCCCCAGCCCCAGATGCTCAGCCCGCCCTTGCCCCGGATGTCGCCCGACCAGACCGAAGCACCGTCCCAGTTCGCCGTTGCGCTGAGGTACCCACCTTCCGCAACATCCACCTCGTTTCGGAACGTGTAGGTGGTGAAGCCGAAGCGGATGGGGAGGCTCTTGTTGTTCATCAGGTAGTACATGCCACCCGCGTAGTCGAGCGCCTGGCCCTTCGCAATGTGGATCTTCACCGTGTCGCCCAGCACGGACGGGGTGCCGAGCTGGAGGAAGACGAGTCCGTCGGGGAAACGGAACTCCGTCGTACCCGCCGCAACGACGCCGAAGAGGTCCGGCACCGTCGTCGCGAGGGAGACGCGCCGCCCGAGCGACCACGCATGCTCGGCGGGCAACGGGGCGGCAACCGCGACGGCGCCCTCGAAGCGCACGTCCACGCCCTGCGGCAACGTCGTGCGCGTCCAGTCGATCCAGGCGAATCCATCGAGGTTCTGGTAGCCGCTCGTCGCGGCGGCGATGGGCCGCCCCACCTCCAGCATGCTCCCCTCCGGCAGGTTCCGGATCGCGAACGTGTGCCGCAGCGAGCCCCACTGCCCCGCGATGCGCACGTCGCCGAGGGCGTTCGCGCAGTCGAGGAGCACGTCGCCGCCCTCCGCCCAGAGGGACGGCACGAAGACGCCGTTGAACGCCGTGGAGAGGCGGTGCGCCGCCTCGCCTTCCTCCGTCGCGAAGGCGCGCCCCTGCGCGGGATCCGCCGCGAGGTCGGCGTTGTCCGCGCTGTAGAGGAGGCCGTCCACCGTGGCCTCGGCGGGGCCGACCGCGCCGGACCGCGCGGGGAAGACCGCGTAGAGGTTGTGCCAGCCCTGCGCGAGCGCGATGCCGTTCGTGGCGACGGCCGCCCCGGCGGTCCGCTGCTGGAGGACGAGGCGGTTGTCGAGGACGAGCTGGCCCGTTCCCGCCATGTGCATGCGGAAGCTGTACGTCCCCGCCGCCGGCACGTACCAGCTGCCCGCGTAGGTGACGACGCCCTTGTTGCCGAGGCCCGTCCTCCCCCCGGCGGTGCAGTCGACGCCCGTTTCCGTAGTGGCCGACTGCGCGGCGGCGAACCCGGTGAAATAGCCCCAGTCGGCGTTCAGGCCCGTCGTCGCGGGTTCCGCGTGGTAGAACGCGCGGAGGCCGGCCGGCGCGTCGGCCGGCGCCGTGAAGGCGATCACGCAGTCCGTGAGGTTGGAGAAGACGCTGCCCGGCACCGCACTGTAGGAGGCCGTGGTGAAGCCGCCCGAGGGATGGTCGAAGGCGTTCACGACCTCGATGTAGCCGCCGCCCGCCTTGGAGACGAACTGCGCCGTCAAGGCCGCGCCCAAGCGCGTCGTCACCTCGACGGTGGGCGCATAGGCGTCGCCGGAGGTGATCAGGGCCGTGTCGCCCGACCAGCGGAAGAAGCGGTAGCCGGCGGCGGGGTGCGCGGCGACGGTCGCCGTGAGCGGCGTGCCGAGCGCGACGCCGTCGGAGGCCGCCGAGGGGCCGGCCGCGCCGTTATCGACCTGCACGTTGCCGCCCGTTCCGGCGCGCGCCGTGACGATGTTCTGCACCGCCTCGTCCACCTTCGAGTAGGTGGCGAAGCCCGGCTCCCGGACGCTCGCGTACTCGGCGGCGACCCATTCGGGCGAGGATGCCCCGCGCCGGAGGCGCGCCTCGTCGAACGCGCCGCTAAAGTAGGCCTCGGTGCCGTCCGAATCGCACCCGAGGGAGAGCGGCAGGCCGTTGTCGGGCGAGACGGACGAAACGCTGCCCCGCGCCACACGCGCACCGTCGCCGAAGACCGTCAGCGCGTTCCCGTCGTAGGCGAGCGTGACGAGCCGCCAGTCCGCCGTCACGTCGGGGAGACTGCCCGACACGTTCGTGCCGTTCCCCGCCGCCCGCGCCGTGAACCGCGTCGCGCTGCCGTTGGACATCTCGATCTCCCAGCCGTTGTTGTCCGAGTAGACGTTCTTGCGCGAGAAGATGCGCGGGTAGCCGCCGACGGCGTCCGCCTTGATCCAGGCGGACATCGTGAACGTCCCGCCCAGCGCGTGTTCATCGTAGTTCGGGATGGAGAGGTAGCCCCGTGCGTCGGCCGTCACCGTGCGGCGGCCCTTTCCGATCGGGCCCTCTACGGCGCCGCACGCAGCGGCCGTGCCCTTCGGCGTCGCCGCAAGGCCGTTCCCGGCGGCGTCCGCGACCGCGCCGTTCGCCTCGGCCATGTGCCATACGCCCACGTAGCCGGCGCGCGACCACACTGCGTCCGGCGACGTGTTGACGGGCAGGTCCGCCGCCGCCGCGCCGTAGCGGAAGAAGATCGCCGCGTTGCGGGCGAGCTGCGGCACGCTCACCCAGACGAGCGACGTGCCCGCCGGGTCCCACGCCTCGACGTCGTGCGGCAGCACGTTGCCGTCCACATCCGTGAAGCGGAAGGAATCCGCCGCGCAGGCGGCATAGGAAAACCCGACGGGCTGCCCTTCCGCCAGCTTCACGAGCACGGGGAAGTGTTCAAGGGGCGTCTCAGACGCATACCCGCTGAACTGAATCGTCACGCAGTGCGGAAACCGCGCAACGTCAAGGGTGTCACCCCACACCGCGCCCGCGAGGAAGGCGGTGGACAAGGCCAAGAGGCACGAACATGCTTTTTTCATCATGTTCCATAGTATACAATCCGCACCCCCCCCCCTGTCAATTGTAAGTTTTAAGTTTTTTGGGAGGGTCGCGCTCCTGCGCGACCGCCGTCCGCGTCGGGGCCGACGTGGGTGGGGCCGTGTCGGGGCCCGTTCGAACGTCCCGCGCCGGGGGCGGCGCGGGTACATCGCGCGCCGGGCCGGAGTGGGGTGAGACCGTTCGGACGCCGCGCACCGAGGGCGGCGCGGGTACATCGCGCGCCGGGCCGACGGTCGAACGGACACGTCCCGCGCCGGGGCTGAACGGTGGTAGGGGCCGACGTCC
>URIT01000085.1 GCA_900547945.1 uncultured bacterium
CGCCGAGGACGTCGCGCCCTACCATGTGGTGCCGTGGCAGGGGCCAGCACCATGTGTGCATGGTAGGGGCCGACGTCCCGGCGGCCCGCGTGCCTGTGGGCGTCCCCGTTGGCGCGGCGCGCCGAGGACGTCGCGCCCTACTAGGGCACGTCGCCAGGATCCTTCTCCGTCGCCGCCGCGCCCGACGACACGGCGTTCTTCGTGCGTTTACAGCGCCGATCAGGTGTAGCGCAGCACCTCGTCCACGGTCGTGTAGCCGTCGAGGATGGCGCGTACGCCGTCCTCGCGCATCGTGCGCATGCCAAGCTCGCGGGCCTTCTCGCGGATGATGAGCGTGGGGGAGCGGGCGTTGATGAGCTCGCGGATCGGGTTCGTGACGCGCAGGTACTCGAAGATCGCCTTGCGGCCCTTGTAGCCCGTGCCGTTGCAGGTCTTGCAGCCCTTTCCGAAGAAGAACTGCCGCCCGCCGATCTCGTCGCGGTGGAGGTTGATGCGGTCAAGCGTCTCGTCGTCCGGGTCGTAGCCCTCCTTGCAGCCCTTGCAGCACGTGCGGAGAAGGCGCTGGCCGAGCACGGCCTCCAGCGTGGAGGCCACCATGTAGGGGGCCACGTTCATGTCGACGAAGCGCATCACGGCGCCGGCGGCGTCGTTCGTGTGGAGGGTGGAGAACACGAGGTGGCCGGTGAGGGCGGCCTGGATGGCGATTTCGGCCGTTTCGAGGTCGCGGATCTCGCCGACCATGATGATGTCGGGGTCTTGGCGCAGGAAGGCGCGCAGCACCTTCGCGAACGTGTTTCCGACCTCGTGGTTGATCGGCACCTGCACGATGCCGTCCATGTCGTATTCGACCGGTTCCTCGGCGGTGAGCAGCTTCGAATCGATCGTGTTGATGCGGCGCAGCACGGAGTAGAGCGTCGTCGTCTTGCCGGAGCCCGTCGGGCCGGTCACGACGATGATGCCGTTCGGCTTCTCGATGTCCATCGTGATCTGCTCGTAGACGTCTTCCGGCAGGCCCACGTTCTCAAGGTCGAGCGACGTGGCGCTCTGGTCGAGGATACGCATCACGACGGATTCGCCGTGGGTCGTCGGCAGGCAGCTCACGCGCAGGTCGACGGGGTGGCCGGCCACGGTGATCGCGATGCGGCCGTCCTGCGGGATGCGGCGCTCGGCGATGTTGAGGTTCGCCATGATCTTGACGCGCGAGATGATGGCGGGGGCCATCGAGACGTCCGGCGCCTTCACCTCGTAGAGGGCGCCGTCCACGCGGTAGCGGATCTTGAAGTCGTGTTCGAAGGGCTCGATGTGGATGTCGGCCGCGCGGTCCACGACGCCCTGGTAGAGGATCATGTTGACGAACTTGACGACGGCGTTGTTGTTCGCCGCGCCTTCGAGGGCGGCCACGTCGTTCGGGTCGCCCTTGAGGCTCTCGTCGCCCTCCATGCCCTCGCCGAGGCTCTTGAGCATGTCCGCCACGGAATCGCTCGCATCGCCGTAGTGCTGGGCGATGCGCTCGTTGACGTCCTTCTCGCGCGCCATGACGAAGCGCACCTCCTTCGAGAGGGAGAAGGCGACCTCGTCGGCGACGCGCGGGTCCACGAGGCTGGACGTCGCGAGCGTGACGCTGTTGCCGTCCACGCCCACGCAGAGGACGTTGTACATGCGCGCGATGGAGGCGGGGATGGCGTTGACGACGTCGTCGTCGAGCTCCATCTTCGAGAGGTCCACGACCTCGCAGCCCTGGTAGGCCGCCATCATGCCGAGGAGCGTGTCCTCGTCGAGGTAGCCGCCGTCCACGATGATTTCGCGGACGGTCTTGCCGCCCGAGTTGGCCTGTTCCTCGCGGATCGTGTCGACGCCGTCCTTGTCGAGGACGCCGTTTTGGACCAAGAGGTCGAGCAGCGGATCAAACTGTTGAGTCATGAGCGGCGTCCCATTTCTTCATTGAGCTTCGCGACGACGGAGTCGGGATCCTGCGCCTTTGTGACAAGCTCGTCGTAGCGGATGAGCCCGTTGCGGTAGTGTTCGAGAAGGCAGGCGTCGAGGGTGACCATGCCGAACTTCGCGCCCGTCTGGATGTCGGAGCGGATCTGAAAGGTCTTATTGTCGCGGATACGGCTGCGGACGGAAGGGGTCGCCAGCATGATCTCGAACGCGGCGATGCGCCCGTGGACCTGCCCGTCGGGCCCCAGCTTCGGCAGGAGAATCTGGGAGATGACGGCCTGCAGGCCGACGGAAAGCTGCGTGCGCACCTGGTCCTGCACGTCGACGGGAAAAGCGTCCACGATGCGGTCGATCGTCTCGGCGGCGCCCGTCGTGTGGAGCGTCCCGAAGACGAGGTGGCCCGTCTCGGCGGCGGTGATGGCCGCGCCGATCGTCTCCAGGTCGCGCATCTCGCCGACGAGGATCACGTCCGGGTCCTGCCGGAGCGCGCGGCGGATCGCCTCGGCGAAGGACGGCACGTCGCTGCCGACCTCGCGCTGCGTGACGAGCGACTTCTTCGACGTGTGGTAGAACTCGATCGGGTCCTCGACCGTGACGACGTGGACGCCGCGCTCCTGGTTGATGACATCGATCATCGAGGCGAGCGTCGTCGACTTGCCCGAGCCCGTCGGGCCCGTCACGAGGATGAGGCCGCGCGGCTTGAAGAGAAGCTCCTTGATGGAGGGCGGCAGACCGATCTGCTCCAGCGTGAGGAGCGTCGAGGGGATCATCCGGAGAACGCAGCCCCAGCGCCCGCGCTCCTTGAAGACGGAGACGCGGAAGCGCGTGCCGTCCTCGTGCGCGAGGGCAAAGTCGGTGCCGCCGTTGCTCTCGGCCTCGGCGACCTGCTCGGGCGTCATGATCTCGTTGCACAGCCGCCGCGTCTCCTCGGCCGTGAACGCCTCGTCCGCGATCGCCACCAGCTCGCCGTGGATGCGCAGCTCGGGCGGCATGAACGCGCGCACGTGCAGGTCGGACGCGCCTTCGTCGATCGTCGCCTGTAGCAGATCCCGCATCGTGATTTCCGTTGCCATCTGGATTCCTCTTCTCTCGAATAGCCCGCCGCCGCTCAGTCGGCGTCGCCCATCGTCGCCTGCAGCACCTCCCGGAGGGAGGTCATGCCCGAGGCGACCTTCAGCATGCCGTCCTCGCGCAACGTGCGCATGCCCATCTCACGGGCGCGTTCGCGCAGCACCGCGGAGGGCGCATGGTCGAAGATGAGGCGCTGAATCGTGTCGTCCACCTCGAAGATCTCGAAGATGCCCTTTCGCCCCTTGTAGCCGCCGTTGCACTTCGCGCACCCCTTGCCCACGTACATGTGCTCGGGGATGACCTTCGCGATCGAGCCAAGCATCTTGAGGTCGCGTTCCGTCGGCGTGTACTCCTCCTTGCAGTTCGGGCAGATCGCGCGCACGAGGCGCTGCGCAAGGCAGGCGCGCACGGCGGAGGCGACGAGAAACGGCTTGCAGCCCATGTCCGTCAGACGGGTGATGGCGGAGGGGGCGTCGTTCGTGTGGAGGGTGGAGAACACGAGGTGGCCCGTGAGGGCCGCTTCCATCGCGATGCCGGCCGTCTCCTCGTCGCGGATTTCGCCGATCATCACGATGTTCGGGGCCTGGCGCAGGATGGAGCGCAGGGCGGCCGAGAAGTCGAGGCCCACGTCGCGGTTCACCTGCACCTGGTTGATGCCCGACATCTGGTATTCGACCGGGTCCTCGACCGTGATGATCTTGCGGTCCGGCAGGTTGATCTGCCCGAGCGCCGCATAGAGCGTCGTGGACTTGCCCGATCCCGTCGGCCCCGTCACGAGCACCACGCCGTCGGAGAGGTGGATGAAGCGCTCGAACTTGTTCTGGTCGTCGGAGAGGAAGCCGAGCTGCGGCAGGCCGAGCGAGAGGTTCGACTTGTCGAGAATACGCATCACGATCGACTCGCCGTGGTTCGTCGGCACCGTCGAGACGCGCAGGTCGAGGTCGCGCCCGCCCACGTTCACCTGGATGCGGCCGTCCTGCGGGATGCGCTTCTCGGAGATCTTGATCTTCGACATGATCTTGATGCGCGAGATGATGGCGCCCTGCAGCCGCTTCGGCGGCGAATCCATCTTGCGGAGCGCGCCGTCGATGCGGTAGCGCACGCGGAATTCCTTCTCCATCGGCTCCAGGTGGATATCGGAGGCCTTCATCTTGATCGCGTTGGAGAGGATCATCGTGCTGAGGCGGATCACCGGCGCGTCGTCGCCGCTCGCCGACTCGTCGCCGCCGTAGCCGTCGTCGTTCCGCGTCGTCACCTGGTCGGCGCCGGTCGGATAGAGCCTCTCCATCACCGCCTTGACCTCTTCCGAGGGGGCGAGCACGGCCTGCACGTCCTTGCCGTGCAGCACGTAGCGAAGCGAATCCACCGCGTCGTAGCCCATCGGGTCCGACAGGACGACCGTCACGGAGTCGGCATCGGCCATCACGGGCGCAACGCCGTACTTGTGCGCGATCTCCGGCGCGATCTCCTTGCCGACTTCCGGATCGATCCCGGCGGGGTCGATGCTCACGTACTTGATGCCGAACGTGTCGGCAATCGTCCCAAGCACGTCGTCCTCGGAAAGCGCACCCGAGGCGACCAGCACGTCCAGCGTGGTCTCGTCGCCCTCGCGCATCGCCTTCGACGCGACGTCCAGCTGCTCGGCGGTCACATAGCCCTTCTCGCGAAGGAGCTGAAGAACATATTCGTCGTTTGAGGTCATTTTGCTGAGGCGTAGTATACCCGATTCCAACGTTGTGTGCAAGCGCGCGGACGCGACGCTCCCTTGACTTCAACTGCGATTTTGGCGATGTCACCCCGCTTCAGTGGACGTGTTCCGCCTCGGAGACTTGATCACGCGCCCTTCTGGAGCGCGAAGAGTTCCCCGATGCCCTTTTTCGCGAGCGCCTTGAGGGCGTCGAGGGCGGCTTCGGTGAACGGCTCGTGTTCGGCCGTGCCCTGCAGCTCCACGAAACGGCCGTCGTCCGTCATCACGACGTTCAGGTCGACCTCGGCCGTCGAGTCGTGGGCGTAGTCGAGGTCCAGGGTCGGCACGCCGTCGCACACGCCCACCGAGACGGCGGCGATCTGGCGGCGGATCGGGTTCTCGGCGAGCGTGCCGTCGGCCATCAGCTTCGCGACGGCGTCGTTCAGGGCGACCATGCCGCCCGTGATGGCGGCGCAGCGCGTCCCGCCGTCCGCCTGGATGACGTCGCAGTCGATGACGATCTGGCGTTCACCGAGCTTCTCGAAGTCCACGGCCGCGCGCAGGGCGCGCCCGACGAGGCGCTGGATCTCGGCGGAGCGGGCGTCCAGCTTCAGCTTCTTGATGTCGCGGTCCTTGCGTCCGCCACCCGTCGACGAGGGCAGCATCGCGTATTCGGCGGTGACCCAGCCCCTGCCCGTGTCGCGTAGGAACGGCGGCACCTTCTCCTCCACGCTCGCGGTGCAGAGGACCCACGTGTCGCCCCACTTGACCAGCACGCTGCCGGCGGCGTACTTCGTGAAGTTCCGAATGATCTCGATTCGTCTCAGTTCGTCAGGTTTTCTCATGTCCCCCAGTATAGCACAGGCGCCGCCCCCCGTGGGGACGGCGCCTGTGCCGCGTGCGGAACCGCGTCCGACTAGAACTCGAAGCCTTCGCGGATGACGGGCCTGACGAGCGTGTTCGCCTGGGCGACGTCGAACCGCTGCTTCTCGCTGCACCAGTTGAGCTTGCCCGGGACCTGCTGCGCCACCGTGCCCACGAGGATCGCCTCCATCATCGGGATGGAGTAGTCCACGTCGGAGTAGGCGAGGGAGTTGACGAGCGGCATCTTCGGGCCTTCGCCGCGAATCGCGCGCAGGAACTCGATGTAGTGGCCGTCCGCCGCGAGCGAGGCGGCGCCCTGGCCCTTGCCGGACTCCATGCCGCCGGCGGCGGCGACGGACGAGCAGCGCGGGATCGTGACCGCGATCTTCTTGCATTCGGGGTGGTCCTTCGTGTTCTGCGCCACCTTCTCGCCCTTGAACGCGATGAAGGCGTCCTGGCCGTAGTCGGCGCAGGAGCAGAGGATGCCCTTCGAGCCGACGATCAGGCAGCCCGTGCGCGGCACCTTGCCCTTGTACTGGGGCATCGCCACCACGGCCGGCATGAGGTCGGCGAGCTTCTTGTCGCCGTCCTTCTGCTGGTCGCCGTCGTACCAGTAGAGCGTGACCTCGGGGAGCTCGACATTAGGGCGCACCTGCGACGTGCGCGCCGCGTAGGTGAGCTTCACCGTGGACTTCGTCGGGTACGCGACGCCGTTCATCTCCTCGATCTGCGTGCATTCGGCGTTCAGCACCTTGCCGAGCTCCAACCCACGGTAGGGGAGGTTCATCGTGTGGCACGCCATGTCGCCGAAGGCGCCCGCGCCGAAGTCGAGGAAGCCGCGCCAGTTGAAGGCGTGGAACACGCCCGTGTTGAAGCGGGCCGCCTGCGGCTCGGTCTTCTTGTCGTAGGGCTTGCGGTAGGGACGGCCGGCGGCCACGCCGAGCCAGGCGTTCCAGTCGAGCGTCGCCGGCACCGGCACGATCTCGCGCGTCGTCGCGGCCTTCATGGCGGCGAAGCCCTGCGGCCAGATCGGACGGTTCGTCCACACGTGCACTTCCTTGACGTCGCCGAGGATGCCGCTCTGGACGATCTCGACGTTGCGGCGGAAACCGTCGCCCGCCGAACCCTGGTTGCCCATCTGGCTCACGACGCCGTTCGCCTTGGCGGCCTTGAAGAACTCCTGCGCCTCCCAGAGCGTGCGCACAAGCGGCTTCTGCACGTAGACGTGCTTGCCCATCTTCATCGCGCGGATCGCGATGGCGGCGTGCATGTGGTCGGGCGTCGAGACGGTGACCGCATCGAACTGCGCGCCCATCTTGTCGAACATCTCGCGGTAGTCCGTGAAGAACGGCACCTTCGTGGGGTCGAAGCAGAAGGTGGCCGGCAGCCTGCCCTTCTCCTTCTGGCCCTTGATGTTGCCGGCGGCCTGCGCGACCGTCGTGCGGTCCGGGTCACAGAACGCGACGACCTCGGCGAGGCCGCTCTTGACCATCGGCATCCAGTCGCTGAAGCCCTTGCCCATCACGCCGCACACGGCGAGGCGGATCTTCTGCTGGCCCAGCCCACAGGCGCTGCTGCAGCAGCCCGCGCCGAGGATGGAGAACCCGGCCGCAAACGCGGTGGTCCCGAGGAAGCCTCTCCGATTCATCTGGAAACTCATCTGAACGTCCTTTTTGTTGGTTAATACAATAACGAAAATTCTAGCAGAACGGCGCAGGGACCGCAACCGTTCATTCGCGCCACCCTCATCCCGATTTTTCCGGGACGGCTTATCCCGATCCGCGACGGGGCGCACGGCTCCGCCGCCCGCGCGTGCGGCACTCAGTTCACCGCGGCCTGGCGGAACTCGACGCGGCGCAGGAAGCGGATCTGGAGGTAGGTGAAGCCGATGAGCGCCACGCCGAGGAACCACGCCATCGTCGTCGCCGTGGAGAAGCGCAGGTTGTTGTACGCCTCCTTCCAGATCGCGAGCGAGAGGACGTTCGTCGCGTCGCCCGGCCCGCCGAAGGTCAGGAGGAAGATCGACCCCATGCCCTGGAACGCCGCGATGAACGCGCCCACGAAGTTGATCACCATGAGCGGCAGGAGCTGCGGCAGCGTGACGTGCCGGAAGCGGCCGAGGATGCCCGCGCCGTCGATCGCCGCCGCCTCGTAGTAGTCCGGCGGCAGGCCGTGCAGCGCCGCGACGTAGATGAGCGAGGCCATGCCCGCCCCCGCCCAGACGCCCGGCAGGATGCAGCACGTCATCGCCCACGCCGGGTCCTGCAGCCAGGCGTGCCGCGCGACACCGAAGGCCGCGAGCAGCTGGTTGAGCATCCCGTTCTCCGTGGGGTCGAACATCATCTTCCAGAGAAGCGTGACGACGAGCGCGCTCGTGAGGTGCGGCAGGAAGTAGACCGTGCGGAAGAAGACCTTGCCGCGCGGGATTTCACTGAGGAGCAGTGCGAGGAGAACCGGCGTCGTGAACCCGAGGACGAGCGTGATGCCGACGTACTGGAGCGTGCGCCCCCACGCCGCCCAGAAGCCGGGGTCGGAGGCGACGCGGATGAAGTTGTCGAGCCCCGTCCACGCGGGCGTCCCCACGATGCGGTAGTCCTGGAACGCCATCACGGCGCCCCGGATGAGCGGCCAGTAGCTCCAGAGCGCAATGGACGCCACCGCCGGCGCGAGGAAGAACCACGGCGCGAGACGCCGCCGCACGCCTCCCGTCGCGTCCCCGCACGCCCGCGCGCCCTCTCCGCGCCGTCCACCGCGCGCCCGCCACGCCATCCACCCGCACACGACGCCCACAAGGAGGACGATGCCGAGGAGGACGCGCGCGAGCGGACGCTTTGCCTCGACCGCGCGCGTGTCGGCGTGGAACATCAACCCCCGGTTTGCATCCTCGGTGATGGCCTTCAGCGCCGCCGCGCAGTCGAAATCGCCCCCCGCATCGCTCAGGAGGATGCCCAGGAAACGCCGGCTCACGAGGTCGCTCGCCGCCTGCCAGAACCCCACGTGCGGCTCCGTCACCGCCCGGATCCGCCCCGCCGCGAGGTCGTCGTACATCCGGCGGATGCCCGGCGGCACCTCGTCCAAATACTCCTCGAAGCCAAGCCGCCGCAGGTCGTCCGGCAGGCACCACCGCGCCCGTCCCTCGGCCACGTTCTTGCGCACCGTCTCGTCGTAGACGGTCTGCGAAGCGAGTTCCCGGACGCACGCCCACACGCGGTCGCGTTCCGCCTTCGACCGCCGTCCCACCCCTTCCGTCAGGGCGTAGAAGTGCTTGTGGGCCTGCAGGACGGGGCGGCACGCCGCGTCCGCCGCCGGGAACGGCATGAGCCCGATCTGCTCGGCGGGGAAGTTCAGGTTCTCCGTCAGGTAGGCCACCAGGTCCTCGCCGCCGAAGACGCTCACGATCTCACCCTGCACGAAGAGGTCCGCCACCTCGTTGCGGAGCGAGAGCTGCGGCAGGGCGCGCACGACGCCGCGCCCGATGAGGTCCTTCAGGAAGGCCGCCGCGCGCAGGCATTCCGGCGCGTCGAAGCACGCCTCCCATTCATCCGCCGTCCCCGTCTTCCGCCGCACGACGTCGCCCCCCGCCGCGCCGACCCAGGGGAGGAAGCCCCAGGGACGGTTCTCGATGCCGAGCGCGCGCTGGCCGCGCTGCACCGCCGCGCCGGGGATCGTCTTGTCGCCGAACGTCAGCTTTTCGCACCAGGCGGCGAAGTCCGCCCAGGTGCGCGGCGGCGATTCGGGGTCGAGCCCCGCCGCCTTCACGAGGTCCTTGCGGTAGATGAGGCCGTAGTAGGCGAAGCCGGGCGTCGGCACGGCGTAGACCCTGCCGTCCTTCGTCGCGACGTCGCGCCAGAGCGGGGGCACGTCCTTCCAGCCCGGCCACTTCGCCTCGGCGTCCGAAAGCTTCCCGTCGCCGTCCGCATCCTCGCCGAGCCATTCATTGAGCGGATGGCAGAAGCCCTCCTCGATGTCGTGGCGCAGCACGTGGAACCAGGCCTTGTAGACGTCGGGCGCCGTGCCGCCCGCGAGCGCGAGCATGAACGTGGCGCGTCCGCCCGCGCCCGGCAGGGTGAGGCCGCCCCATCGGAGGGGGCGGATCTCCGGGTGCGCCGCCGTGAAGCGCAGGATCTGCTTCGTGGAGGGATCTTCCGGGTGGTCCGGACGGTAGCACATCAGGAACGTCACGTCCGTGACGTCCGCCGTCCGCGCGGGGACGGAGACGAAGGCCACCCCGGCGAGAAGACAGCAAATCCAACGGCGCATGGAACTCCGCGACGGCACGCAACGCCCCGTCACGCGCGCGGCGGCGGGAACGTCCCGTCCGCGACTTCGGCGACGTACTGCGCGAAGGCGGCCTTCGCCGTCTCGGCGAGGTGCGCGTACTTCTTCGCGAACGACGGCACATGCCCGTCGTTGAGCCCGAGGAGGTCGTGCATGACGAGCCACTGCGCATCGCAGACGGGCCCCGCGCCGATGCCGACCGTGGGGACCTTCAGCGCGGCGGTGACCGCCGCCGCCAGTTCGTCCGGCACGCATTCAAGCGTCACCGCGAACGCGCCCGCCGCCTCCACGGCCCGCGCGTCGGCGAGGACCTGTTCCGCCGCCTCGCGCGTCTTGCCCTGCATCCGGAAGCCGCCGTAGGCGTTTACGCTCTGGGGCGTCATGCCGACGTGCGCAAGGACGGGGATGCCGGCCTCGGACATCCGGCGGATGAGACCCGAGACGCGCGCGCCGCCTTCAAGCTTCACCGCGTCCGCGCCGACCTTGAGGCACGCGACGGCGTTCGCCATCGCCGCGTCGTCGCCGCACTGGTAGCTTCCGAACGGGAGGTCCGCGACGACGAGCGCGTCCTTCACGGCGCGCGCGACGGCGGCCGTCGCGCTCAGCGTCTCCTCCATCTTCACGGGCAGCGTCGTCCCGTAGCCGAGCATCGTCATGCCCATCGAATCGCCCACGAGGATGCAGGGAATGCCCGCCGCGTCCGCGAGATGGGCGAAACAGGCGTCATACGCCGTGCAGCAGCCAAGTTTCCGCTTGCCCTTGGCGGCCTGAAAAGCCGCGACTGTCCATTTCTTCATGGCGCGTATTATAGCATAGTTGGTGAAAACCAGAAGGAGAGGGGTTTCGAGAAGCCCGCACCGCGCATGTAGTTGTAGAGCGCGAGGCGCAGGCCCTTCCCGATGCGGTCCCAGTCCGGCGCGCCCGGCTCCTCGAACGGGATCTCGTTCCGCGCGAAGACCGGGCGGCGGCGACCCGCCCGCGCCGACGGCGCCGCCACGCGGATGCCGAACGCCTCCGGGCGCTGCGCGATGGGCGAGTGGACCGTGAGGGCGAAGCGGTGGAAGAACGCGCTCTGGACCAGGCCCTCCCGGAAGAAGCGGCGCACGTGCCCGAGCGCGGCGACGGCCTCGCGCGCCGTCTGGGTGGGGAAACCGTACATGAGGTAGGCGTGGACGAGGATGCCCGCGTCGCGGAACGCCGTGAGCGCCGCCCGGGCGGAGGCGAGCGTGATGCCCTTGTTCATCAGCTTCAGCAGACGGTCCACGGCGCATTCGAGCCCGCCCGTGACGGCGATGCACCCCGCCCGCGCCATGAGCCGCGCGAGCTGCGGCGTGAACGCCGTGTCGAACCGCACGTTCCCCCACCAGCGGCAGCGGAACTTCCGCCGCAGGATCTCGCGGCACATCCGCGAAAGGAGCGCGGGCGGCATCGCCTCGTCCGTGAAGTGGAAGCCCGGCGGCGGGAGGCGCGGGGAGACCTGCCCCGTCTCGCGGGCAACCGCCTCCATCGCGTCGACGAGCGTCGCCGCGTCCGGCATCTCGAAGCACTTGATGTAGTCGAGCGTCACGTCGCAGAAGGCGCACTTGTGCCAGTAGCAGCCGCGCGCCATCTGGATCTTGAGCCAGCGCCCCGTGGACCACAGGCGGTGCATGGGGTTCTCGGACTCCGGCAGGTCCATGTAGAGCGAGAGGTCCAGCCCCGCGTAGGACGGCTTGACGAAGGACGGGATGGCCGGAGAGGGCGTCTGGGATTGGGGGGTGGGGGCTGGGGACTGGAGGTATTCGAGCCACGGCGCGTAGCCCTCGTCGTACATGACCGCGTCGAAGAAGCGTCCCACGCGCGCGTCGTCGAGCGACCGCAGTTCGGTGTTCACGTAGCCGCCGCCCAGCACGAGCCTCACGCCGGGCGCCACGCGGCGCACCGTCTGCGCGATCCGGAATGCGCCGAGCAGCGTGCCGGGGAAGGGACACGTCACGCCGACAACCTCCGGCTTCAGATCCCGCAGATACGCCTCGACGCGCGCTTCGAGCATCCGGTCGATCGGGCTCCGGCGGCGGAGCCGCCGGAGGAGCGGACCAAAGTCCGGCAACGCCACGCCCAGCCGTTCGGCATAGCGGGAGAATCCGAAGTCGGCATCGACGTGGTCGCGGATCCAAAGCGCAAGATCGTCCATGTACGCCGTCATCTCCACCTTCGCGTCGGCGGAGAGGTGCGGGTTCTGCAGGATCTCGATCGCCTCGTCCACGAACTCGTCGCCGTAGGTGCGCAGCACCTCCAGCGCGACCTCGATCGAAAGGTCGCGCTGCGTACAGGCATAGCCCCGTGCGGAAAGAAACCCCACCAGCGAAGCCGTGGCGGGGTAGGGGGTGTTCAGCTGAACAAACGGAGGCGTCAGGAACAGGATCATGCGCCCGGGGGCGGCGTGGGCGCCGTCGGTTCGGCCGCAGCCGTCGCGGCGGGCGTTTCGGCCTTCGCCTCGGTCACGGGGGCGTCAAGGGACCACTCCTCGAACCGCTGCTTCTGCTCGACGGGCTTGGAGTAGACGTCCGTCTCGTCGACGACCTTCTTCGGCTCCAGGGCGTTCTCGAAGGTCGGGAGCGGACGCGGCGGCAGGTCTTCCTGCACGATGACGCGCCCTTCCTGCCCGGCGGCGTTCCTGACGACCATCCCGCCCACCAGGGCGGCGGCGGCGGCCTTCTGCTCCTCCGTCACGGCCTCGCGGGCATCGACCTCGGCCTTGGCGGCCTCGTCCACCTCGCCCAGCTTCGTGTGGCGCGCGGGGAGGCCCTTCAGGAGCGGGTCGTCGTCCTGGATGATCGTGCACTTGAGCGGCTCCTTGATGTACGCCTCGATCTCGGGGATCGCGAAGCTCTCGTCCTCGTCCGCGAAGGAGATCGCGATGCCGGTGTTGCCGGCGCGCCCCGTGCGGCCGATGCGGTGGACGTAGTCCTCGGCCTCGTAGGGGAAGTCGAAGTTGATCACGTACTCCACGTCGTCCACGTGGATGCCGCGCCCCGCGACGTCGGTGGCGACCACGATCTTGACCGCGCCCTCGCGGAAGTCCTCCAGCACCTTGAGGCGCTTGTTCTGGTTGACGTCGCCGGAGAGCATCTCGCAGCTCACGCCGCGGCACTTGAGCGATTCGTAGACGTCCTCGGTCGTCGCCTTGCGGTTGCAGAAGACGATCGCGCGGGCGTCCGGGTGGAGGGCGATGTGGTTGAAGAGCACCTTGAACTTGTCGTCCGCGCGCACGACGTACACGACCTGGCGCACGGTGTCCGTGGCGTTGTGGTCGCTTTCGACCTCGGCCTTGACGGGCTCCGCCATCCAGCGGGAGGCGAGGCGCATCACGTCGTCCGTCAGCGTGGCGGAGTAGAGCATCGTCGCGCGCCTGTCCTTGGGGGGCAGGTGGTTCATGATGCGGCTCACATCCGGGATGAAGCCCATGTCGAGCATCCGGTCCGCCTCGTCGATGACGAGCGTATCGACCTTGCCGAGATCGACCACGCGGCGCTGGCAGAAGTCGAGGAGGCGCCCCGGCGTCGCGACGAGCAGGTCGACCGGCGCGGCGAGGATCTCCTCCCGCTGGCGGTCGAAGTCCATGCCGCCGTAGACGGCGAGCGAGCGGAGGCCGCAGTATTTGCCGATGGCGTCCGCGTCCTTGCAGATCTGGATCACGAGCTCGCGCGTCGGCGCGATGACGAGCGCGCGCGGCGCGCCGCCCTGCTTCGCGCGATTCTCCGGCGTGCGGAGGTAGCGCGTGAGGATCGCCACGAGGAACGCGGCCGTCTTGCCGCTGCCCGTCTGCGCCTTGCCGGCGACGTTCTTGCCGTCGAGGGCGTTCTGGAGCGAGAGGGCCTGGATCTCCGTGCAGTACTGGAAGCCGAGGTCCGCGATGCCGTGCAGCACCTCGGCGGGGAGGTCGAAGTCCTGGAAGCGCTTCTTGCCCTCCATTTCGGGCACCACGAAGGAGGCCGGATCCCACGCCGCGTGCGCGGCCTTGCGCGCCTCCATCTCCTCGGCGCTCACCACGCCGCCGGGGCGCATCTCGTTCGCGGCGGTGTTGACGCTCTTCGGGCCACGGCGCGAACCGTCGCGCCGACGCTCCTCGCGCGCCCCGCGCTCACTGCGGCGCGCGCCACGCGGTTCATCGCGCCGACGCTCGCC
>URIT01000086.1 GCA_900547945.1 uncultured bacterium
CAGCACGGCCATCATCCTGCGCTGACCTTTGGGAGGGACGCGCTTGTCGCGTCCGCCGCACGTCCGTCGCGTCCGGGCGTGTTCCGGGAGGGACGCGCTTGTCGCGTCCGTCGCACTTCCGTCGCGTCCGAGCCGGAGCTGCTGCCGGCCACCGGGCGCTCCTACACGCTCGCCACGTCCAGGACGGCGTTCCCGCGCAACCTCGTTCTGGAAGGTCTGGCGATGCCCTGGCAGCTGGTCTACCTGAACGAGGGAAAGACGCTCAAATTGCTCTGCGCCCGTGGCACGGCCATTCTGCTGCGGTAGGGGCGCCCCCGCCCGTCCTCCCCGTGTGGCGACGATGGCCTCGAACACCTCCGGCACGCACTCGCCCGTCTTCGCGCCGCTCAAACCTCCCGCAGCGCCCGGTCGCATCCCCCCGCTTGGGAACTCGTGGATGCGACGCCCCCGGTCGCATTGCGTTTGGGAAGCGACGCCGAAAAATCGGATAGGGGTGAGGAAGAAATCGCGATTGAGTTTCCGCCCGGATTCCGCTATACTACTTGCCAAATTTTTTCTTCAAGGAAGGAATGGTCGAATGGAAATCATAGGGCAGGGCCTCGTGCTGATGGTCGCGGGCATGGGTATCGTCTACGTCTTCTTGACGGTCTTGATCGCCGTCACGCGGTGTTCGAGCGTCTTTGTCTCGAAGTTCGACCACATCCTTCCGCAGGACGCGCCCAAGAAGGCGCCGAAGAAGGCCGTCGCCTCGGATGACGACGCGAACGTCGCCCTCGCCCTCGCCGTTGCGCTGGGGTGAGTGGGAGATTAAGTGATTAAGTAGTTAAGTAGTTAAGTAGTTAAGTGGGTAAGTTTTGAGTTCGTAGAATCGATACGTTGACAGTAACTTAACTACTTAACCACTTAAAGCGAAGCGACTTAATCCAAACTTAAAGCGAAGCGACTTAATCGCCTAAAGCGAAACGACTTAACGAAGCGAACGAGAAGGCAAAGAAGAAGTTCTTTTATAGAAAGGCAAACACCATGGCCAAGAAAACAGTCAAGTACATGCTCACCGCGTTCCGCGACGGCTTCCAGTCGGTGGTCGGCGCCCGCGTCCTCTCCAAGGACTTCCTCCCGTGCGTGGAGGAGTGCTACGACGCCGGCGTGCGCTGGTTCGAGGCGGGCGGCGGCGCGCGCTTCCAGAGCTGCTACTTCTACTGCCAGGAAGACGCCTTCGACGTGATGGACAAGTTCCGCAAGGCGGCGCCGGAGGCGGACCTCCAGACGCTCTCGCGCGGCGTGAACGTCGTCGGCCTCGAAAGCCAGTCGAGCGACATGATCAAGCTCCACGCCCAGATGTTCAAGAAGCACGGCATGAGCTCGATCCGCAACTTCGACGCCCTCAACGACGTCAACAACCTCAAGTGGTCCGGCCAGTGCATCCACGACGCGGGCCTCAAGCACGAGGTCGTCGTCACGATGATGGGCCTGCCGCCCGGCATCGACAACCAGGGCACGCACACGCCGGAGTTCTACCGCGACCGCCTGAAGATGGTCATGGACGCGGGCATCCCCTTCGACCGCGTGTGCTTCAAGGACGCCTCGGGCACGTCGACGCCGACGACCGTCTACAACACGATGAAGCTCGCGCGCAAGCTCCTCGGCGACAAGGTGCACATCCAGTTCCACTCGCACGAGACGGCCGGCAACGGCGTCGCCTGCTACCTCGCGGCGCTGCGCGGCGGCGCGGACGGCCTTGACCTCTCGATGGCCCCGATGAGCGGCGGCACCTGCCAGCCCGACATCATCACGATGTGGCACTGCCTCGACGGCGACCCCGACTTCGGCTTCGACTTCGACATCAACAAGATCAAGAAGGCCGAGGACGGCTTCAAGAATGCGATGAAGAAGTACTTCCTCCCGCCGGAGGCGATGAACGTGAACCCGCAGATCGTGTGGAGCCCGATGCCGGGCGGCGCCTTGACGGCGAACACGCAGATGCTGCGCGACAACAACATGATGGACAAGTACGACGACATGATCGCGGAGATGTACGACTGCGTGCGCCTCGGCGGCTTCGGCACGTCCGTGACGCCGGTCTCGCAGTTCTACGCCCAGCAGGCGATCCAGAACGTCATGTTCGGCAAGTTCAAGAAGTTCGCGCCGGGCTACGCGAAGATGGTGCTCGGTTACTTCGGCAAGACGCCCGTCGCCCCCGACCCGGAGATCGTGAAGAAGGCCGCCGCCTTCATGGCGTCGAGCGAGCTCACGAAGGCGTATTCGACCCCGACGACGAAGACGGTGCTGGAGCTCAACGACGCCGACCCGAAGAAGGGCGGCGCGGTCGCGAAGAAGGCTCTGGAGGACGCGGGGCTGCCCGTGACGGACGAGAACATCTTCATCGCGGCGTCCTGCAAGGAGAAGGGCATCCTCTTCCTCAAGGACCCGTCGAAGGCCCCGATGGGCTGCCGCTTCGCGGAGGACGCGCCCAAGGCGTCCGGCAAGGGCGGCCCCGTCACGGTGACGATCAACGGCAAGGCCTACGGCGTCGAGATCAAGGGCGACGGCAAGGCGGTCGTGAACGGCAAGCCGGTCGAGTTCAAGGCCGAGGCGGGCCTCAAGGCGGCTCCGGCCGCGGCGGCGGCCCCGGCGGGCGGCCAGGAGGTGAAGGCCCCCGTGCCGGGTACGGTCCTGCGCGTGACGGCCGCGAGCGGCACGAAGGTCGCCAAGGGCGACGAGATCCTCGTCATGGACGTCATGAAGATGGAGACGCCCGTCACGGCGCCGTGCGACGGCACGGTCACGGTCACGGTCGGCGCGACGGACAAGGTCGCCACGGGCGACGTACTTGCGGTCATCGGGTAAGGTGATGAATCAACTCCGATGAGACCGAAGGCTACGCTCCCGCTTCGCCTTCCCGAGAAAGAACGCGGAGCGTGAGCGGAGCATCGGACGAATCGGTGTTCATGAAAAGGCAAGAACAATGAAGAAGTTTCTGATGACTTTGCTCGTGGCGGCGGGTTGCCTCGCCGTGTTCGCGGGCGACGAGAAGAAACCGGCGTGGATGGATACGCTCGGCAAGGTGAGGGACCTTTCGGGCGACACGGGCATCTCCGGCTTCATGAAGAAGGAGGCGCCCGCCTACATCACGGGCAACTTCGCCGAGGCGGACCGCCCCGCGAAGCCCGACTTCTCGAAGCCCGGGAAGCTGAACCGCGCGGACTACGCGAACCGCAACGGCTTCTGGGTCGTCGACGACGCCCAGGCGAAGACGCTCTCCACGGAGAAGCATCCCGTCAAGAAGGGCGACTGGATCGGCGGCTACTTCGACGATGTGGGCGCGTTCGTCAGGGGCCACGAGGTCAAGACGCTCTTCGGCATGCCCTACGGCGTCGGCCAGCTCATCATGATTCCGCTCTGCCTGATCATGATGTACCTCGCGATCGTGAAGGGCTTCGAGCCGCTCCTGCTCCTGCCCATCGGCTTCGGCGGCCTCCTCGCGAACTGCCCACTCGGCGGCGTGACGGCGCCGGCGATGCTCCATGACGGCGTGATCACCTTCCTCGCGAGCGGTCTGCCCGTGATGCAGGGCGGCATCGTGGAGCCGGGCGGCTTCCTCTACTACTTCTTCCACTTCGGCATCGACACGGGCGTCTTCCCGATCATGATCTTCATGGGCGTGGGCGCGATGACGGACTTCGGTCCGTTGATCGCGAACCCGAAGACGGCCCTCCTCGGCGGCGCCGCGCAGTTCGGCATCTTCTTCGCGCTCTTCGGCGCGCTGGGGCTTGCCGCGCTCTTCGGCAACGACTTCTTCGGCGTCGAGCCGCTGAAGGCGGCCGCGTCCATCGGCATCATCGGCGGCGCGGACGGCCCGACGGCCATCTGGCTCACCTCCCGCCTCGCTCCGGACCTCCTCGGCGCCATCGCGGTGGCGGCCTACTCCTACATGGCACTCGTCCCGATCATCCAGCCGCCGATCATGAATGCCCTGACGACGAAGAGCGAACGTCTCATCAAGATGCCGCCGCTCCGCGAGGTCAAGAAGATCGAGAAGATCTGCTTCCCGCTCATCGTGCTGCTCCTCTGCGCGTTCCTGCTGCCGTCGGCCGTGCCGCTCATCGGCGCCTTGATGCTCGGCAACCTCGCCAAGGAGGTCGGCCCCTCGGTCGCCCGCATTGCGGACACGATGTCGAACGCGCTCATCAACATCGTTACGATCATGCTCGGCCTCTCGGTCGGCTCGAAGCTCGCGTGCGAGAAGTTCCTCTCCGGCCAGACCCTCGCGATCCTCGCGCTCGGCCTCTGCGCGTTCTGCGTCGGGACGGCGGGCGGCGTCGTCATGGCGAAGATCATGAACCTCGTCTCGAAGGAGAAGATCAACCCGCTCATCGGCTCGGCGGGCGTCTCGGCCGTCCCGATGGCCGCGCGCGTCTCGAACAAGGTGGCGCGCGAGAGCGATCCGGCGAACTTCGTCCTCATGCAGGCGATGGGGCCGAACGTCTCGGGCGTGATCGGTTCCGCCGTCGTGGCGGGCGTCCTCTACACGCTCTGCCGCTAGGCGAACCGCCCAGCCAGGCGAAGCGCGCGTTCCGGTTCGGAATGCGCGCTTTGTGTTCCTCCCCCACCTCCGCATTTATATAAATGCGGAGGTGGGGGTTTGTGTCATCGCGCTTGCCAGAAGGCGGGAAGGATGGCATAATAACCGTTTCAAAATGGCAGGAAGCGAAAGGACAAGGCTGTTTCAAGATGCGTTCCGTTCGGTGACGGAAGCATCGGCGCGTGCGTTGTGCCTACCGTCCCTGACGGGTTCCGCCGGGGCGTTTGCGGCGGCGGCGCTCGCGGAGAAGGTGGGGTGCGTGCTTGCCGTCACGCCGGGCCTTCCCGAGGCGGATGCGCTGGTGGCGGACCTTCGGGTGCTGGATGGCGAGACCGCCGTGCGCGCGCTGGAGTTCCCGCCACCGCTGGAGGACGACCGCGCGGGACTGGCGGCCCGGCTCAAGGTGGCGGCGGTGCTGGGCGCGTATCGGCTGCGTCCGTACCCGCTCGTCCTCGTCGCGCCCGTGGCGGCGCTCGCGGCGGATATCCCCTCGGGGACGGCAGCCTCTGCGGCGACGATTCGTCTTGCGTGCCATGCGGATGCCGACGGCGCTCCGATTCCCTTCCCCGCGTTGCAGGCGAAGTTGCATGCGGCGGGCTATGCGCGCGTACCCGAGGTGACGGAACCCGGACAGTACGCCGTGCGCGGGGGCGTGCTGGACGCCTGGTCGCCCTCCGCGTCCATGCCCGTGCGCGCCGAGTTCTTCGGGGACGACCTTGAATCCCTCCGCACGTTCGACCCGGCCCTCCAGACAAGCACGGGGGCGTGTCCGTCGGTCCTGTTCGAGCCGATGCGCATCGAGGGCGTCGCGGAAAAGGACTCATCTGCCGAGGCCGGGAAGGGGGGGCTCCCGCCGCTCATGGACGCCCTGCCGCACGGTGCGGCGCTGCTCTTTCTGGAACACAACGCCTATTCGTCCCAGATTCCCGCCCCACTTCTCGTTCCCACCCCAACCCCCGGTCCCGTCTTCTCCCGCCTCGTCTTCACCGGCGATCCGGCGCCGCGCGGCGTGCCGAACGGAACGTTCCAGGCGGTGCCGCTGCCTGGTTTTGCGGAACTGGGAGTGGAGGCGGCGCGCAGCCCGGAACTGCTCGATGCGGCGCGGGCGCGTCTGCGGGCCTATCTGGCCGCGGCACGGAAGAGAGGGGCGCTCGTCGTCGAGGACGAAAGGCTGGGCGGGGGATTCGAGGTGCCGGGCCTCGTCGTCGTCACGAAGAGCGACCGCGTCTTCGCCCATCGGCGGAAGGTCGCGGTCCGCCCGCAGGCGGTGGGGACGCGCTTCACGGAGAACCTGGACCTGGAGCCGGGCGAGTACGTGGTTCACGTCGACTACGGCATCGGCATCTTCCGGGGATCCACCGAGATCGAGGTGGCCGGGCAGAGGAGCGAGGTCTTCGAGATCGAATATGCGGACGGGGCGCGCCTCCACGTGCCGACGTCCCACGCGCATCTGCTCTCCCGCTACGTGGGCGTGAAGGGCGAGACGGTGAAGCTCCACCGCCTTGACGGGAAGCGCTGGGCGCGGGACAAGGCGGACGCCCAGCGCGCGGTGCAGGATCTCGCCGCCTCGCTCCTGGAGACGCAGGCCCGCCGCGCGGTCGTGCCCGGCTTCGCCTACGACGTCGCGGCGGAGGGCGTGGCGGCGTTCGAGGCCGCCTTCCCCTACGAGGAGACGGCCGACCAGGCCCAGGCGATCGCCGACGTGAAGCGCGACATGTCCCTGCCCAAGCCGATGGACCGCCTTATCTGCGGCGACGCCGGCTACGGCAAGACGGAGGTCGCGATGCGCGCCGCGTTCATCGCCGCGATGAACGGACGCCAGACCGCCGTCCTCGCGCCTACGACCGTCCTCGCCGAGCAGCACTACGAAACCTTCCTCGCCCGCTTCGACGGCACGCCCATCCGCATCGAGGCGATGAGTCGCTTCCAGGGCGACGAGGCGAAGAAGGGGACGCGGGCGCGCCTCCTCTCCGGCGCCACGGACATCGTCATCGGCACCCACGCGCTCCTTTCGTCGAAGGTCAACTTCCACGACCTCGGCCTCATCGTGATCGACGAGGAACAGCGCTTCGGCGTGAAGGACAAGGAACACCTCAAGCGCCTGCGCGCGACGGCGGACGTGCTGACCATGAGCGCCACGCCGATTCCCCGCACGCTCTATCTCTCCATGACCGGCGCCCGCGACCTGTCCCTCCTGCGCACGCCGCCGCGCGAGCGCGTGGCGACCGAGACGAAGATCGTGCGCGATACGGACCAGACGGTCCGCACCGCGATCGAACGGGAACTCGCGCGCGGCGGACAGGTCTACTTCCTCCACAACCGCGTCCTCACGATCGAGAAGGTCGCCGCGCGCATCCGCGCGCTCGTGCCCGGGGCGAAGCTGGAGGTCGCCCACGGGCAGATGCCCGCGTCGCTGCTCGCGACGAAGATGCAGCGCTTCGCGCGCGGCAAGGCGAACGTCCTCCTCTCGACGACGATCGTCGAAAGCGGACTCGACATCCCGCGTGCGAACACGATCCTCGTCGACCGCGCGGACCGCTTCGGCATCGCGGAGCTCTACCAGCTTCGCGGCCGCGTCGGACGGTCCTCCTGGCAGGGCTACGCCTACTTCCTGTTGCCCGAGGAGGGGACGCTCGACGCCGAGGCCCGCGAACGCCTCGACGCCCTCAGGAAACATGCCGGGCTCGGCGCGGGCTTCAACCTCGCCCTGCGCGACCTGGAGATCCGGGGCGCGGGCAACCTGCTCGGCAGCGCACAGAGCGGGCACATCGCGGCGGTCGGCTTCCAGCTCTACTGCCAGCTGCTGCAGCGCACGATCGCCCGTCTGAAGGGTGACAAGGTGCCCGATCTCGTGGACGTGACGCTCAATCTCGACTTTCTCGACTTCTCGCCGGGCGCGGCGGACCTGGAGACGACGGGGGCCTGTCTGCCCTACGACTACGTGGAGGAGGAGGCGCAGCGGATGGACTTCCACCGGCGACTCGCCGAGACGGCGACGCTGCCCGCCGTCCGCAGGCTGCGCACGGAACTCGCCGACCGCTACGGGCGCCTGCCCAAGGCGGCCGTCCGCCTGATGAAGCTCGCCGAGTTCCGCGTCCTCTGCGCGCGCGCGGGCGTGAGCCGGCTCGATGTGCGCAACGGGCGTGCGGTCTTCTACCGGACCGGTTCGCCCGATGTCGCGTTCGTCGGGCACGTCGAGGGCGCGACGCCCGAACGCAAGCTCGCCTCGCTCGCGAAGACGTTGGTCGAGAAGACGACCCTGCGGAGCTGAGTTCTCGCGCGCCTTGTCGGCTTACGACCGACTGTCGCCTGTAACCTGCGGGCGACCTGTCGGCCTGTGAGCGACCTGCCGGCCCATAAGCGACCTGCCGGCCCGGCGCGCGAAGTACCCGCGCCGCCCTCGGCGCGTGGCGTCCGAACGGCCGCGCGGCCCTCCCCTGTCCCGCCGGAATTCCGGGGAGACGCCAGGATGATTGGGTTTGTGCTATACTGTCCGTGTCATGAAACCGATTGCCACCAACAGCGCCGACTTCGAGACCCTACGGAAGCGTGGTCAGCTCTCTGTCGACAAGACGGCGTGCCTCTATCGGCTCGTTGCCGATCCGAGCCGCATGTCCTTCTTTTGTACGCGGCCGCCAGACGGCTCTGAGTTCCGTGGTTGAGATGATGAAGACGCGACGGGGGAAGAAGATCCTGCGGGGTCTGCGGCGACCCTTTGAATGGTTGGGGGTGGTGCTGGGGCTGCTGGTCTTCACGAACCTGCCCCATCGGGCGCTTCTCGCGGTCTGCGACTTCGCGGGGGCCGTGATGTTCGCCTTTGACCGCAGGGGGCGGGACTTGGCGCTGTTCAATCTGCGGGTGATCGAGGGCGTCTACCCGCCCGAACGCGATTTTCGGGCGGCGCACGGGACGCCGCCGACGCGGCGGGAAACGTTGATCCTGAAGCGTAGCTACCGCAACATGGCGCGGACGATCGGGCATGCGTTCTGGACGTGCCGCAACGCGCGGGCGCGGGTGGCGGCCGTGGGGGAGATGAGTGCGCGGGGGAAGGCGTTCCTCGCGGCGAACAAGCCGGCGGTGACGGTGTCGGGACACATCGGTTGCTGGGAGATCCTGTCGCAGCTCGCGTTCCTGGAGGGGCATCGGATGATGTCCGTCGCGAAGGACATCGGGACGGCGGGGATGACGAAGCTGCTCATGCGGGCGCGGCGGTCCATCGGACAGGAGATCGTGCATGCGGACGGCGCATTCCGTCCGCTCATGCGTGGCATCAAGGACGGGAAGTCGCTCGGGCTGCTCGTCGACCAGGTCGTGCGCCCGGAGGACGGCGGCGTCTGGGTGCGTTTCTGGGGTCGCCCGATGCCGGTTTCCGCCGCGCCGGCGTTCTTCGCCGCGAAGGGGAAGGCGCCGGTCGCGGTGGCGTGGAGCCGTCCGCTGAAGAACGGACACTACCGGTGCGAGGTGGTGGCCACCTATCCGCCCGAGGCCGCGCGGGACGTGTGGGGGCTGACGCAGGCCTGTCTGCGCGACCTGGAGCGCGTCATCCGCCGCCACCCGTCCTGCTGGGTGCTCAACTACCGCTATTTCCGCAAGACGCCGAAGGAGGCCGAGCGGGAGCAGTTGCTGGAACGCGAGGCGAAGGCCGCCGCGCGCGGACATGCGCGGGAGGTGCCGTCGTGAGGGCGCCGCGCCTCCTCTTCGTCGGGAACTTCCTCATCCGCCACTGGGGAAACGGGCGTACGGGCATCGATCTGCGCCTCGTCGCGGGGGCGCTGCGGAACGGCTGGCAGGTCCACACGTTCTCCGAACGCGACATCGCGCGCTTCCTCGCGCCGCTCGGCTTCATGCGGAACATCGGCGCGCGGATGATGAACGCGCGCCTCGTGAAGACGGCGCGGAACTGGAAGCCGGACGTCATCTTCCTCGCTCACTGCGACTACGTGACGAACGAGACGCTGGACCGGATCCACGCGGTCGTGCCCGGCGTGAAGATCGTCCACCTCAACTGCGATCCCGTCGAGACGGCGCACTGCCGCGCGCAGATCGCGCGGCGCATGGATTCCTGCGACGCCGTCTTCGTGACGACGGCGGGCGAAGTGCTGAAGACCTGGAAGACGGCGCGGAACGTCGTCGGGTTCTTCCCGAACCCGAGCGATCCCTCCTACGAGGTGGAGGACAACGCGGCGAAGACGGACTTCGCCTACGACCTCTTCTTCGCGGGGCGTCCCGCCCTCGCCGACGCGCGCCGTGCGCTGCTGGACGCGCTCGTGCCTCGCCTCGACCCTTCGGTGCGCCTCGGTCTTTTCGGCATGGGGAAGCCGTTGGTCGTCGGCCGTGCCTACGAGGAGGCGATTGCCGCCTCGAAGATGGGCCTCTCGATCAACCGCTTTGAAAACTGGAAGTGGTATGCGTCGGACCGCCTCACGCACCTGATGGGCAACGGCGTCCTGACCTTCCTGTACGACGGCAACCAGATGCAGGACTTCTTCTCGGGCCGCGAGGCCGTCTACTTCCACACGCCCGGCGAACTCGCGGAAAAGATCGCCTTCTACCAGGCGCACGACGACGCCCGCCGGGCCGTTGCCGCCGCCGGGCGCGCGAAGTACCACGCGCTCTTCGACGCGCGCCGCGTTGTCCGCTACCTCGTGGAGGCGGCCCGGGGCGAGAGGTTCTCGGAAGCCTACGAGTGGGCGGGGGAGGCCCTGCGGTGAGCCGTCTTCCGCATCTCGGGTGGTCGTCGCACGTCTATCCGCTGGAGGCGGGGGATCTCGCGGCGCGGCCCGACTACGAGGGCGCGCCGATTCCGGAGACAGCGCTGCCGCCGGACGCCATCGTTCTCTTCGTTCGCCCGGATGGACCGGATGCGCTGTTGCGGGGACGGACGCGGGTCGATGCCGCCGCCGCGTCCGATCCGCACGCCGTTGTCCCCGTGCGGGTTGTCTTCAAGCCCGCCATCGCGAAGTGGAACCTGCTCGGCACGTTGCTGCGCGTGTTCCGGAACGGTCGTCGGTTTCACGGAACGGGCGTCTACCACACGTCGGCGCAGACCATTCGCGGATTGGGGATCGAACGCGCGATCCGCCGTGTCGATGCGCCCCAGAAGCGTGGCCGTCAGGACCGCATGGCCGCCATGAGAAGGCTGCAGGAGAGTCTGCGCACGCATGGATACGACGACATGCGTCCGCTCACCGTGATGCTCTGCCGCACGAGAGGGGTGGAGGATTCGCTCCGACAGGGTCATCACCGCGTGAGCGCGTGTCTGGCGTGTGGGGTGGAACGTGTGGCGCTGTCGTTCTCGGCCGCCGGTGCGCTGCCAGGTGAACTTGACGGGCGTCGGTGTGCCCCGCGGGTCAAGGCGGCCCTCGCCCTGCTGGAGTGCCTGTCCCCGGCTGTCTTCGTCTGCGTGCTGGCGGCCGTCCTCGTCCATGTGGATGTCAGCGCGCTGGGACAGGGGTGCGGAGACATGGGGCTCGTGCGGTGGTGCCAGATTGGCGGCGTGTTGACGGTGGCTTCGCTTCTGGCCTATCGGGCGCGGTGCCTCGCCCGGGAACGGGGAGGCCTGGTGTTGGTGGCGGGGGGATTCTTCCTTGCCGCCGTTCGCGAGCTGGACGGACTTGCGGCGTACATGTTCGCCGCATGGGCCTGGATGCCGCTTGCCGCGCTCGTGGTTGGCGCCACTCTTGCTCTTGCCTGGCGCTGGCGAGATTCGGTTCCGGCGGGACTTCTCGCGATTTGCACGTCGCGTGGCGTGGGCTATCTTGCCGCCGGCGTGATGACGGCGCTCGGCTTTGCGCGGGTCATGGGGAATGCGTCCCTGTGGCGGGCCGTGGTGCCGGGCGAAGCCCCGTCCGCCGCCGTCAGCCGCATCGTCGAGGAGGGGTGCGTGCTTCTGGGGTGCGGCCTGGTCCTCTGCTGGGCGTTGCCCTTCGTGCTTGTGGGCATGATGCGGCGCGAGCGCCGGAACCCCCTTCACTATTTCATTCCCGTGCTGGCGCTGCTGGGGGTGTGCGTGCTGGCGGACTTGGACTACCGGCGGAATTGCGCGGAGGTTCGCATGCCTCCTGATTGGCCCTTCACCGTGGAGCGGGTGGGGGACGTCGCGCGGCCCGCGCATCCGGCGGACCTCAGTGGCCTCTCACCCCGCTGGGGGGATCTCTACTGGGCGGTACGCGACACGGACGGCGAACTCTACAGCCTTCGGATTCCGGTGGACCGCGCGTCGGGGCGCGTGCTGGGGTGCGAGGTCGTCGGCGTCCATAAGCTGCAGGGAGCGTCCGACCTGGAAGACGTGGCGGCGGATCCGCTGCGCGCGGTTGTGTGGGTCGGCGATGAGACGGGCCCCTCCATTCGGGGATTCTCCTTTGATGGACGGGACGCGAATGCCCGCGTGGATCTACCCGCCGTCTATCTGGGGGTGCGGAAGAACCGGGGGCTTGAGGCCCTGGCGATCCATCCGGACGGGCACGACATGTGGACGTGCAACGAGAACGAGCTTCCGGTGGACGACGCGGTCTCGCCCGGTCGGGTCGAGTTCGTGCGCCTGACGCGCTTCACGCGTCGCACGCCGGCGCAGCCCTGGCGTGTATCGGGGCAATGGGCCTATCGCCTGGAGTCTCCGGGAACGGGGCTGGTGCGGGGACGGACCCGGAACGGTGTGGCCGCGCTGTGCGTGCTGGATGACGGCGTGGTACTCGTCCTTGAGCGGGAGAAGACGGGAAAGGGGGAGAAGGCGTCGTTCCGCATGCGCGTGTGCCGCGTGGTCTTCCCCGATGCAACGGACGTATCGGGCTGGCAATCGCTTTCGGAGCGGCCCTTCGTCCCGGTGCGCAAGCAGATCGTCTACGAAGCGGAGACGGGGCACGCGATGTACGAGGGCATGTGCCTCGGCCCCGTGCTCGACGACGGTTCCCGCACGTTGCTGCTGATTTCGGATGGCGACGGGCATGCGGATGAACGCATCCTTTCCCTGCGGATCCGGCGGAACGATGAACGGACCGCGAATTGACGAGACTTGAGACGAGGAGAATGGACATGGCGGAAGAACGAGTCAATGTGCTTTGCGCGAAGTGGGGGACGAAGTATCCGGCGTACTATGTGAACCGCCTCTACGCGGGCGTGGCGAAGTGGCTCGCGCGTCCGTTCCGGTTCGTCTGCGCGACGAACGAGCCGGAGGGCATCCGGCCGGAGGTCGAATGCGTGGCGCTCGATCCGAACCCCCATGTCAAGAACCGAAACTGGCCGAACATCCACGCAAAGCTCACGTTCTTCCGGCGCGGCTTCGCGCAGCTGGAGGGCCCGACGCTGTTCTTCGACGTCGACGTGCTGATCACGGGGCCGCTTGACCGGTTCTTTTCGTACAGGCCGGGCGACTTCTGCATCATCCACAACTGGGTCGAGCGGCGCAAGGCCTTCTTCCGGCGCCCGCCCATCGGCAATTCGTCCTGTTTCCGCTTCGACGCGGGCACGGACGCGGCGCACGGGGTCTACGAGTCGTTCCTGCGGGACAAGGAAGACCCCTCGCTCGACTGGTATTTCCGAAAAGGATCCCAGAAGTTCCAGACGCGCGCGATGTTCGAGCGGGGGAACGTTTCCTGGTGGCCGGAGGAGTGGGTCTGTTCGTTCAAGCGGCAGTGCGTGCCGCTCTGGCCCTTCAACCGGTTCCTCGTCCCGCGCCGCCCGAAGGGGCCGAGCGTGATCGCCTTCCACGGGAATCCCGATATCCCCGAGGCGATTGACGGGTTCTTCACGCACAAGGGCGAGAAGATCCCCATGCATCTCACCTGCCTGCCTACGCCGTGGGTGAAGGAACTCTGGGAGAACCCGTGATGGCCGCGCCGGAACTGCACCTGTTCGTCCTCTGGGAGAAGGCGCGCGCTGCGGAGGCGCGCATCCTCGCGGACCTCGCCCGCGAGATGCCGGTCGTCTGGCAGGGTGAAATGGCGTTTCACGGCGACGCATCGGCGGCCTACGAGGCGTTCTACGGCGTGCGGCGGCCCGTCAACGGTGCGGTCAAGGTCAAGAAGTGCGGCGGCGGGCGCTTCCGCGTGATCGTCGTGCGGGACGACGATCCGCACTACGGCCAACGCCTCGCCCGCGCCGGTAAGTATTACGAGGCGAACGAGCGGATGTACGACCTCAAGGCGCGCTACCGGGAGTGGGCGGGGCGCAGGCACCGCGTTCACGGGACCACGGACCGGGACGAGTTCGCGCGGGATGTCTGGCTCTTGACGGGCCACACGGCGGAGGAGTGGGCGCGGGGCGTCCCCGAGGGCATCGCCCTCAACATCCCCGCTCAGGCCCGGTGGAGCCTTACACTGGAAGGCCCCGGCGCCGACCTCGGGCTGACGGACTGCCGTGTGATGCTGGAGG
>URIT01000087.1 GCA_900547945.1 uncultured bacterium
GTCCTTGACGGTGACTCCTTCCCCGTTGGGAACAACTCAATGCCACCGGTCGCATTCCCCCGCTTGGGAACGAGTGGATGCGACTACACTGGTCGCATTGAGTTTGACAAGAAACCGAGGTTCAGAATCTTGCGCAAATGGATAAGGCGCGGCGGTGGAATGTGGTATAATCCGATTTGTCAAAATCATCATTGGAGGTTGAGGATGCTGAAGAGCGTGTCGGTCGTTTCCGTTTGCATCGCGTGCGCCGTGGGCGGCGCGGGGTCTGCGTTCGCGTGGGATGTGGAGCATGACGAGATTGCGCAGCTCGTCGGCGAGTCGCTGCCGGCGGAGATCAAGGCGTCGTTCGACTTCGACGACTTCGGCGTCCTGATGGCCTTCTGCCACTTCCCCGACATGACGGAATGGGAGCCGCGCCGCTGGCGGACGGTGGACGACTACGCGCCGCACGTCGGGCCGGACGACCGCGCGATCCTCGCCGCAGCCGGCTGCGGCGGCTACTGGGCGCACACGGAGAAGGGGAAGGCGACGCTGATGGCGCTTCTCGCGCGCGCCTTCGGCCGCGGCGACCACCGCGTGGCGGCGTTCTACCTCTCGGTGTTGACGCACCCGGTCGGCGACGAGAGCGCGCTCAACCATCCGACGATCCTGAACTTCGTCCACTACTGCCACTACCAGGGCGTCGCGTTCGGCACGCGCAAGGTCGAGGCGGGCGCGAAGAACATCTTCGGCTTCCGCTCGGACGGCGACGTCGTGCGGCGCGCGCGCGCGAAGCTGAAGGGCTACCGCCCGTCCGCGCCCGCCGTCGCCGGCTTCCGCGCGCAGCAGCTCGCGCTCTGCGTGCGGGCCGTCGACCAGGCGGCCTATGCGGCCGAGAAGGAGGTGGCGATCGGCTTCGGCCGGCCCGGCGCCGCCGAGGCGCTGGCGGATCTCGTCGCGATGCAGGTGCGGGCGATCCTCGACATCGCCTGGACGTGCTGGGTGAACCGCGCGGTTGACGCGGCGCTGCCCGCCGCCGATTTCCAGGCGTGCTTCGACCGCGACGCCGCGCGCGCCACGAAGGCGCTCGATCCCGGCCGGCAGGCCGTCTTCGCCGACCTCTTCGACGCTTCGCGGAACCCGAAGGCGCCGAAGGGGACGGTCGCCCTCGTCTGCGAGGCCCTGGGGCTCCGTTCGAGCGGCGCGCAGTCCTACGCCGGGCGGCTTGTCCTGGGGGCGTGCGGGCGGACGCTGCGCGATGCGGGGTACGCCGTCAAGGCGTACGACTTCCGCAACCTGGCGGCCGGGACGCTCTCGGCCGCCGAGACGCCGACGCTGATCGTCGCGGCCGGGTTCCACGCCCCGGAGGCCGAGGCGGCGCGGGCGCTCGCCGCCTACCGCGACGCGGGCGGACGCATCGTCTATGTGAGCGGGCAGGATCCGGGCGGCCGCGTGCGCGGGCATGGCGATCCGTTCGGCATCACCGGCTTCGGCGCGGCGCTCGCCGACCGCGCGCCGGAGGACCTTCCCGTCTCGCCCCGGTGGCATCGCGCCGGCATCTGTTCCGATTGGCGGAAGATGGCGGTCGTCCTGGACGGCGTGCGGCATCCGCTTCGCCGCGACGCGAACGGCGACGGCTACGCGAAGCCCGCCTGCGCGCAGGAGATCCTGCCGGGACCCGGCATCGAGCCGCTGGCGTACCTCGACAACGGGCGGGCGCGCTTCTGCGTCGCCGCGCGCAAGGGGAACGTGACGTGGCTGCCGGTCTACCTGCTCTCGCCGTTCCTCTTCTCGGACGACACGGCGCTCGACTTCGGCGCGCTGCGGCTCGACGCCTTCGCCGCGCCGCTCCTCCTTCAGGTGGTGGAGGCGGCGTCCGCGAACAGGCCTGAATGAGCGCGCCGCCGCCTTTCCGCGAGAAGCGTTCGTACGCGGTCGGCGACGCCGCGTTCCCGCTCGCCCTGTCGCTTGTGCTGATCGGGGGGCGGCGTGACGCCTGATGCGTGCATCGTGCTGGCGCTGCATACGCACGACAGCGCCATCTGGAAGACGCAGTATGCGGGGCTGTGCCGCTATTGCCGTCCGCGCGGCTGGACGGTGCGTGACTGCTGCCTGGGCCGCTCCGTGCATCTGCGAACCCTCCGCCGCCTGGTCCGGGACGCGCGGGTCGTCGGCGTCATCTCCTCCCTGTCGATGCGACTGCCGCCCGCCGTCCGGGCGCGCGTGCCCGTCGTCTGCTTCGACTGCCCGCGCACGGCCGTCCCCGAGGGAAGCCCGCACATCCGGCACGATGCCGACCAGACGGCCCATCTGGCCGCCGGCGAGCTGATGTCCCTGCCGCTTCGGTGCCTCGCCTATGCGCATCTGCCGTCCGACATGTACTGGAGCCGGGAGCGGGCGGAGGCGTTCGCGCGGGAGATCCTGCGGCGCGGCGGGCACCTCGGCCCGGCGTTCCGGCAGCCGGGGGTTTCCGACAGGCGCCGGCTGCTGCCGGCCGTGGTGCGCTGGCTCGCCGGTCTTCCGAAGCCCTGCGGCGTCTTTGCCGCGAACGACGAGATGGCGCAGGTCGTCGTGCAGGCGTGCGTGCGCGCGCACCTGCGCGTCCCCGACGACGTGGCCGTCGTGGGCGTGGACAACGACCCGCGTTTCTGCGAGGGGGCGGTTCCGATTTCGAGCGTCATGCCGGACTGGGACGCCGGCGCGTTCCTGGCGGCGCGGGCGCTCGACCGGATCGTGCGCGCCGATGCGCGTGCGGTGGAGGCGACGGCGTTCCGTCCGCTCGGGCTCATGCGGCGGCAGTCGTCGGGCGGCGGGCATCGCGCGCGCCAGGAACCGCGCATCCAGGAGGCCGTCGGCCTGATCCGTGCGGAGGCGTGCGCGGGCCTTCGCGCCGTGCGCGTCCTCGGCGTGATGCGCGGCGCGCGCCGTTCGGCCGAGCAGACGTTCCGCAGCGTGACGGGCATGAGCGTCCTGGAGGCCATCCGCAGGGCCCGCTTCGAGAACGCGCAGATCCTGCTCGAAACGACCTGCCGGGACGTCGCCTACGTGGCACAGGCGTCCGGCTACCGGAGCGTGCCGACGTTCTGCCGCACGTTCAAGGCCACACTGGGGCTCTCGCCGCTCGAATGGCGGGCGAAGAGCCGGGCGTGAGCCCGTTCGTTTCTGCGCAAACGGATAATATCGGGTGGTGGAAATGTGCTACACTGCGCTCAAAGGGCGATTTGGAGAACGACATGCCGACGACAACATACACAGATTCCCCGATGCTGCGGTCGCTCCTGGTGGGGACGCTGGCCGCGTTGGGACTCGTTTGGTCCGCTGCGGCCGGCGGCGCCTCGTGCGCGCCGTCGCCGAAAGGCCCGGAGGCGTACCTGCTCCAGGCGCGGCGGCTCTATCCGACGGCGGCGTGGTGCGGACTGACGAACTCGCTCGTCGACGCCTTCCTCGATCCGGCGGCAGTGGCGGCCGACCGTCCCGTGCCGCAGGGGCGGATCCGTTGGCACCACGTGCCGGGCATGCGCAACGTGCGTGACATCGGCGGGTGGAACGGTCTGCCGACCGGGCGTGTCTTCCGGGGCTCGGAGCCGGACTGCCTGCCGGTCGAACAGGTCGGTGAGAAGCGCTTCCACCGTCTGGGCGTGATGGAAGCGGGTCTGCGCACGATGCGCGAGACGTTGAAGATCCAGACGGATCTCGACCTGCGTGCGGCTTCGGAATGCCCGCATCCCGACGTCTCGGCCCTGGGCGTCCGCCTCGTGCGCGTGCCGCTCGGCGCCTATCTGGGCGCGTTCACCGCGACGAACCAGTACGCGCAGGCGCTGCGCGTCTTCGCCGTACGCGGGAACTTCCCGATCTACTTCCACTGCTGGGGCGGCGCCGACCGCACGGGGACGCTCGCGTATCTGGTCGAGGGTCTGTGTGGCGTCTCGGAGGCGGACCTTGCGGTCGACTACGAGCTGACGTCGTTCGCGCGCGTCTTCGGCCTGCGGCGACGGACGGGCACGCCGCATCCCGAGACGGGACGGCCGGAGTGCGCATTCCCGGCGTTCGTCGCGCGGCTCAAGGGCTATCCCGGCGGGACGATGGCCGAGAAGATTTCCGCCTACATGGAGCGGACGCTGGGCCTCGCGAAGGCCGAGATCGCCGCCATCCGGAACAACGTCATGGGCGAGGGGACGTCTGTACCCGATGTCCGGGAGACCGTTGTCCGGCTGGAGGAGCTGGACATCCACGCCTTTACGGAACCGACCTGGGAGACGCGGCCGCGCGCGAAGCGCAGCGTGCGCGATACGCCGCTCACGGTCGGCGGCATCACGTACGAGAACGGTGTCGGTCTGCTCGTGAAGGACACGATTCTCGGCGACTTCTTCCCCGGTGGAAAATGCCGTCGTTTCGAGGTGGCGTTCGGCCTCGACGCGCGCGCCCACCGGGACGCCAGGGCTGTGTTGAACGTCTGGGGCGACGAACGGCTGCTCGCCACGTCGGGCGAAGTCGGTCCCGGCGAGGCCGAGGGCAAGAAAGGCGGAAAGTGAGGGCGTGCATGGTTGACACGGCGTTGATGAAAAGTCTGGTGGCGGTGGCGTTGGTCGCCGTTCGTCTCACCGCCTCGGCGGGGGGCGATCTCGAAAGCGCCGAGGTCTGGGCGTCGGCGAAGGACGGCAAGACGCCGTTCGTCCTGACGCCGCTCGTTGGCGAGACGGACTGGACGGAAGGGGAAGGCGGGGTATCTCCAGGCCGGGGCCTACGAGACGTGGAACGAGACGGCGTTCACGCTCACGGCGAAGGGCGACGGGCGCTTCTTCGTCGGGTTGTCCGCGCCGCACAACGTGCGACGGCTCTACCCGGAGGTTGCCTGGACGGACATCTCGATTGCGGGCGCGGGCCGCCAGGAGAACCTCGACTTCGCGCACGGCCTGACGTTCTGGGGTGTCAGCACGAAGGACGCGCCGCGCATCGAGACGGTCGCCGGAAGGCGCGCGCTCGTCGTGCGCGCCGACCGCGGGCGCTACCGGGGGCTTGACCTGAAGGCGGGCGACACGGTGACGGTCCGGGCGAAGTTCCGCCTCATGGGGCCGAGCGCGGCGCCGGCGCGGCAGCGTCCGCTCGACGTCTCGGCGGCCGTGAACGCCCCCGTGCCGGAGGGCGTGGCGCTCCCGTGCGCGAAGCGCGACTTCATCGGCATCTACGTGAAGACGCCGGACCCGGCGGCGCACGGCGGCGCCCAGTGCGTGCGCTTCCGCAACCGTGCGGTCCAGCCGGGGGCCGCCGCCGTCACGCTCCTGGACGGCGCGGCCGAGCCGAGCCGCTACCTCTACCTCCTCCTGTCGTCCAGCTACACGAAGGGGCCCGACCTCGCGACGGTCGCCGTCACCTACGCCGACGGTACGGCGGACACGCTTGCACTCACGAAGGGCCGCGAACTCGCCGACTGGTCGCACACGCTGAACGGCGACGCCTGCCAGACGGTCTTCACGGCGAACGGCGAGAACGGCACGCGCCACTTCATGCTCGCGCGCGTCGTCCTGGACGAGCGCAAGGCACCCGTGAAGATCGCGCTCGCGACGGCGGAGAACAGCAACCTTTCTCTCTACGGCGCGACGCTGACGAGTGCGGACTGGAAGCCCGTGCGGGCCGAGAACGTGACCTTCCGCCTCGGCGGCGAGTGGCGCCTGCCGGACATGCCGGGCCGCGACATCGTGGCCGGCTCGGCCCTCGACCTCTCGGGGCAGATCGACTTCGCGCCGTGCGGCACGTATGGCCGGGTCGTCCAGCGGGATGGGCGCCTGTGCTTCGAGAAACGGCCCGACCGTCCGCTGCGTTTCTTCGGCAACCATTCGTCCAGCCAGTGGGTGTGCGACTGGGAGCCGGACGCGGACCGCTACTGCGAGCAGATGCGGCGCGTCGGCTGCAACGCGATCCGCCTCTCCATCCACCGCCTCGGCTGCGACTGGTGGGACGAGCGCGCGGACTGCCTTCGGCGGCATCCGCATGCCGACGGGTTCTTCCGCGACGACCGCATCGACAACTTCCTGCGCTTCGTCGCCGCGTTCAACCGCCACGGCATCTACTTCCTGATGGGGTCGGGCGGCGGGCCGCAGGAGATCGAGGCGATGATGGCGGGCGACGCCGAGTCGCTTGAGTACTACCGCCAGTTCACGATCCGCCTGCTCAACAGGCGCAACCCCTACACGGGCAACCTCGTCAAGGACGAGCCGTGCCTCCTCGGATGGGAGTTCGCGAACGAACAGAGCGTCCAGCACGTCCAGCACATCGTCGCCGAAGTCCCCAATCCCGATGCGCCCCGCTCGTCCTTCCACCCGGTGCAGGCCAAGTACGCCGCGCGCGTGCGCACGCTCGTGAAGCCGCGCTGGGAGGCGTTCCTCAAGAAGAAATACGGCGACGGCTGGGCGCGGCACGCGGCCTACCCGAGGCGCTACACGGAGAAGACGCCGAACGCGCTCGACTTCCAGCTCTTCTCGCAGGAGCTGATGGAGGCCCAGATCCGCTTCTACCGCGACGTCATGAAGGAGGCCGGCTGGGACCGGCCGACGATGTGGGGCAACTACGACAAGATCCTGCGCACGACCGAGACGCGCGTGAAGACGGGGATGGCGACCGAGGTCAACAACTACCATTCCTTCCTCGCGGACGACGGACACGGCCCGCAGGTCTCGTCGGCGACCGACGGCATGGCCGCGTTCCGCGACATCGCCGGCGCGGCGATCCCGGGCCAGCCCGTCGTCGTCACCGAGTACAACGACTGCCAGCACAACCGCTACTGCCACGAGATGGGCCTGGCGGCCGGCGCAATCGCCGCGCTCCAGGGCTGGGATGCGTTCTTCCTGCACAACTCGACGGTGCTGACCGACGGGCTGACCGCACCGCCGTCCTTCAACATGAACGACGGGCTCGTCATCGCGAACCACTTCTCGATGCGCGCCTCGACGTTCCTCGCGGCGTGCCTCTACGGACGCGGCGACGCGGCGACTTCGCCGCACACGGTCACGCTCGACTACACGCGGGCGTTCATGGGCACGCTCTCCTCGACGAGCTACCCCGACCCGCAGCAGCTGCGCGCCGTCATGCTCTGCGGCGTGCGCGTCGACTGGCCGGAATACGGCGCGACGCCCGGCTACAAGGCCGACCTCTCCTTCCCCGGCTTCGGCAACGATACGGCCGGCACCTACGAGTTCCTGCTCGCGCAGGCGAGCGACTCGAAGGCGCGCACGGCCGTCCTGGAGGCGATGGTCGCGCGGATGCGCGCGGCGGGCGTCCTCGGGCCCGCGAACCGCACGGACGTGAGGCGGGGCGTGTACGAGTCGGACACGGGCGAGCTGCTGGTCGAGTCGGCCCTGCCGCGCATGCGCGTCGCCACGCGGCGCAGCGAGGCCGTCTCGCTTCCGGCGAACGGCGCGTATCGGGCCGGCTGCCTGGAGATCGTGCGCACGAAGAACAACGCGACGTTCGCCGCCGTCGCGGTGGACGGGCGGCCGCTCGCGGCGTCGGGCCGGATCGTCGTCGTCATGGACGGCGAGAGCGGCATCGACGGGGCGGTCAAGACGCCCGACCTCGTGCGGTTCGTCGGCTACCGGACGAAGGAGGGCCGCGCGCGCATGCAGGGCCGCAAGATCGGGCGCGCGAACGTGGCGCAGGTGCGCCTCCGCAACGCGCGGGGCGGCCGCTTCACCCTCTATCCGCTTTCGGTGAACGGCATCCGCCGCGCGCCGGCGAAGGTCACGCGCGCGGGCGACGCGCTCGCCTTCACGCTCGACACGACCGAGGCGGCGCTCCCGGACGGCCTGACGCCGTTCTTCGAACTTGTCGCGGAAGACGGTCCGTGAATCGAGATGGGTTAACGGAAAGGAGTCAACGGAAAGGAGTCGGGGATGGGCGAAATTCATGTTGGCCGCAGACACGGCCTGTTCGGACTGGGATTGGCGGCGTGCGGCGCGTTGATGGCGTCGGTCGCGCCGCAGGACGGCACGCGGTATGCCTGGGGCGGCACGTGGGACGCCAACTGGATGCAGGGCGCCCTGCCGGCGGACGGTGGCATCGCGCGTCTCGACGTGCCGAATCAGGGCCGTTCGGCCCACAGCACCTGGAAGATCGACGTCGACCGGACGGGCATCCGGCTGGGCGGCTTCGACTTCGGCAGGGTCGGCGTGGCGGTGGAGGGCTTGGGCGACATCACGTATGTCGGCGACAACCCGTTCATCCGCATCGACTATCTGCGTACGCCTTGGAATCCGGGGGAGAGTGACGATGTGTCGAAGTGGTATCCCGAACACGCCGACGCGCCGAACAACAGCTACTGCTACCGCACGTGCCACTACCGCCTGCCGATTCGCGGCACGGGCGGCAATCGGCTCTCGCTCAGGGGCGCGGGCGAGATCTGCATCGACAAGCCGGTCTCCGATTTCGCGGAGGTCGAGATCCGCAACGTCCTCATGGCGACGAACCCGGCGCCGGACTTCGCGTTCACGGCGTGTGACACGACGCTCGCGGGCGAGGTCTTCTACTGGCCGCTCGCGGGTGGCGACGTCTCGGCCGGTCTGGCCACAGTCCATGCGCTCACGGCGGGGGCCGGCGCCTCGCTCGTCGTGCGCAACACGACATGCACCTCGGCGACGCTGGCGCTCGGGACGCTCCGGCGTGGCCTCAAGGGCACGTTGACGATCCAGGCCCAGACGGGGACGCTCGGCGGGACGGAAAAGGTGACGCTCGCCGGCGCGGCGCCCGTGCAGGACGGCGGGCTTGTCGAGCCGTGGATCGTCGGGCGCGACGGCAGCGGCCAGGCCCACTTCCTCGCGTATGACGCGGCGGACGGCTTCAAGCCGTTCGCGCCGACGACGGACGATCTCGCGACGGCGGGCGTGGCGGACATCGTCCGCGTCTCGGCGAACGTGACGCTTTCGGAAAGCAAAAAGATCAGCGGCCTCCTGATCGAGGGCGGTGCAACGCTCACGCTCGTCGACGGCGTCACGCTCACGGTCGGCGGCGAGGCGGGACGTGCGGCGGCGGTCATCGTCAACGCGACCACGGCCCACACCTACACGCCGCTCGCCGGGCAGGGCGGCGCGCTCGACTTCGGCGCGTCCGAGGGTTTCCTCTGGCTCTCGGCCCACTGGACGCCGACGGCGAACGACGTGCGCACGGACGTGCGCCTGTGTACGCAGGTTCGGGGTTCGGCCGGCGTTACGCTCGCCGGCGCGCGGGCGGCCGTCGACCACAGCTACCTGCCCTCCGTCTATGCCGCCCCGGACTTCAATTTCTGCCGTTGGACGGGCGGGACGGCGATCGCCAACGTGTATCTCCGCGCAACCGTCTCGAAGCATGCCACGGTGAAGGAGAACCCCTTCACGGACTGCGGCGAGCTGTATGTGGTCGGGGGCGAGACGGTCGGCGGCGGCGCGCTGCGGCTCAATACCGCCTCCGCCGATGCGGGAGGCAAGGTCTGGCCGAACGATCTCTCTCTCGCGGGCGGCGGCTTTCAGGGGCGGAAGAACGCATCCGATCGGGCGAACACGGACGACACGAACGGCTCGATTGTGCAGGACGGCGGGGGCGGCCGCCAGCGCATGCTCGGCCGCGTAACGCTCGTCGGCGACGCGCGCGTCGTGGCGGGCGACGGTCCGACTGCGGGCTTCGAGTTCGCGCAGCCGATTGTCGGTACGGGGTCTCTTTCGGTTTGGCAGACACAGGCGCAGACGTTCTTCGACGCGGTCAACACGTTTCGCGGCAAGACCATCCAGGTCGGAACGGGGGCGGGCGTCCTTTCCCTGCGCGGTGCGGGCACGTTCGGAGACGGTCCGGCGGAGCTGGAGGGAACTCTCCAGTTCGCGGATCAGGCCGCGCCGTACGTTGTCACGAATCAGGTGACGGCCGGCGGCAATCTGGAACTGGTTCGCGCAAACGTCCAGCTCGCGGGCAGAACGTCCGTCGCCGGCACGGCGCGGGTCTACGGCGCGACGGATCTCGTCCTCGGCGAAGATGTCGCGTTCGGCGCACTCCACGCGGGTTCGACGCTGGCGCTCGCGGGCGCAACGCCCGACGCAAGGCTCGTCCTCGCGGGCGACGGCGACTCGTATCTCGACACGGTGACGGCGGGCGCGCTGCCGGTTGTCAAGAGGGGCGCCGGGACGCTGACGGTCCATGCGGCCGACGGCGGGCGCACGGCGTCGGCGACCGCCCCGGCCATCGACGTCGTGGGCGGCACGCTCAGGTTCGAGAGCGACATCTTCAGGAGCCCGGGGCTCGTCTACTGGCTTGACGCCTCCGACGCCTCGACGTTCGAGACCGACCCGACGACGGGCAACGTGATGAAGTGGCGCTCGAAGAACGGGAACGGCTACTTTTTCGCCGCGCCGCACTACACGAACGAGACGGTGCTCGGCTTCTATCCGGGCTACGGCGCGCAAACGGGCGTCCATCGGGTGAACGGCCTGAACGTGCTCACGTTCAAGCCGGGCAACGATTCCCGCAACGGCCTCGTCGGGTCGCGGCCCGTCTCGCAGCGGACGGTCTTCGTCGTGAACGTGCCGCGCCTGACGAAGGCCGACCAGTGCCTCTTCGGCACGACGGCCGACTACTCGTTTCGCTCGGAGGCCTCCGACCGGTGGCGTGTCAGCACGCAGCGGACGAATTATGAGTCGAGCGGCGGCTCCTACGTCAACGGCGCGTGGACGACGACGGGCGCCTTCGCGCCGGGAGAGCCGCAGATTGTGACCGTGCGCCATCCGGTCGACGTGCGCGCCAACAACAGCCCGGAGGAGGCGGACGATCCGCCGGTCTACAGGGGCCGCGACTACGAACGCATGCAGCTGGGCTTCCAGTACGAGGACGTGCGCACGGCCGGCGCCTTTGACGGCGACATCGCCGAAGTGCTGGCGTTCGACACGATCCTCACGGACGACGAGCGCAAGACGGTCGAGAACTACCTCGCGAAGAAGTGGGGCGTCGGCGCGGAACTCCACGCCGACGTGGCCGCGCGCGGCCGGCAGGTCGTCGATCCGGCGACGGCGATCCGCCTCGGGGACGGGGCCGTCCTCGACCTGAACGGCCACGACCAGACGATTGCCGCGCTGTCGGGCCGCGGCCGGATCGTGAACAGCGCGGGCGGCGCGGCCCCCGTCCTCACGGTGACGGGCCCGTGCGACTTCGACGGCGTTGCCGAGGGCGTCACGCTCCGCTTCGCGGGCGGCGCGCGGCTCGGCGCATTCGGCGGAGGCGTGCCGACGAACGGCCTCCTCTACCGGCTCGACGCCGCGCGGCCGGAGACGCTTCTCGCGGGCGCGGACGGCTGCGTCACCAACTGGGCGAGCCGCAGCGCGGGCGGCGTCGCGTTCGACTGGAAGAGCGACTATGCGACTGCCTCGCGGACGCGCGGCCCGGTCTTCCAGGCCTCCTGCACGGCCTTTGGCGGCCGCCCCGGCGTCTTCTTCGACGGCGCGGCCCAGCTGCGGGCCACGGCGCCGACGACGCCGACGAAGACGCTCTTCGTGGTCTGGAACTGGTCGGACGCGGTCGAGAACACGTCGCGGCCGTGGTCTTCGCCCGCAGGCGGCGGGTACATTCGCAAGTTCGCCTCCCAGCAGTATGGCGACAACGTCGGCCTCGTCCAATGGACGCGCTACGGCGACCGCGTGACGATGGACGGCGTGCCGAAAGTCTGGGGCGCGAAGGATGCCATGAAGGGCGATTCCCTTGACCAGTGGGCCGTTCCGGCCGGCGGGACGTTCCTGTACGGCGCGAGCCTCGACGCGCGCCGCGCGGTGGCGGGAACGGGGGCTGACGTCCTGAACGACTTCGGGAAGGGCGGCTACACGTTCGGCGAGATTCTCGCCTACGACCGCAGCCTTTCGGACGACGAATGCCGTTCGGTCGAGGCGTACCTGGCGAAGAAGTGGCTGGGCGAGGGCGGCATCCCGTCCGAGAGCGACGACGTGTGCGTGAAGGGCGGTATCGAGATCGCGGTCGGCGCGGACGGCACGGTCCGCCCGGTCGTCGTCGACGGGACGCTGGATGCCGCCGACGCGACGCTGAAGGTCGTGAACGCCGCCGCCGTCCCCAAGGGCGTGCGGCAGGATCTCGTCGTGGCGGACGGCATCCGGCGCGGGTTCGCGCGCGTCTCGTCCGACCGGGAAGACCTCTTCGAAATCGTCCTCAAGGGCCTCGCGTACATCGGCCGTTCGCTGTCCGGCCTGTACCTCATCTTCCGCTAAGAAAGGAAATGTCCAATGAAAACGGTTCTCTGCCTTGTCCTGCTGTCCGTCGCCGGAACGGCCCCGCTGCCTTGTATGGGCGTTGCGCGGACCGACGAGCCTGCCGCCTGTCGTCCGGCGGCGCGGTTCGTGACGGCGCCGTGGTGGACGCGCCGGCTCGCCGAGACGCGGGGACGCATCCTGAAGGACAAGGGGGCGTGCTATGACCTTGTGCTGGTGGGGGACTCGATCACCCACCGCTGGGAGAACAGGGAGAATGGCGCGGCGGTGTATCCCGCGCTGCTGGGAAAATACAAGGTCCTCAATCTCGGCAGCGGCGGGGACGGTACGCAGAACGTCATCTGGCGCTTCGAGAACAACGGCGAGCTCGACGACTACACGGCGAAGGTCTTTGCCGTCATGATCGGCGTGAACAATGGCGCGTCGGATCCCGAAGGGCTCGTGCGGGGCGTCGAGAAGATCGTGGGCATGATCCGGGCCAAGCACCCGGAGTCGAAGGTCGTCCTTCAGGCCATCCTGCCCCACGGGAAGAACCCGCGCGCGCATGTGCATTGGACGAAGGTCAACCCGATGCTGAGGGCCTATGCGGAGAAGAACGGCTTCGCGTGGCTGGACATGGGCGCGCGCTTCCTCGGAGGCGACGGCGAGATCAAGCCGGGGCTGATGATGCCGGACAAGCTGCATCCCGTCCGGGCCGGCTATGAAATCTGGCTTGATGCGCTCGGCCCCCTCGTCGACCGGCTGCTGGAACGGTAGGTCGCTGGATGGCATGCTGAGCGAAGACGGCAAGGCGAACGCAGGCCGTCTCGCATGTGCCGGAGGGCTTCGAGAAGCTCGGCGTGCTGCCGGGCGGGCGGCGCGTCACGGACTGCTGCTTCGTCGGCGACCGCCTCGTCACGGCCGAGGGCGTGGACGGCTTTGCGGTCTATGAACTGGACGGGCCGGCGCGCTTCCGCGAAGTCGCGCGGCGCCCCTCGGCCGGTGGACGCACGCCGATGGCGTTCTGGTGCTGGCCGGCCCCGGACGGCAAGGTGGTCCTGACGGCGCGGTGTGGCCCGTACGCAGTCTTCGACCTCGCGGATTTCGCGGCGGAACGGCCGCTCGCGACCTTCTACGGCACCTGCCTCTGGGACAAGTACCCTGCGGACGGCGCGGTGGACGGACGCCTTCCCGTCCTGAAGCCGTACAACGGCCTTGGCTGGCTGGACTTCAACGGGCCGAAGCCCCGTTTCGTGGACCAGGAGAAGGCCGTGACGGCGCCGTTCTTCGGGTCGCAGGGCAACGGCATCTGCCGCCTCGGCGCGAACCGCTTCCTCTACACGATCCAGCAGCCGCAGTCGAGCGTCTACGACTACGGAACGGCGGCTTTCTACGTGCTCGTCGAAGCCGACGGCACGTATTCACGGCCGCTCGCGCTGCCGGCCGTTCCGGCGTTCGGGAAGGGGAGGTCCGCGCGCTTCAGCGGCATCCCCCGCGCAGACGGCAGCCTCGTGCTGATGACGAACCGCAGCGAACGCAAGGCCGTCGTCTGGGACTTCGCCGATCCGGAGAACCCGAAGGCGTTGCGCGCCTATACGCTCTCCGGCAACCCCGACCTCGGCGCGTTCTTCAGGGGCAGGGCCGTGATCCCCGCCGGGCATCAGGGCCTCGTGATGGAGCGGTAGAACCTGTTTGGCCCCTGCGCGGAGAACGTCCTGTAATGGGTTAGTGGGTTGCGCAGCCCACCAGCCGAATTGAGGATTAGGGTCGT
>URIT01000088.1 GCA_900547945.1 uncultured bacterium
GCGGGCGCACCCTCAATTCGACTGGTGGGCTGCGCAACCCACTAACCCATTACAATGAGATTTTTATGCGTAAGATAATCTCAACGCAAATCTCAACAAAAATACAGCAGGGCGGGAGGGATTCTCCCCCTCCCGCCCCGCGCGTCCATTCTCTTCGCCAGATTTCTCTCGCTAGATTTCTTGACTCTATAGGCCACGTCCTCTCGGCGTTCACGAAACTACGCCTTCTCGGTGTGTCGCGGTATCGTCCGCTGTCTCGTCTACATCGCCTTAGGTTGTTCGCGCCGTCCGTTCAACCTGCTGGAGGTGGACGATGGCGGCGTAGGGATCGTCTGCGGCACACACGGCACGTACGACGGAGAAGTTCCGCGCGCCCGCGCGCAGGAGTTCCGGCAGGCGTTCCGCATCGACGCCGCCGATGCAGACGGCGGGGAACGGGACGGACCGGGCCATCTGGACGGCCGTCTCGACGCCGAGCGTCGGATCGGGGATGTCCTTCGTCGGCGTCGCCCAGACGGGTCCGACGCCGATGTAGTCCGGCGACTGGGCGATCGCCGCGCGCGCCTGGGCGGGGTTGTGCGTGGAAAGCCCCACGAGGCCGAGGGACGGGAAGCGCGCGCGCACCTCCGCGACGGGCATGTCGTCCTGGCCGACGTGGACGCCATCCGCCGCGACCTCCACGGCGATGGACGGATCGTCGTTCACGATGAAGAGCGTCCCCGTTCCCCGCGTCACGGCGCGCACGGCGTGGCCCGTCGCGACGACCTCCGCGCGCGGGCGGTGCTTCATGCGCAGCTGGACGATCTTCACCCCGGCCCTCACGGCCGCCTCCGCACAGGCGACGTACCCGGCCTTCGGGTTCGTCATCACGAGGTAGAGGCCGAAGTCGGTCACGACAGCCCCTCCGCGAGCTTCTTGATACGGCGCGAGGTGCGGACGGCGCAGAACTGCTTGCCGCACATCGAGCAGTGGTCATCGCCGTGCGCCTCGTCCGTGAACGCGCGCGTCTTGAGCCACCGCGCCTTCGCACGCATCGGGTCGAGGCAAAGCGCGAACTGGCGGTCCCAGTCGAAATCCGCCCGGGCGCGGGCCATCGCGTCGTCGCGGTCGCGCGCGCCGGGGAGGCCGCGCGCCACGTCGCCCGCGTGCGCGGCGATCTTGTAGGCGATGCAGCCCTGATGGACCTCCTCGCCGTCCGGAAGGCCGAGGTGTTCGGCCGGCGTCACGTAGCAGAGGAGCGAGGCGCCGTAGGTCGCCGCCGCCGTCGCGCCAATGGCGCTCACGATGTGGTCGTAGCCGGGAGCGATGTCGGTCGTCACGGGGCCGAGGACGTAGAACGGCGCCTTCCGGCAGACCTCCTGCTCGCGTTCCATGTTCATCTGGATCTGGTTGAACGGAACATGGCCGGGTCCCTCCACCATCACCTGCACACCGCGTGCGCGGCAGCGGTCGACGAGCTCGCCGAGGACGTCCAGCTCGCCGAACTGCGCGGCGTCGGAGGCGTCCGCAAGGCAGCCGGGGCGCATGCCGTCGCCGAGCGAGACGGTGACATCGTGCGCGGCGAGGATCGCCAGCACCTCATCCCAGTGCGTATAGAGCGGATTTTCGACCTGGTGCTCCATCATCCACTCAGCCATGATCGCGCCGCCGCGCGAGACGATGCCCATGACGCGCGTCATCGCGGGCGGGATGTGCCTGAGGAGAAGTCCTGCGTGAAGCGTCATGAAGTCGACACCCTGCTCGGCCTGTGCGCGGATGACGTCGAGGAGGAAGGACGGATCCATCTGCGGGATGTCGCCTTCGAGGCGCGAGATCGTCTCGTAGACGGGAACCGTGCCGAGCGGTTTCGGGCTCGCATCGAGCATGCCCTGGCGGATTGCCTTGAGATCATCCGAGCCGACGGAGAGATCCATCACGAAGTCAGCGCCCGCGTCGAGCGCGATTCTGAGCTTTTCGAGTTCGTCCCCCTTCCCCGAGTGCGTCACGCTGCGGCCGAGGTTCGCGTTGATCTTCGTCGTGAACATCCGCCCCACGCCAACGGGGTGGCAGTTCGCATGGTGGATGTTGAGCGGAATCACCGCCTCGCCCGTCGCGACGGCGGCGCGCACGGCCTCCGCGTCCAGCCCCTCGTCCGCCGCGACGATCTTCATCGCCTCGGTCACGATGCCCTTCCGGGCGGCTTCCAACTGCGTCATCTGTCTTCTCCTTGTGGCCAGTCTGAATGGTGGATGAATGAAGGATAGGGGCGGACGGCCTTCACGCCCGCGTGCGTGCCGCGAAGTGCGCGCTGTCGCCGCGCGCACCGTAGTTGACGCGCTCGCCGATCGCCGCGAGGCGGCGTTCGAGGCAGCCCCGGCACTGCTGCGCGTTCTCGTCGAGGCAGGGCTTGCCCGCGTAAAGCTGGTAGCGGCGGCGGTAGGCGGTATCCGTCACGTTCGGCATCATGACGTTCGCGCCGGCGAGGATCCCCTGCTCGCGGCCGTCGGGGGCGAGAGCCTGGAGGGCGGTCGTGGCGGCGATGTTGACGTCGTGCAGGTAGAGGCGCGTCGCGGCGATCATGTTGAGGCCGAGGCGCAGACGGCCTGCGTCGTCCCACGGCTGGGGTTCGGCGGCGAGGGGCGTCTCGGGGTGGGGGATGTACGGGCCCATGCCGATCATGTCCACGTCCATGTCGCCGAAGAAGACGATGTCGCGCGCAAGGTCCGCCATCGTCTGGCCGGGCAGCGCGCACATGACGCCCGTCCCGACCTGGTAGCCGCAGCGGCGCAGGGCCGCAAGGCACTGGACGCGGCGCGTCCAGCTGTGGTCCGCCGGATGGAGGCGCGCATAGAGTTCCGGCGACGACGTTTCGATGCGCAGCAGATAGCGCGCCGCGCCCGCCGCGCGCCAGCGCCGGTAGACGTCTTCCTCCTGCTCGCCAAGCGAAAGCGTCACACCGAGGTTGAGGTGCGCGATGGCGCGCAGGCAGTCCTCGATGAAGGCCGTGTTCGCCTCGCCCTCGATCTCGCCGCCCTGGAGGACGAGGGAGGCGTAGCCTGCCCGCGCATCGACTTCGGCCATGCGCAGGATGTCCGCGACGGAGAGGCGATAGCGGTCGAGGGTCGCGTTCGAACGGCGGATGCCGCAGTAGAGACAGTCCTTTGCGCAGACGTTGCCGATCTCGACGAGGCCGCGCATCGAGACGCGCGTCCCCGCGACGCGGCACTTCTGCGCGTAGGCGGCCGCATAGACGGCACGCCGTTCGGCGGGATCCTCCAGCGAGACAAGGCGCGTCAGGTCGTCCACGGAGAGGTTGCGCGGACGCGCCTGTGCGCGGGCGAGAATCTGTTCGAGGGCGGCGTCCATGAATCGCTAGATGCGGTTGTCCCAGTTCTTGAAGACGACTTCCTGTCCGTTCGCCCGGATGGCGTCGTAGACCTCCTGCGGACGGCGCCGGTCGGTGAGCGTGAACTGCGCGACATCCGCCTTGTGCTCCTGCTCGAGGACGGCGTAGCCGCCGGGCGTCACGCGCGAACCGGCGCTCATGTTGTCCGCCGCCACCTGCACGATGTAGTCGCGGAACGCCGGCGCCTCGCGCGTCGAAACCGTCATGCAGCACTGCGGAAAGACGATGCGGAAGGCGAGCATCATCACGTCGACATCCTGCTCCGACACCTCGCACGGCGGCACGAAGCCCCCTTCCACGCGGCAGAAGCGCGGAAAGGCGAACTGCACCTTCGATTCATAGCACTCCTTCATCAGGTAGAAGGCGTGCGCGCCGAGCGACGCCGCCTCGGGGCGCCACGGCGAGAGACCGAGCAGGAACGCGCAGCCGAGCGTGCGGAAACCCGCCCGGCCGGCGCGCAGTTGCGTCCAGAGCCGCCATTCGTAGCTGGCCTTCGGTCCGGCGGGATGGAAATAGCGGTACCGCTCGGGATCGTACGTCTCCTGGAAGCAGGTGAGCGATTCGTAGCCCGCCTCGAACATCGCCCGGTAGCCCTCCTCGCTCTGCGGCGCGACTTCGAGGGAGAGGTTCGAAAACATCTTCTTGAGAAGCCGCCCCACCTCGCAGAAGCGCTCCACCGTGTTGACGCGCGGATCCTCGCCCGCGACGACGAGCAGGCTGTCGATGCCCGTCGCGCGGATCGCCTCGGCCTCCCGGCGGATCTCGTCGAGCGTCAGGTTGCGGCGCACGGTGCCCTTGTGCTGGACGCGGAAGTCGCAGTAGCGGCAGGAGTTGATGCACGTGTTGCCGATGTAGAGCGGCGCGTAGACGCTCACCGTCTTGCCGTAGTACTTGATGCGGGCAAGACGCGCCTTCTTCCGCATCGCGTCCATGAACGGATAGGCGGCGGGGGAGAGGAGGTTCAGGAGGTCAAACCAGTCGTGCCGGTCCTTCGCGAGCGACGCCTGCACCATCGCGGGCGTCACCTTCGCGTAGTAGGCGTTGACCTCGTCTTCGGAATACTTCAGAAGGGGAAACATGGGGAAACGGAAGAGGGTCTTACTTGAAGATGTCCATCGGCGACGTCGCCGAAGCCGTCGCGCGGGCGGACGGCGGACCGGCCCGGAGCGCAAGCTCGGCGGCCTGGACGGCGAGGCCGAACGCGCGCGCCATCGCGACGGGATCGTCCGCCGCCGCGACCGCCGTGTTGGCCAGCACCGCGTCCGCGCCGAGCTCGATCGCCTCCGCCGCGTGCGAGGGGAGGCCGATGCCCGCGTCCACGACGACGGGTACATGGCTCTGCTCGACGATGATCTCGATCATGTCGCGCGTGCGGATGCCGCGATTCGAGCCGATGGGCGACCCAAGCGGCATCACCGCCGCCGCCCCCGCCTCCTCGCAGTGGCGCGCGAGGACGGGATCGGCGTTGATGTAGGGCAGCACGACCATGCCGAGCTTCGCGCACGCCTTGACGGCCGCGAGCGTCTCGACGGGATCGGGCAGCAAATAGCGGGCGTCGGGGTGGACCTCGATCTTGATCCAGTTGTACCCGGCGGCCTGGCCGATCTTCGCGATGCGCACAGCCTCGGCGGCGGTACGCGCGCCGGACGTGTTGAGCATCACCTCGACCTTCGAGCGGTCGATCACCTTCAGGATGTCGTCGTGCGCGGCGTCGCCCTCGTGGACGCGCGTGAGCGCCGTCGTGACGAGCTCCGTGCCGCTCGCCGCAAGCGCCTCCTTCAGGAGATCGCCCGAGGCGAACTTCCCCGTTCCCAAGAAAAAGCGGCTCTTGAACGTGCGGCCGCCAATCACCAGATCCTTCATCGCATTCCTTTCCTACGCGGGCATGACCCCGATCAGGTTTACCGGTTTCATCTCAGCCGTCCGCACGCGCGGAGGGCACCCGGAAAAAGCGCTGGATAGTTTACCACATTTCGCGTATGCGTGAGCCCGTGATTTCACTCCACGTGCAGGGGCGTTCACCAGACGGAAACGGCGTCGAGGGCGTCTCGGAAGATGCGGTTTGCGGCGGCCTCGCGTTCGTGGCGGCCCGCGCTCCCGAGGATGACGACGACGACGCGCCGGCCGTTGCGCGCCGCCGTGAGGGCGATGGACGAGCCGGAGGCCCTCGTGTAGCCGGTCTTGAGTCCGTCGCAGCCCGGAACGGGGCGCGCGTAGCCTTTCGTGTCGCGACTGCCGGGCAGGAAGTAGTTGTGGGTGGCGAGGGCGAGCTTTTTCCCGTTCCCCGCCGTCACGGTGCGCGCGGCGGCCGACGTGAAGCGGAGCGCCCCGTCGGTCTTGACGAGCGCGCGGCAGAGCTTCGCGAGGTCGCGCGCGGTGGACGTGTCGAAGCCGCGCGCCTCCTTGAGGTCCGGCGGGAGGCCGTTCGGCGACTCGTAGCGCGTCGAAACCATGCCCAGCGCCTTCGCCCGGCGGTTCATCCGCGCGACGAACGCCCGCACGAGGTCCTCCACCGGCGCCGCGGCGGGCACGGGGCCCTTCCCGCCGCCGTGGATCCAGGCCGCATGCGCGGCAAGCGCGACGGCGCCGTCGTTCGCGCTCTTGACCATGAGCGCGTAGAGGAGGTCCTCCACCGACATCGTCTGCCCCGGCAGCAGGTCCACCTTGCTCGGCTCCATCTTCGCCGCGTAGGCGCTGCCCGCCACGCGGTCGGCGAGGGCGTAGCGGCCCGCCTGGATGTCCTCCAGGACGAGCAGGAAGGTCATGAGCTTCGTCACGCTCGCCGGAAACGCCGTGCGGTCCGCATGGTCGGCGAAGAGGACGCGCCCCGTCCCCGCGTCAACCGCGATCGCGCTGCGGTAGGGCGCGAGCGGACCCGCCCCCTTCGGCGCGGGCTTTCCCGTCTGCGGCGGCGGTCCCTTCCGCGCGGCGACAGGTGCCTTCCGTGCGGCGACGGGCGCCTTCCGCACCTTCGCGGGCGGCGCGGCCATCCCGCCACCGACCAGCGACACGGCCACCAGAACAAGCAGAAGACTACGCATAGCTGTGCATTCCCGTGAAGAAGCGGGAGAGGTTGATCCAGGTCAGCGTGAGGAGAATCATCACGGCCCCCGCCACGAGGCACGCGCGTTCCGCACGCGGCGACAGGCGCGGCCGCAGATGGAAGTACGCCGCGTAGACGAACCACGTCGCGAGCGACCACATCTCCTTGGGGTCGAACTGCCACCAGTGCCCCCAGCAGACCTTCCCCCAGGCCGCCCCCAGGACGAGCCCGACGGTGAGGAGGAGGAAGCCGAGCGCCGCCAGACGGCGCCCCGTGCCGAGCGCCGCGCGCACGAGCAGGATGTACCCCAGCACGTAGGCCCCCACGTGCGGCACGAAGAACGGGCTCTGGAGGGCCGGCATGAGGCGCCGCACGCGGCCGTCCATGACGAAGGCCACGGGGATCAGCACGAGGGCCAGCAGCAGCGCGTCCACGAGGAGCGCATGCCGTTCGCGCCGTGCGAAGAAGGTCAGGACGGGGAGGAGCGCCGCCGCGCACATCAGGAACTCGTAGAGGTTCTGCATCGGCGGATGGCCCGTCGCGAGGCCCCGGTGGACGAGCATCGCGACCGTGCCGGCGAAGGCGAGCGCGTAGAGCCCCCACGCAAGCCGTCCCCAGGGCGTCGCCGCCGGATGCGCGACCGCCTCCTGCGGCGCGGCGCGGCGCGTGCGCATGAACACGAAGCCGAGCGCCCCCACGAGGACGAACAGGCCACCCGCCGCCACCCACGGCAGCCCCACGTCCTTCACGCACTGGAGGATCGTGAAGTAGAGCGGCGCGCCCGTGTGTGGATTCGTCAACTCTTCATAGGAACTCTGGTAGACCCACCACCCGCATGCGACGAGCGGATGGTTGACGGAAATCGTGACAGGCGCGCGCGGCGCGCCGTCCGGCTCGATCTCGGCCTCGCACGTGTACTGCCGCACGGCGCCCGTGTCCGCCCAGCGGTCGATCGTGAACGTGCGCACCGAGAGGTTGAAGCCCTCTGCGGACGGACCTTCCGCGACGCGGCCCGTCTGTCCCGCCCGGAGGCGCAGATAGCCGTCCTCCGGCCCGGTCCATTCGTTGTAGGCCCAGCCGCCCAGCACGAGCGCGAAGCCCACGTGGAGGCAGAGCGCCGGCCATCGGCGCACGGAGCGGAGGGCGGCGAGCAGACAGAGCCCTGCGACGGCGGCGACGCCCCCCACCGCCACATTCCGCTTCATGAGCGCGAGCGCCCCGTCCGCACCCGCGCACGCAAGCCCGACCGACAGAACCGCGCCGACGAGCAGCATCCCTGCCGCCGCGCTTCGTCCCGTCACGCCCTCCCAGAGCTTCCGGAGCCGCGTCACGACGCAAGGGCCCCCGTGAGGTCGCGCGCGGCGGCAAAACCCTGCCGCGCGCAGTAGGCGGCAATGCCGTCCACGGCACGCGCCGCCGTGGAGGGATCGGTGAACGTCGCCGTGCCGACGGCGACCGCCGTCGCGCCCGCAAGCAGGAACTCGATGGCGTCCTTCGGTTCGTAGACGCCCCCCATCGCAAGGATGGGCAGCTTCGTGCAGGCGTGGACGTCGTAGACGGCCTTCACGGCGGCGGGGTGGATGCCGCGTCCCGAGAGGCCGCCCGTGCGGTTGCCGAGCACGGGACGGCGCGTCTCAATGTCGATGACCATCGCCGGAATCGTGTTGATGAGGGCCAGGGCGTCCGCGCCGCTCTCCTCGCACGCGGCGACGTAGGGACGGAAGTCCGGCACGTTCGGCGCGAGCTTCACGATGAGCGGCAGCCTTGTCGCCGCGCGCGTCGCCGCCACGACCCGCGCGAGCACGGCGGGGTCCTGCCCGAAGGTGTGCCCGCCCGCCTTGACGTTCGGGCAGCTCACGTTCATCTCCAGCGCCGCGACGGGCGCGCCCACGCCGGAGAGCCGCCGCGCCACCTCGGCGTACTCCTCGACGGTCCCGCCCCAGATGTTGACGATGAGCGGCGGCACGTTCGCCACACCCGCCACCGCGCCCACCGTCTGCGCGTAGTGCGGCACGATGTAGTCGGCGAAGGCCGCGACGCCCGGTCCCTGGAGCCCGATCGCGTTCACAAGCCCGCCCGGCACCTCCACATGGCGCGGCATCGGGTTGCCCGGCCACGGGTCGAGGCGCACGCCCTTCGCCGTCACCGCGCCGAGTTTCGCGTAGTCAAGCGCACCGACGTATTCCGAACCGTAGCCGAACGTGCCGCTTGCGGTTGCAACGGGCGTGCGCATCTTGAGGCCGCCCAGATCCACGCTTAAATCGACCATACGATCTCCTCCGCCTTGAAGACCGGCCCGTTCACGCAGCAGCGGGCGTTGGTGACCTCCCCGTTCGGCAACCGCACCGGCTGGATGCAGGCGAAGCAGGCCCCCACGCCGCACACCATGTGGCGGTCCATCGAGATCCAGCCGGGGCGCCCCGCGTCGAGGGCGCGCTGCGCGACGGCCTTGAGGAGGCCATCCGGCCCGCAGGTGAACAGCTCGAACGGCGTACCCGTCTGCCGGAGCGCCGCCAGTTCCGCGTCGAGCGGTTCCGTCACGAATCCCTTCGCGCCCGCGCTGCCGTCGTTCGTCGCCGTGCGCACGTCCACGCCGAGCGCCGCGAAGCGGTCGAGGGCGAGCAGGTCGTCCTTCGTGCGCCCGCCCACGAACAGGACCGGCTTCAGGCCCGCCGCGACGAACCGCCGCGCAAGGAAGTGGAGCGGCGCAACGCCGTAGCCGCCGCCCACGAGGAGCGGCGTACCCGTACACGTCGCGGGGAAACCATGACCGAGCGGACCCTCCACCTTCACCGCGTCGCCCACCTGCGCGCGCGCAAGCGCCTCCGTGCCGCGCCCCACGATCTTGTACATGACGGTCACGCGGCCGTCCGCCGCGTCGAACACGCTGAAGGGGCGCCGCAGGGCACTCGCCTCCAGACCCGGAATCCGCACATGCACGAACTGCCCCGGCACGAGGTCCGCCGCCAGCTTGGGCGCATCCAGCACGAGGAACCGGTAGCCCGACCCCGCGTCCACGTGCGATACGATCTTGGTTTCTTCGTCTCTCAACATGGCTCCATTATACCATATAACCCTCACAGCTGCGGCTCGTCGTCGTCCACCACGCCGAAACCGCGCGGACCGTAGATGCCGTTCCCGGAGCTGATGAAGGCGGAGTGGGTTTTCTCGTCCACCCAGCCCTTCGCGCCGCCGGCGCGGTAGGGCTGCCGGAATTCCTCCACATGCCCGTCGAGGAAGGCCATGTTGCAGTGGCGCGTCACGCCGGAACCGTGCCGGAACGCCTGGGTGCCGGCCTTGCGCAGGGAGGCGGGAGAATTGTCGTACTTCTTATCCTGGAACGGCGCACGCATGAACTTGTTCGGACCACCCGCGTAGCCCCCGTCGCCGAAGACGACGACGCGCGAAGGCTGCGTCACGGCCGCGTACGCCGTGGGGTAGGTGCGCTTCGAGCGGTCGTTCTCGACGTAGCCGAGGAAGCAGACGTTATAGTTGTAGCCCGTGAAGCGGTTGCCGTCCCAGTTGTCCGAGGTCCCCGTGCGGCACTTCGGGCAGCCGAGCACCGAATCCGCCCGGATGCCGCCGAACATCTCGCCGCAGCGCCACCCCGCGCCGTCCGCCGCCGTCCGCCGGAAGTCCCAGCAGAACGTCCTGTACTCGCTCCAGTGGCGCACGCCGTGGAGGGCCGGGTTCTCCCGCGCGTACCGCTGTCGCTTGAAGTCCGTGTCCCAGTAGTTGAGCTCGTGCTGCGCGGGGTCGATCATCCCCCACGGGAAGAAGCCCTCGTTCATCGCGTAGTTCTGGCAGAGGACGGCGAGCTGGTGGAGGTTCATCTTGCAGGCGGCGTTCAGCCCCGCCTCCCGCGCCCGGGAGAGCGTCGGCAGCAGTGCGGCGCCCACCAGCACCACCAGTCCGATCACGAGCATCAGCTCGAAGAGGCTGAACCCACGCCGATCCATCGCGCGCCGTTACTCCGTCTGGACCGCCAACTTGAAGAACACCCCTGCATCCGTCGGCACGGCGAAGGTGTTTAGAAACGCATCCCCGTCCTGTTCCGATGTTTGCAGCGTCGGAATGATGTTTTTCCATCCACCGTCCAAACGTGTCGCCGCCTTCACGACGAGTCTGCGAATATCGGACAGTCTGCACGGGGAACGGACCGTAATCGTATGCCTGTCTTCCCCTTTTGAAAATCCCGTGATCTCAAATGGAACGGAAGCGGGAACCGGTTCCGTCGGGGAAAGCCCCCACGCAAAATTCAATGCATTCGTCACGCCATTCGCCGCGACGGCCTCCGCCGCGCCATCCCGCCACGCCGTCGCCCAGTCCTGATACTGTCCCTGGGCCCAAAGTTCATAATCGGAGACGGGCGCGACATCCGCGACGGCATCGATTTCCGGTACGTTGTAGCCGAAATCGCCTTCATCGTTGGATTCCTCGACACAGGAAATCCGCACATAGCGGATCCACTTGACGCCGTTCCCGTTTTCCGGAAGAGGAAGTTCGGCGAGGTCGAACCCGGTCCCTCCGGCGGACCCGTCGTACCGCTGGCAGACCTGCGCCAGATTCAAACCCGAAAACGACGAAAAACTACACGCTGGATTGACCGGGCGTGTCGCCCGAGCCGCACGTCCCCAATAGAGGTTGCCGTTGAAAAGGCCGGTGTCCGGCGCAGCCGGGTCGTACAGGTAGCCGAGCGTCGGCATAAAGCTGTCCGCATACGGCCCCTTCTCATAGGGGTACCACGTCTCGCCGTCCTGCGAAACCTCAACCAAGGCGTTCTCGTAGGAGCCCTTCCCCGTGAAGGAGACCGTCAGGGGATCCGTCGTCAACTGGATGTTCTCATCGCTGTCCCGCACGCCAAAGGCATTTCCGAAGACGAGGAAGTCGATGCCAAAGGGATTGTTCGGGTCGTCCAGCACATCATGGTCGAACTTGATCGTCACAAAGCCGGGCGTCCCCTCGTCGTCATCTCCGACCAGCGAGAGAAGACGTCCGCCCGACCAGGCGGGGTAGGCGGGGTTGATGGTCGAGCCGGAATCCCCGTAGGTGGAACTTGACGTGAAGATCCCCATTGTCGGATGACCAAGCACGTTCGAGGCCTGATTGTAGAGCGGGGACTTCTCCAGCGTGAAAGATTGCACAACCTCGTATCCGTACGGCGATTCCGCGTAGGTTGGCGCCGTCACCGCCTCTTCCAGACCGTCCGACGTCGAATATCGCAGCACAAACCACTGGTCTGGGAGTGGATGCACGGCATCTGGCTTGATCGACGAGGCGGTGGATACCATCTGGGGGATTTCTGAGAAGGGCCCGAAGAACCGCCACGTCCCGTATGCCCCGTTTACGGCGGAATAGAGAGCCGTCGCCTTGGAACGGGAGAGATGGACATCCTCCACGTCGTAGGAGAAGACCGCCAGCTTCGCATCCGATCCTAGGCGGGGATCTTCATGGACGATGCGCTGCACCACCTCCGCGAGATTGGTGCAGGTGCCGCGCCATTTGTATCCCCACGCCAGAGAACGCCCCTCGCCTCCCCAGTCGATCACGACGGCACACCGGTTCGCCCCTTCCCCGACCCAGTAGTGGATGTCGTCACGGGTGAACGCCGCGAGACTGAGCGCGAGAAGGGACGAAAAGACCGGCGTGAGGAGGCGTGGCGTCATGGGCGATCCTATCTGGCGATGTCGGAAACCTTGACCTTGTAGAAGCCCGCGCCGCCTGTCTTGACGGCTTCAAGGACGACCGAACCGTTTTCAGCACGGACCCAGATCTTTGGTTCAGAAAAGCCCTTTGCGAGATCCGTTGCCGACAGGAGGCCGTAGTAGAGGCCGTCGATCACGTTGCCGGGCACGACCGTCACCTTGTCTCCGTCCACCGAGAACGGCTTCATCGCCGAAGCGGGATCCGCCGTGAACGTCGGCGTGGCGACCGCGTTGAGCGTAAGCGAAACCGACGATCCATTCTGCACGAGGTCGTACCACTCCGGCCACTGGTAACTCTGGCTATCCCCCGACGAAGTCTCCCCCACCGTGATGGTTCTAGAAGCCCCATCAACCGTCGCGGCAGCCGGCAGGGCAATCTCCCGCCCGCCACGCGCCGCATCGAAAGCGGCCTTCAGCGAGGCATAGTAGACATCCCCGACAGCCGGCAGTACGGCCCTACGTGCCGCACCGGGGATGGCGGCATAGGTGTCGTTAATCGGTTCAAACCAATACCCTTCATCGATTACCTCCCATGTTTCCATATCCCCATAGGTTGTCGAATAATCGCCGAACCGCCAACAGACCCATTGACCGTTGGTTGGAAATGTTCCGTCAATGCCATTGGGCGTCATCGCCCACCCGACATCCGTCAACGACTCGCCCGTTCCCCATAGCTGAAGCCAACTCGTTCCCATATATCCGGGATGCCCTTCGCCGTCCATATTTGATTCAAAGTAGGACGCAGGCGAAGGGAAGATGTCGTCTTTGTCCGACGCGACACTCTCCGTCGCCTGGATTTCCGAATTGTAGACCCGTTCAAAGGTCCCACCATCATCGTCGAGGTCGTACCCGAATGCATCGACGAAGGAACCATACGTTGACGTACTGATGAACGCATGCAAGCGGGGATCGAGAGCCGAGATCTGGCCTACGATTTCCGTCATGTTCGTGGCCGTGCCGTTCCAGCGATATCCCCACGCGAAAGAGGTTTGAGGCTTGCTGCCATCATGGAAATCGAAGATGACAGCGATTCGATTCGTTCCCTCGCCGATCCAGTAGTGGATGTCGTCGAAGGTCGAGACCAACTTGGAGGATTCGCCCGCCGCCGCCACGGAGGCGGCCCAAACCGTCGCGGCGGCCAGCAGGGCCGCCGCCCGTCCATACTTGTTCATGCCTTTTGTCCTTTCCCTCTTGCGCGAAGGGTTGGTGACTGCGAAGAGGAGCGTCTTCCGGCTGCGGACCTGACCTTCAGACCGCCCTTCGCGGGCCACCCGGCCCACTGGCTTGCGGTCTGTCGTATTCCTTCACGGCTGCGCGACAGCGCCCGATTTTCACGGGCTTCCGTTTTCCTCATCGTCGAAATGAGCAGGGATTATACGCTTCCCCTCCCCCGCCGTCAAGCGCGGTTCCACCCAGTTTCATACACCGACATCGTTCCGACGTGAAGTCTCATCGCCACTCTCCCCGCCATTCAGGATGAGATTTCAGTGCGTAAGAAATCTATCCCAACCTAGAATCGACAAATCTACGAAAGCACGCAAAATACAGACAAATGTGTCATCTACGAAACTCAAAGCCCCCCCTGCGGACCGGAAACAAGCCTCGGGACGGGAGGGGCGTTGCGGACCGGGAGGGGGGCTACAGGCCCTTCCGCGCCCGGAGTTCCGCCACGAGGTCGGGCGCCGCCACGACG
>URIT01000089.1 GCA_900547945.1 uncultured bacterium
CCGCCGCGCCGGCGCCCGTGCAGGCGCGCGTGGACGCGCCGCCCGCGCCGCGCCGCAAAATCTGTCCGAAGTATCCGGTGGAGGCGCGTCGGCGGGGGGAAGAGGGCGATGTGACCGTGGAGCTTGCGGTCGATGCCCGGGGCCGGGTGACGGACGTCAAGGTGGTGGCGAGCTGCGGTTTTGCGGCGCTTGAACGGGCGGCGGTTGCCGCCGCGCGCAACGCGACGTTCCGCCCCGCGAAGCGCGGCCATAAGGCGGTCCCCGCCGTCGCCCGCCTCACGCTGACCTTCCGTCTGCGCGACGGGCAGTGACCGGCCGCAATTTTCCCTGAACCACCGTGGAACCTTCGGCGTTTACATGAGCATGGCAAAACCCATTCTGTTGACCGTTCTGGCTGGCTGCTCCGCGTGCCTGGCCGAGATAGACCTGTCCACCAACGCCCTGGAGGTCGTCGACCTCGGGAACATCGTCGTCGAGGGCTCGGCCCTCTCGCGCTACCGTCCCGAACGGGTGAGCGGCGCGACGTTCACGGACGTGCCGCCCGAGGCGCTGCCGACGGTGGTGGACACGCTGACGGAGGACTTCATCCGCGAACACAACCCCACGGACCTCCACGACCTCCTGCGCTTCGTGCCGGGCATCGAGACGGGCAGCAAGTCGCTGCTCATCCGCCAGCCGGGCACGTTCACGATCCGGGGCATGGGCGGCACCGAGCCGACCTTCGACGGCGTGATGCCGGTCGGACGCGGCGCGGGGCTCTTCATCGACCCGTTCCTCCTCGACCGCGTGGAGGTGGTGAAGGGGCCGATCGGCGCGCTCGGCGGCGGCGCGGGCGCGGCGCAGAACGCCTCGGGCGCCGGCGGCGCCGTGAACCTCCACCTGAAGGGCGCGACGCTCGCGAAGGACGAGATTCAGGTGCAGGAGAACACCTCCGTCGGCAAGCATACCTTCCGCCAGCGCGGGATGGTGGACGCGAACGAGGTGGTGGTGGACGACAAGGCCGCCGTGCGCGTCCTTGCGACGGCGGACTACTACGAGCCGACCTACATCAACGAGGGCATCCAGAAGGGGGCGCGTCCGCGCGAGTCGTTCACCGTCGCGCCCTCCTTTATCGCGCAGCCGGCCGATACGGTGACGTTCGGCCTCAAGACGCTCTTCCAGTACACGGACCAGCCCGGCTACATCGGCGTGCCCGTGTGGCGGGGACGGCCGGCGGCGGGCTACGGCTGGTACGAGTCGTCCTGCCGGCGCGGCGACCGCGCGACCTACGAGAGTTTCCTGCTCAACCCCTGGCTCGACTGGCAGGTCACGGACGACTGGCTACTTAAGTTCGGCGCGGGCATGATGGTCTCCAGCTGGGAGTTCACGATGCAGGAGCCCTACCTGGGGCGCGGCGCGGAGCTTCAGGAGTTCTTCGAGACGGGGCGCTGGACGTCCGGGAACCGCTACATGACCTCGACCTTCAGCGAGGGCAGCTCGCTCAACCGCACCTACAACGTCTTCACGCGCTCCGTCTACACGAAGGAGGTGTTCGAGGTCGTCACCAACGCATTCGTCGTGCAGCCCGACTACGTCTACCGCGAAAGTTCGGGCGGGTTCGGCACGCCGACCTCGCGCTACGGCCTCCTCGCGCAGGATGCGGTCTCGTGGCACTGGTTCACCCTCCTGGGCGGCATCCGCTACGACCACTTCGAGCAGGAGGCGTACACGGCCTCGAACGTGCGCTACTTCCACCAGACGGCGGACGCCGTCTCGCCGCGCGGCGGCCTCACGATCCGTCCCCTCGACGGGCTCGTCTTCTTCGGCAACCTCTCCCAGACGCGCACACCGATGCTCGGCCTGCGCAACGCGGACGGCTCGACGCCCGACGCCCCCTGGCGCGCCACGCAGTACGAGGGCGGCGTGCGCGTCCGGCCCGGCGACAAGCTCTGGTTCTCGCTCTCCGCCTACCGCATCGAGCAGGAGAACGTGCCGGAGGCCGACACGGAGACGGGATTCTACACGTACGACGGGCGCAACACCTCGCGCGGCGCGGAGTTCTCCGTCTCGGGCGACGTGACGCGGAACTGGACCCTTCTCGGCCTGTACGGCTTCAACAGCTACACGGACCGCAACGTCGCGCCCGGCACGAAGGGGCGCGACTTCGAGCGCCGTCCCGCCCACACGCTCGGGCTCAACACGTCCTACCGCTTCACGTGGGGCTCGCTGGAGGACGTCGTGGTGGGGGCCGGCTACCGCTTCCGCTCGATGAGCTACGCGACGATGCGCGGCCGCTACGTCAACAAGAACCTGCGCTTCGACCCCTCGCACGTCTTCGACCTCAGCGTGTCGATGCCGCTCTCGAAGTTCGGCGGCGGCGAGAACTGGATCCTCTCCTTCGGCGTGCGCAACCTCTTCGGCGAGAAGTACTTCGAGAGCGCCCGCCACTACTACGAGTGCCTCGTGGGCGAGCCGCGCACGTTCGAGATCGGCCTGCGCGCGACGTTCTAGGCTAGGCGAGGCGGTAGCCCACGTTGCGGACGGTCTCGATGCGGGCGGCGTCCGTGCCGAGCTTCCGCCGGATGAGGGCGACGTGCTGGTCGAGCGTGCGCGTGTTGCCGTGGAAGGCGACGCCCCAGAGCTCGTCGAGGATGTCGTCCCGCCGCAGCACCTCGCCGGGATGGGCGGCGAGGAGGCGCAGGAGTTCGTATTCGCGCGCGGCGAGCGGCGTCTCGGTGCCGTCGGGCGCGATGACGGTTAGGCGCGCGCCGTCGATCATGTGGGCGCCGAGGCGGAAGGGGGCGTCGGCGCGGGGGGGCTGGACGGGGACGAGGCGTGCGCGGCGGAGAAGGGCGGCGATGCGGGCGAGGAGTTCGCCGAGGCCGAAGGGCTTGGTCATGTAGTCGTCCGCCCCGGCGCCGAGCCCAGCGATCTTGTCGCGCTCGGCCGTGCGCGCGGTGAGCATCAGGATGGTCAGGGCGGCGTCGCGGCGGCGGATTTCGGCGCAGACGGAGACGCCGTCGCGCTTCGGCATCATGATGTCGAGCATGAGGAGGTCCGGACGTTGCGCGGCGTAGGCGGCGAGGGCGGCTTCGCCGTCGGGGACCGTCCGCACGGCGTAGCCCTCCGTCTCCAGCGCGACGGCGACCCACTTGCGGATGTCCGCATCGTCTTCCGCGAAGAGGATCTCAGACATGGCGGCACGCCTTCACGTATGCGAGCACTTCGTCCACGAGCGTGTTCAGCTTCGCCGTCTCCCGGGCGATGGTGTCGAGGGAGTCCCGGCGGCGGGCGTCGGAGAGGCGTCCCGCGCGGGCGAGGTCCGCGCAGAGCGAAATCGACGTGAGCGGCGTCTTGAGGCGGTGCGTGAAGTCGGCGACCGAATCGAGCTGCGTGCGCGCGGCGCGGCGGGCGCGCAGGATGGCGCGGGAGAGGAGGCCGCAGCCGAGGAGGATGAAGAAGCCGCACGCGGCGAAGACGGCTCCCTCCGCGAAGAGGATCGCATGGGCGCGGGCAGTGCCCGGACTGCGGCTTCCGGGCCACGCGACGCGCACGGACCGGTCCGGGAAGGCGGGCGCGAGCGGCGCCGCGCCGAAGCAGCGGTCGTCGGACGGGAAAGGATGGTGGTCGTCCGTGCGTCCCTGGGCGTCCACCACGGCCACGCTCACGGGGAGCCGCCGGCCCGCCGTGGGCGGCGTCAGGGTCCGTGCGGCGGCCATCTCGGCGGCGAGGCACTGGGCCTCCGCCCCCAGGTAGGCGCGTCCGAGCGTGCGCCCGCGCGCCAGTTCGGCGGAGAGGAAGCGGTGGACGGCGAACGGCAGAACGCAGAGCGGCACCAGCAGGATGAGAAAATAGACGAAGAGATCCTTGTTCATGGCGGTATATTCTAGCATAACGCCGCCCCATGCAACGCCATCGGCCCCGATCTCCCACGCCTGGCCCCATGCCGCCAGACGGCATGGAGGGGACCGTTGGATTTCGTCCGCACCGTAATCTTGCTATGTAATCTTGCTATCCTCCCTGGAAGGAATCTCGTTTTCCCGCCAAGAGGATTCGCCACGAGGATGGTCTGCGGACGGGACGAGATTAGAGGTGCGGACGAGCGAACGAATTTACATGCAGTTTACACAGGCCGGGACGGACTATGCTATCATTCGCGCCATGCAGATCATTTTCGCCATGAAAGGGGCTTTCGCGTCATGAAGAAGACATCGCTTTCAACCATCATGGGACTCTTCGTCGCCCTGTCGTTGGCGGTCCGGGCGGAGGAGGGGATTGGCACGAATCTCACGGTTGTCGTCACCGCGACGCCGATCACGCACGAGGAGACGGTCTCGAAGGACGGCGCGGAGACCGTGACGATCGGGCGGACGCAGCTCGCGGCGCTCAACGCGCAGGATCTCCAGACGGCGCTCCGGCAGGTGCCGGGCGTGACGATCTCCCGTTATGCGCCCGTGGGGAGCTACGGTGGCGGACAGGGTGGCAGCGTGTACGTGCGCGGCGTGGGCACGGGGCGTCCCGGCGGCGAGGTGCGGATGTACGTGGACGGTGCGCCACGGGAGTCCGGCGTGTGGGGGCATCCGCTCATGGATTCGGTGCCCGTCGACTTCGCCGAGGCGGTGTCCGTCCACAAGAACCCCCAGCCCGGACACTATCCCGGAACCTTCGCCGCCGTGGACGTGACGACGCGCCGGCGGGAGACGCCGGGCGAGGAGGCCGAGGTCGATCTCGCCTACGGGCGCTTCAACACGCTCGTCGGCGCGGCATCGGCCGGGGCGAAGGAGGGCGTGGTGGACGCCTACGCCGGCATGGCCTACAAGTATTCCGAAGGGGCGCGTCCGCACGGATCCGCCGAGATGAAGAACGCCTACGGGCGCGTGGGGGTGGATCTCTCCGAGACGGAGCGCCTGGCCTTCATCTACCAGCGCACGGACAGCTGGGTGGAGGATCCCGGCGAGAAGCACGGCACGCGCCCCGTCTACGACCGCTTCGACCTCGCGACGGACCTCTACACGGTGCGCTTCGACACGGACCGCGAGGCGCTCAAGGGCTTTTCGCTCATCTACTTCGAGCATGGCGCGATCGAGTGGAAGAAGGATCATCTCTCGGACGGCAACCCGCGCTCCCCCGCCGGCTTTGCGGACACCACCTGGCTCAACTGGGGCTTCCGCAACCGCTACGACTGGAACGTGTGGCAGGACCTGTGGCTCACGGGGGCCTTCGACGTCGCGGACGAGGGCGGTCACACCGCGAACACGCGCCTTGCGGACAACCGCCGCGTCTTCGGCTTCAAGGGGCGCTTCGTGACGGTCTCGCCCTATCTGGGCGCGCGCTACGACGTCCACCTGGACGAGGATTGGACGCTGACGCCCTCCGTCGGCGCGCGTTACGCCTTCCACGACCTCTACGACGACGCCTGGGCGCCGGACGCGGCGCTCACGCTCGACTGGCGCGAGACGGTTTCGTTCTACGTGAACGGCTCGCGCGGCGTCCACTACCCCGGCATCTACACGCGCGCCGTCGCGAACGACTTCGCGAAGGGGACGCTCGACGCGGAGGTGATGGACTATGTGTCCGGCGGCACGAAGGTGAAGCTGGACGAGCGGCTGGACCTGCTGCTCTCGCTCTTCCACAGCGAAGTCTCGGACCGCATTGACAAGACGGCGACCGGCTACGTCAATGCCGGCGGTCTACGGGCGACGGGCGTCGAAGTCTCCTCGCACTGGCGTCCGACCGACGACCTTGCGTTCTTCGGCGGCGGCACGTGGACGAACCCCGAGACGCATCCCGTCTCGCGCCTCCCGCGCTGGACGTTCACGGCGGGCGGCACGTGGGCGATCTGCGACTGGCTGAAGTGGACGCTCGACGGGCAGTACATCGGCTCGATGAACGCCTACTCCGTGCGGGCGGAGGCGGACCGGGCCAACCTGCGCAAGCTGGACGACGCCTTCGTCTTCAACACGCGCCTCGCCGTGCCGCTGGCGTCCTTCCTCCCCGTGAAGGGCGAGTGGTACGTCTCCGTCGAGAACTTCACGAACCAGCACTACTGCTACTATCCGGGCTACCCGATGGCGGGGGCGATGATCTGGACGGGCGTGAAACTGACGTTCTAGTGTGCTATACTGTCGGCCATGGAAGACTGGCTAGACTTGCATCCAGACCCCGCACACGTTCGGCGTGAGCGCGAAAAGGCGCGCGAACTGCGCCGGACGCCCTGGTGGCGCGCGCAGATCGCGAAGGGCGTGTGCCACTACTGCGGGCAGCACGTGGGGCCCGAGAACCTGACGCTCGACCATGTCGTGCCCGTCGCGCGCGGCGGCAGGTCGACGCGCGGGAACTGCGTGCCGTGCTGCCGGGACTGCAACGCGAAGAAGAAGGCCTACACGCCCGCCGAGCAGATTCTCGCCCAGCTCTTTCCCGGCGGCGCGCCGGATGGCGGTGAACCGCCCGAAGCGCCCGTGCGTTAAATGGCGCAGTGACTGGGTTTTCTGCAAAGGATACGGATATGGAAGCTTTGAAGGCGACGGGCGTCTGCCATGCCTATGGCAGGGGCGGGGCGCGTGTTGACGTTTTGAAGGACTTTGCCCTGGATCTGGCGCCGGGCGCGTTCGAGGTCCTGATGGGGCCGAGCGGTAGCGGCAAGTCGACGTTCCTCCACCTGGCGGCGGGGCTGTTGACGTGCGGCACGGGCACGATCACCATCGGGGGGACGGAGGTGACGGCGCTCTCCGACAGCGCGGCGGCGAAGTTCCGCCGCCGCCACGTGGGCGTCGTCTTCCAGGGCTTCAATCTGCTCGACACGCTCACGGTCGCCGAGAACGTCATGTTGCCCGTGCGGCTCGACCACGGCACACCGAACCGGGACCGTCTGGACGCCCTCCTCGCGAAGCTGGGGCTTGCGGGCAAGGCGGCACGCCGTCCCACCGAACTCTCCGGCGGCGAACGCCAGCGCGTGGCCATCGCCCGCGCGCTTTTCGCGGAGCCGGACGTGATCCTCGCGGACGAGCCGACGGGGAATCTCGATGTCGTCGCCGCGAAGGGGATCTGTGAACTCCTCCGCACGCTCAACGCGGACGAGCGGAGCGCGATCCTCCTCGTCACGCACGACCCCGTGGTGGCGGCGGCGGCGACGCGCGTCCATTTCCTCCGGGACGGCGCGGTCGCCGCCTCGGTCGAGACGCAGCACGACCCGGCCCTGGTCTCCCGCCGCTATCTGGAGACGTATCGATGATCGTCCGGCTGATGCTGCGGGGCCTTGCGCGCGGGAAGGCGCGCTTTACGTGTGCGGCGGTTGGCATCGCCGCCGCGTGCGGGGCGCTTGTGTTCATGTTCTCGCTCGCGGCGACGAACGCGGCGCAGGCGCCCGCGCGTGCGAAGCGGGCGACGGCGCCGTGGGCGGCATGGAGCCAGCAGAATCCGTTCGGGGAACGGGGCGGAGGTGGACGACGCGCGGACGTGCCGAACCCGGAGGCGCGTCCCGACCTTAGGCTCTCCCTTGTGGGCTGCACGATCGACTACCGCCCCGGCGGGCGCGTCCTGCAGGGTCCGCCGATGCGGGCGGTGATCGCCGCCGCGCCGGCGGAGAACCCGTATGGCTGCACGACGCTCGTGGAGGGGCGCTGGGTCGACGACGGCGCGGCGGCGTGCGAGATCGTCTGCACGCAGGGGACGCTGCGGCGTTTCGGACGCGGGGAGCCGCCGCCCGTGGGGACGGCGATCACGTTCGTGGGGCGGCAGGGGACGCTGACGGCGACGGTCGTCGGCTATCTGGCGGACGCGAAGCTGCCGATGGGGTGGCCGGGCGTCTTCGCGAACAAGGCGGCGTTCAACGTCTTCAGGGACGAGGCACACGGTTCGCTCGCGCTCTGGCGGCAGATGCCGCCGCAGCCGTCGCCGCACCTGCTGACGGCGGCGTCGGAGCGGGTCGTCGCGGGGTTCACGGGCGACGAACAGCGGCGCATGGACTATGCGCGCCCGCTGATGCTGGCGGGCGCCGTGCTGACGGCGCTCTGTCTGCTCGTCAATTCGCTTCTCCTTTCGGTGGAGGCGAACCGGCGGTCGCTCGCGACGTTGCGCACGGTGGGGTTGACGCGCGGGGGCGTTGTGTGGCTCGTGGTGGTGGAGGCGTTCCTCGCGACGGCGGTGGGGTTTCTTGTTGGATGTTTGGGCGCGATGGGGGGCTTGGTCCTCTACGTGGCGGCGGATCCGGTGGCGTTCCCGATGGGGACGGTCTTCGCGTGGGGCGTGATGGGGGGGACGTTCGCGTGCGCGCTCGCGGTGGCGTTTGCCGCCGTGCTGTTCGCGCTGCGCCCCGCGCTCGCGGTGCGTCCGCTCGACGCGCTGGAGGAGCGTCCGCACCGTCGGCGGCGCGGCATGGCGGTGGCCTTCGCGTGCGGATTCGCGGCGTTCATCGCGGTGGAGGTGTGGGGGGCCTCCCTGATGCGGGGATTCGTGCCGAGCGCGGAATGGCCGGATGCGATTGTCTCGATCCTGCCCGAGGGGGTGAGCGCGTTCGACATCGAGAAGCTGCGCGCGCTGCCGGGCGTGAAGCGGATTTCCGAGCTGTGTCCGCTGCAGCTCGACTTCGATCCCGAGGAGGAACTGCCGATGCGGGGCGGACGCGGCGGACCGGAGGGCGGCCCGAGGCGGAAGCCCTGCCGGAACGCGCTCTTCCTCGCGGCGGAATGGCTGCCGCAGTTCCGGTTCGTGGAGGGGACGTGGGCGGCGGCCGAGAAGGCGATCCGCTCCTCCGACGCCTGCGTGATCGCGGAGATGATCAGCCGCGCGCGGAACCTGCACGTGGGGGATACGCTGCGCGTGGCGCTGCCGGGACGCGGACCCAGGACCGTGGCCGAGCTGCCGATTGCCGGCGTCGTCGACCTCAACTGGCACATGGTGACGAGCCGGGGCCTCGTGCGGGGGCTCAACGGCGCGCCGGTCATGACGGACGGCACGGTCTTCGTCTCCTTCGACACGCTTGAATCGCTCGATCCGCGTCCGGCGGCGGCGGTGAAGATGACGCATCTGTGGGTCGAATACGAGCCCGCCTTCCTGAAGGAGAAGGGCGTCTTCCCGGCCGGGCGCGCCGTCGAGGCCGAAATCGCGAAGGCCCTCGGCCTCGTGGGGGACCAGCCGTCCTCCACCGTCCGCCTGCACGCCCGCGACGAAATCGCGGACGGGACGCTCGCGCATGGTTCCGACCTGATCGGGCAGATTGCGCGCGTTCCCTTTGTCTTCCTCGCGATCCTCGCGCTCGGGTTCATCGCGATGCTCGTGGCGGACGCCGATGCCGCGAAGCGCGAGTTCGCCGTCCTGCGCGCGGTGGGCGCCACGCGCGGCCAGCTCGCGGTGCGCCTCGTGCGGGGGGCGCTGCGCACGGCGTTCTGGGGCATTGTGTCCGGCCTTCCCGTCGGCGCGGCGGTCGGCTGGTTGACGTCAATCAAGACGGGGGGCGTCTGGCCCGGCATGCCGCACTATTTCGCGGTACCGTGGACGGTCGTCGCCGAGGGGACGGCTGGTGCGCTCGTCTTCGTGCTGCTCGTCGCCCTCCCCACCTCGCTCGTCCTGATCGCCCGCGAAAGCCGTCGCATTTGACATTCGTGTTTTGAAGTGCTAAGATAGCCCCATCAATCGGAAACGTGGATGCGGGTGTGGCCGTCGCACTTTGCCCTTTTCGGGAGGGACGGGTTTGCCCCGTCCGTAATCGCGGCGGTTTTGCAACGACTTCTGACGTTTGTCTAAAAAAATCGTTTTCGGGCTTCCCTTCGCTGCGGAAGGATGATATACTTCCGCTCGACATGGAAACGGAAGGATATAGAACGGTCAGTGAAGTTGCGGAAGGATGGGGCGTCACGCCCCGTCGGGTCCGTGACTTCTGTTCCGCCGGAAGGATTCCCGGCGCGAAGACGGCCGGAAGGTCCTGGCTGATTCCAGAGGATGCCATGAAGCCGGCGGACGGACGGTCCGTTCGCGGCGGCGGCATGGCGAAGCAAGGTCCGGAGACGATGGAAATGCAGAATCGGAACATGATGAACTACTGTCCTGACATCAAGGTCTTCGACGCGACGATGCGCGATGGCGGTCTCGTGAACAATTTCGGGTTCACGGACGAGTTCGTGCGCGACCTCTATCGGGCGAATCTCGCGGCGGGCGTGGACTACATGGAGTTCGGCTACCGGGCCTCCAAGAACATGTTCAAGGTCTCGGACTTCGGCAAGTGGAAGTTTTCGGACGAAGAGGACATCCGCGCCGTCGTGGGCGAGAACAAGACGCCGCTCAAGATCGCGGTGATGGCGGACGCGGGGCGCTGCGACTACAGGACGGACATCCTTCCGAAGAAGGACAGCGTGGTGGACGTGATCCGCGTCGCGTGCTACATCCACCAGATTCCGCTCGCCATCGACATGATCGAGGATGCGAAGGCGAAGGGCTACGAGGTGACGTGCAACCTCATGGCCGTCTCGAAGGTGCCGGGCGAAGATCTCGAAAAGGGCATCAAGATGATCGCCGCCTCGCCGGTGGACGTACTCTACCTCGTCGATTCGTTCGGGTACTTCTGTCCCGAACAGATTGCCGGGCTCGCGAAGAAATACGTCGAGGCCATGCAGGGCCGCGAGACGGGTTTCCACGGCCACAACAACCAGCAGCTTGCCTTCGCGAACACGATCGAGTGCTGCCGCCACGGCGTGAACTACCTGGACGTGACCGTCAACGGCATGGGGCGCGGCGCGGGGAACTGCTTCTCGGAGCAGCTGCTGAACTTCCTCAAGAACCCGAAGTACAGCGCGCTGCCGATCCTCGAATTCGTGCAGAAGCACATGCTCAGGATGAAGACCGAAGGCTGGAAGTGGGGCTACGACATTCCCTATCTGCTGACGGGGGTGATGAACTGCCATCCGCGCTCGGCCATCAAGTTCATCGCCGACAACCGCACGGACTACGTCAACTTCGCGCACGAGTTGACGGAGATGGACTGAGGCGACTACTTCCTCCGCTTCGCCTTGCCGCTCACGTGGTCGAGGCGAAGCGAATAGAGCGCGGTGATGGGAAGAGACCGCTCAAGTGCCCGACTGAAGTCGGGCATGTTTGTTGGCGTGAACTTCTCGCAGAGTGCCTTGAGCGCGGTCTGAATCTCCTGCTCGTCGGTGACCAGTTCAAGGTCCCCCCAGGCCATGGCGCTTTCGAAATAGGTGGTGAACTTGTCCGTGGCGGGAACGACATCCGTGAAGGCGCTCACCCAGCAGCGGGAATCCGCCTTGATGGCGTCGATCTTGCGACCTTCCTTCGCGCTGTGGAAATAGAGTTTCCCGTCGACGCAGACGGGCGAGACCGGGAAGCCGTAGGGGCCCTGGGGCGTCACGAGGCTCACGGTGGCGGTCTCGGCGCGGGCGAGGATGGCGAGCGCCTCCTCGCGCGTGAGTTTGCGGTCCTTCCGGCGCAGGGGAACTTCCGGGACGAGGAATTTCCCCATCTCGACGGGCAGGAGGTTGGCGGCGTCGAGGTCGGAGAGGTCGCGCCATTCGAACGCGATCCAGTCCTCCTTCGCCGTGGCGGGCGTGCTCTCCGGGAGGAAGAGGCGGTAGACGAGGTTGATTTCGGCATGGGGCTTGCCATGTTGCCGGAACTGGTTCTCGACGACGCCCAGGAAGACGCCCGCCGTTGCGTCGACGCCCATCTCCTCCTTTATTTCGCGCACGAGCGCCTGTCGGCCCGTTTCGCCGAACTCGATGTGTCCGCCGGGAAGATAGGTCGTTGCGCCGCCCTTTGCGCGGCAGAGGAGCACCTTGCCGTTCTGGATGCAGACGCCGCGGGCGATCGTCTCGATCCCCGCCAGTTCGTATTCGGGAAAGTCCATAACGGGTGAGGCTCCGTCTTGGGAATGGAGAATCATGGAAGATTCCCTCCGTTTCGAAGACAGACGGCGGAGAGGTCGGAAAGGCCCGCTTTATCTCGAAGATGTTGGCTCATGGCGCAATTATATCAGATTTCTCGTTCTGAGAGTGGGACGTTTGACTTCTTTTGCGCCGCCGGCGGGAGACTTTAGGATTACGGCAACCTGTGGCCGATGGGCTGGTGCGCGAAGTACCCGCACCGCGTGTGCAGATGGGTGCGTGCGTACTACGGGCCGGCACCATGTGGTAGGGGCCGACGTCCCCGGCGGCCCGCGCGCCTGATGGCGTCCCCGTGTACGCGGCGCGCCGGGGACGTCGCGCCCTACCATGGGGTGCGTACTACGGGCCGGCACCATGTGCGCGTGGTAGGGGCCGACGTCCCCGGCGGCCCGCGCGGTCGTGGCGTTCCCCAACCCCCTTCTTCATTCCTGAAACCTAAAACCTAAAACCTAAAACCTGAAACCTCATCCCTAAAACCTGACAGCGAGAGGTTCAGAATCGGTCACTTCCCAAAGTAAATGCGAGTAATTCTGTGCCATGATGACCCATGGTCGCATTTAGTTGTTCCGAATGTGCATTTAGTTGTTCCGGAAACCGCTTCAGAAGAGTTGTCCGGGACGGGGAAGTGGGCATCCAGCCCCGTTTTCGGGCATAGTTCCCCCAACCCAGGCGCACCGTGTTTTTTCGGAACAGGTAGATGCGACTGGTCGCCACCGCCCGTTCAGGAGGTGTGCCTATGCCTGTCCGCTACCTCTTCGCCGGCGTTTCGCAGTCCTTCCGCGAGACGCTTTCCTTGACCTTGACCTCGATGCCCAGCAGCGACGGCTTGAGCGTGACGTCGTTCGCCGCCATGCGGGAAATCCCGAAGAGGGAGGCGATCTCCTCTCCCTGCTCGGCCGTGAAGAGGTCGTAGGGGGTCTTGTTCCCGAGGCCCTTGCGGACGTAGGAGTTGACGTGCGACATCATCAGCGAGACGCCGTGCTGCGTGAGGCCGTCGAACGGCGCCGGCTCCGTGTAGGCCGTGCCCTTCGGGAGGACGAGGCGGATGAACCCGTGGTTGCGCCCGGCGTGCGGTTTCTCGTAGGAGGCGTAGGCGTTGCAGTAGAACACGGACGTGAGCCTGCCGCCGTCGGCGTCGAACTCGATCCGGGCGGGGTTGGAGAACTCCGTGCCGTTGTCCGTGAGGATGACGGGGAAGAGGCGCGCGAACACCTCGCGCCAGCCGTCCTCCCCGTAGCGCTCCTTCAGGGTGTCGACGATGGCCTCGAACACCCCCGGCACGCACTCGCCCGTCTTCGCGTCGACGAGGAACGCCAGCATGAAGTTGAAGGGGTTGAAGAGGAGCGCCGGCAGGACCTTCCCGCCCCTGGCGCCCTCGACGGTGTCCATCTCCACGACGCGCACCCCGGGATGCTCCCCGACGAACTTCAGGTAGTCTTCCCACGTCCTGCCGACGCGGCACGTCCTGTCCACCCTGTGCTCGACGCCCTTGCCCTTGCGCGGCTTGAGCGCGCAGGCGCGCGGCAGGTCCCCGCGCTTCGTCGAGAGCAGCCCCGCGTTCACGTACCGGTAGGCCGTCTTGAGCGAGAACACGAAGCGGTCGGGGTTGTTGGCCATCGCCGCGTGGATGGACTGCCCCTTCGCGGTGAGGTCGCGCAGCAGGCCGTCGCACATGCGCAGCTCGCCCTCGGTGATGTTCGCGCCGGTGCGGGACTCGGAG
>URIT01000090.1 GCA_900547945.1 uncultured bacterium
TTTCGCAGATCATCTAATTTCTGCCGTACCTGCATCCCTTGACAAACGCTGTGACGGCTGTTATGATAGCTATGGAAAAAGAGCTCATATAATCTCGCTGTCATGGCGCGAGAGTTTCTACGAGACCGCCGGAAGGTCTCACTATGAGTGTCCGCTGATGGTAATTCCCCATCCGTCGGGCACTTTTTTCATGCTCAGATTACGGAAAGGATGAAAAAATATGAAACTTTTGAAGGGCGACATCGTCCACGCGCCTGCGCTCGGCGCACTCGAGACCATCCCGGACGGCGCGCTGCTGCTTGACGACGACGGCACGATCTGCGAGGTGCTGCACGAGCAGCCGCAGGATTTCGACGGCGAGGTATTCGACTGCACCGGAAAGCTCATCATGCAGTCGTTTGCTGATATGCATCTGCACGCGCCGCAGTTCCCGAACGTCGGCACGGGCATGGATCTGCCGCTGCTCGACTGGCTGAAAGCCTACACCTTCCCGGTCGAAGCGAAATTTGCTGACCTCAGCTACGCGCGCCGCGTCTACCGCAGACTCGCGCGCGACCTCATCGCGAACGGCACCACGCGCGTGTGCATGTTCTCCTCCCTGCATACGGACGCAACGCTCGTGCTGATGGAGGAGCTGGAACGTGCGGGCGTGACCGGCTTTGTCGGCAAGGTAAACATGGACCGCAACGGCGGCGAAAATCTTCAGGAGACCACCGAAGAGTCCATCCGCGAAACGCTGCGCTGGCTCACAGAATGCAGCCGCTTCACCCGCATCAAGCCTATCCTGACACCGCGCTTCACCCCTGCCTGCACGGATGAGCTGATGGCCGCGCTCGGAAAGATCTCTGCGGAAAAAGGTCTGTATGTGCAGTCGCATCTTTCGGAAAACCTCGATGAGATCGCGTGGGTGCGCGAGCTGCACCCCGACTGCGCGCAGTACTGGGAGAGCTACGATAAATTCGGTCTGTGGAAGGACCGCACCATCATGGCGCACTGCGTCCACTCGGATGCGCGCGAGCGCATCGCCATCCGTCAGGCCGGTGTTGTCGTCGCGCACTGCCCGGACTCCAACATCAACCTGTGCAGCGGCATCGCGCCGGTGCGGCAGATGCTGAACGAAGGCCTCTGGGTCACGCTCGGCTCAGACATCGCCGCAGGCTCGTCGCTTTCCGGCAGTCAGATGGTCACGATGAGCATCCGCGCCTCCAAGATCCGCCGCTTTACCGACCCGGAAAAGCCGGCTTTTCTGACCGTTCCCGAGGCGTACTACCTCGGCACGACATCCGGCCACCGCTATTTCGGCGCCGGAAACGGCTTCGCCGCAGGCGACCGGCTGCACGCCGTTGTGGTCGACGACCGCAATTTTACGGAAACGCCGCGGGCGCTCAGCTTGTCCGAGCGCCTCGAGCGCGCGCTGTACACGATGACCGCCGCGAACGTCTGCGCCGTGACGTGCGCGGCGGCCTCCGCAAAACGCGGCTGGAGGGCGTGGTAGGCGGCCGTCTTCGCCGTCGCCGCCTCGGGCGTCGCGAACGCGGCGGGGTCGGCGTCCAGATGGCGCAGCGCCCATCTCTCCGCCTCGTCGTCGCCGCCCGCCGCCGTCTCGACGGCGTTGAGGACGTCGATGACGTCTCGCGCGAGGCCGCGCGAGGTGAGGGTGCCCACGTCTCCGTTCGCCTGCGCCGCGTGGGCCTCCATCAGGTGGTTGAGGAGGCGCGCCACCACCTCGGGATGCGTCTGCACGCACGCCGGGCGCGCGATGTCGTCCGCGTTGTGCAGAAGGTCGAGCGCGCTGGCGCGCAGGTTGACGGCGTGCAGTTCGCGCGCCGCGTCGAGGTCGGCGAGGATGCCGCGAATCGCGTTCGTCTGGACGAGTTTCGAGGCGTTGAGCCGGTCGAAGAGTTCGCTCGCCCGCTGCTGGACGCAGCTGAAGCGCGGATCGGTGACGACGGCCTGGCGGATGGCCGCGAGTGTCTGGCTGTTCGTATTCGCCGCGCCGCGCGTACCGAACGCGCTGCGGAAGCGCAGGGACAGGCTGCTGCGTTCGAGGCCCTGCGTCTGGGCGTTCAGCATGACGGACTGGTTTTCGGCGAGGTTCCGCAAGGCGTCGACGGTGATGGGCATGGTGGCGTTCCTTTTCATCTCGTGTTCGCAGGACACCCGCGAGGCGGGTGCCGTGAGGGTTCGTCTCGACTACGCGCGGGCGGACGGGAGGTTACAGCATGCGACGGCAACCCGCCCGGTCCGGCGCACAGCGCCTAGGCGTAGAGACGGTCCTGCGGAACGGCATCCGGCGCCGGTGCGGCGGCCCCGTCCGCGCCGACGGCCAGCCGCTTGCCGAGGGCGTCGATCTGCGCGGAGAGGAAGAGAAGCCTCTCGGCGAACGCCTCGGCCGTGAGGCCCGCCGCCGGACACGTCGCCGAAAGGACGATCGCGTTGGCGAAGAGGCCGACGTGGAGGCCGAGAGCGTCTGCGCCGAAGAGGTTGAATTCGAGCGCCCGCGCCAGAACCTCGCGCGCAAGCGGGTCACAGCCGCCGTCGAGGGCGACGCCGTAGCAGAGCCAGTCCTGGTCCTCTTCGCGCCAGCGCAGCGTGAGGGCGTTCCCATCCGCCATGAGTTCGGCGACGCCCTCCGGGGAGAGCGCCACGTCCGCCCCCGTGAGCGCGGCCAATTCCTGGATCAGCGCAATCGCTTCCTTCATGTTCCGAGTCCTTTCGTCGTGTCGCGTGGAATAAGCCGTGCGCGCAATCCTACACCCGCGTCCATCAAGAGCCGAACGGGCAAAACAAAAACGGCCGGCCGTCCCAAGACGGCCGGCCGTCCGCATCGCGTACGGAGACGTGCTTACTTCTTCACCTTCGGCGGAACGAGCGCGTCCTTCGCGGCCTTCGCGAGGCGGAACTTCGCGACCTTGCACGCGGGCTTCTTGAATTCCTCGCCCGTCTGCGGGTTGCGGACCTTGCGCGCGCCCTGCTTCTTGATGAGGAGCTTGCCGAGGCCGGGGATGAGCCAGCCCTTTTCGTTCTGGCGGGCGCCCTCGTACGCAAGCGCGATGAGCTTGTCGTAGATTGCGACAGCCTGCGCCTTCTTGACCTCGCCAGCGGCGGCGAGCGCGACCATCAGGCCGCTCTTGGTAGTCGGGACCGGTTCTTTCTTAGCCATGTTATCGTTCCTTTTCTGTAGGCGAGACAGACTTTCGCTCGCAACGCCAATAGAATAACGGTTTTTCCGTGCGTATGCAAGGGGGAAATGCCGAAAAACAAAGAAAATCGCGCTAGCGCATGAAAATCACGCTCCCGCCGGGCGCGGCGAAGACGTAGCGCCGGGCGGACTTCTCGTCCCGCGCCCGCATGAGGTCGCCCCGTTCGCCCGCGAGCGTCCAAGCCGGCGTCCCCGAAACGGACGTCCCGTAGGTGAAGAACGTCACGCCGCCAGACGGGAACCGGTCCGTCTCAAACGCGAGCGTCCCCGTCAGGTCGGCGCCGCCCGCAAGCGCGAAGAGAGGCCCGCGCGCCGCCTCGCCGTCCAGTTCGGACGTGACGGCCACCCCCTCCAGCGCAAGCGACGCAAGCGGCTGGTTCGTCACGCCCACCTGGAGCGCCGTGCCGGATGCGAGCGCGAGGTCGAGCCCCGCGTGCGTCCGCCCGGCGGCGGACGTGCGGCGCAGGCAGGCGGGCGGCGTGTCGGGCCCCTCGCCCTTCCCAAACCACTTCCTGCGCAGGTAGCCGAGCAGCTGCACTTCCTCCCCCCGCTGCAGCGCACGGTCGAAGACGATGAACTCGCCCAGCCATCCCGCCCAGAGGCGCTTGTCCGTCCCGTTGCGCCCGTCCTGCGGCACGCCGCCTTGGAGTCGCCCGCCGAGCTGGCAGAGCGTGATGCGCGGCGCGGTCAGCTTCTTTCCGCTCTGGGCGAGCCAGGGGGTGGCGGCGAGATCGTCCAGCCCCGCGCGGATGAATGCGTTCGCCGTCCACGTCGCACCCTGATGGGAGACGAAGAGGAACGGCTCGCCGTCCACAAGCAGATTCTCACCCTCCAGGGCGTAGAGTTCGGCCGACGACGGCCCGGTCGTCCCGAAGAACAGCTTGACCTTCGTCGCGGTGGTGTCCTCGATGTGGAAGTTGCCCCTCACCTGATGGTCGGACTCCGTATCGGTCGCACAGGAGAAGGAGATGGGGCCGCCCCACTGCTGCTTCATGCCGTTACGCTGGAAGACGCCGTAGAGGTGGAGGTCGCGCGCGTTGTCGCTGTTGTTCGTGTAGCTCGCGAGCCAGAGCGCGCTCTGGTTGTCGAAGGCGAGCGTGCGCCGTCCGTTGATGCCGCTTCCGTCCGTCAGGTACGGCACGCCCCCCTTCGCCGTCGAGAGCGTGAACGTGCCGCCCGCCGTGCCGAGGTTGCGCGCGGCGACGACGGCGCCCGCCGCGTCCAGCGTCATCGAATCGCGATCGTCGGCATCGAGCCAGATGACGGCCTTCCCGGAGGCGACCGCCTGCTCGGGCGGCCGGAGCGCGAGTGCCCCCTCCTGCACGTCAAGCCGCCGCGCGGCGCCCCCGGCGTCTGAGAAGCCGAGGCATCCCGCGCCCGTCTTCGAGAGGAGCAGGGCCTGGGCCGCGTCCGCCTTCACGAGCGCCACATGCGCCGTCCCCGCCGGGACGTCGAGCGTGGCGCGCCGCTGCGGCACGGTCGGCTCCTCCTCCGTCTCCAGCGCCGCGTCCAGCGCCGTGCCGAACCACTTGTTCTTCAGGTAGGCCTTCACGAACGCCGTCTCGGCCGGCGTGAGCGCCCGGTCGAAGACGAGCAGCTCGCCGATCTTCCCCGTGAACAGGCGCCCTTCGTTCGGCTGGCCGGCCCGCGTGAGGCGCCCGCCGAGCGAGAAGAGCCGCGCGGTGAACGCGCCCGTCTCGGCCGTGCCGCCCGCCGTCGCCTCAGCCGCCGCCGCGTCCCAGTAGAGCGAGCCCGCATGCGCGGCGCCTTCGCGCCGGTGCGCGAAGAGGAACGGCGCGCCGATCGGCAGCTGACCCTGGGCGTCGAGCGTGTAGAGCGTGCGCGCCCCCTGCCGCACCGAAAGGCGGGAGAACGTCTTCTCCACCGTGTCGTAGGTTGCGTCGAGCGGCTGGGCGAAGCTCGTGTGGAGCGAGCCGGGATCCCCCTCGTCTTCCCCATACTTCCCCAGGTAGTCCGCGTTCGGCGTACACGTCGAGAAGAAGCCGACCCACAGGCCGCGGCCGTCCGCCGTCGGATAGTAGGCGTCGCACTGGAGGACGGTGAAGACCGTGATCTGGTCCGACGTGTTCGTGTAGGCCGCGAGCGCAAGCGACTGCCTTCCGTTGAAGGTGAGCGCGGGCTTCCCCGCCAGGCCCGCTGCGGAGAAGGTCGGCGCCTGGCCCGTTTGACCGAACGCGAACGTGGTCGTGAACGCGCCGCCGGCCGTGCCGAAATTGGGCACGGCGGAAACCACCGTCCCCTCGCGGCCGCGGAGGGCGGCCGCGTCGAACCAAATGCCCGCCGTGGCGAGGAAGCCCGTGTGGACGTTGGACGTGAGGCCGAGGCGGAGGTCCGCCACGGCGCCATCCCCGAAGCGGACGACCGACGGGGCGTGGACGAGCCCCAGCGTCGCGGGCGTCATCGTCTGCACGCCGGCCCCGAAAGCCACCGTCCCGTCCATCACGTCCATGCGTCCCTCGACGTCCAGCACGTCATGGAACGCGAGCGTGCCCGCGCCCGTCTTCAGCAGACCACCCGGCCCCGCGCCAGCCGTCTGCACAACGGCGTTCGAGAGGGCGAGCGTCTTGCCGGCGGCGACGAAGATCTCGGTCGGGGCCGCCTCCGAAGCCACCTCCACCGCCACGCCGTCGATCACCGTATCCGCCGTCACGGTGACACGCCCGCCGAAGACGAACGCCGGCGGCGGCGTAAGCGTGCGCGGGTCGCCCTGGGCCGTGTCGGCGATCTCGACGGGGATCTCGTCGCCGGTCAAAGGCCGCCGCCCGCCGGCGAGCGACAGGTCGGGCAGCGTGACCGTCCCCCGGGCGTGGAGACGGCTGAGGTAGCCCTGCACGTTGCCGTACATACCGCCATCGAGACTGCCCGCCGTCAGCGAAAGGGACGACACAAGGAGGCCGTCGCCCGCGCCAAAGACGTTCGCGGGAAGGGAGAGGACGCCCTTGTCGACCGCGAACACGGTCCCGCCCGCCACCACGTCCGTCAACGGCTCGGGGAAGTAGAATGTTCCGCCGTCGGTGAACGTCACCTTCGCCTTGCGCATGTCGGGCATCTGCCTGAGCGTCAGCGTGAAGCCGCGCCACACGCCCAGCTTGCCCGACTCCGCAAACGTGAGCTGGTTGGTGAGCGTCCCGCCCACCATGAAGACCAGGCCGCCGTTCCCGCGCACGGTGATCGGCCCGGAACCGACCGCCGCAACCTGAGAGTAGATCCCCGCCTCGATCTCCAGTCCGCCCGAGAACGACGACGCGGCCTGCGACGTCAGCCTAAGCTGCCCCGTCCCGGTCTTGACGATGCGGATTGCACCGCCGATCGTGCCCTTGAACTCGGACTGCTCCGTGCTATGCAGCGTCAGCGTCACCGGCTGTGCGGCCGAACAGGTGATCGTGCCCGTCCCGGTGAGGTTCGTCAGCACGGTGTCGGCCGTCAGCTCACGCACGCCCACGACCTCCTCGGTCCGTCCGCAGACGGCGCAGAACCCCACCACAACCGCGCACGCCCATGCGCCCATTCGTCTTCCGTTCATGTCACTCCTTTTCGCGTTCAAAAAAAACGAAATAATTATACAAAAACATAACGGAAAAGCAAGTATGGAATCACGTTCTTTGCACGTCCATAACGCCCCGGCGCGCGAAGTCCGGGCCTCCGTGGCCCCGCACGCGCTGAACCCGCGCCGGGCCCGTTCGGACGCCACGCGCCGAAGGCGTTTGGAATGCGGTCGGCGGCCTTCCGCTACCGCAGGATCAGCATCGTCCCCTTCTGGAGGCTAAGCTTCAGTTCGTGGCCGCGCGCGAAGACGCGCCAGGTGCCGCTGCCGGGCACGTGGATGGCGGGCAGCGCGCCCGCCACCGTCCCGTCCACCGTCGCGATCGTCATCGCCGCACCCGTCGTCGGCAGGCGGTCGGCCCGCTCGAACGCGAAGGACGCCCCCTCGGGGAAGGCGAGGTCGCCCGTCACGTGCATCACCTTGCCGGCGGCGATCTCGGCCCCGTCGAGGATCCACGTCCGGATCGACGTCGAGCCCGCGATGTCGCCGAGGCCGCGATACGTCGTAAACGCATACGCGCCGTCGCCGACGATCACCTTCGCGCCCGCCGCGACCGCGATCTCCAGCTCGCGCGGCGCCGCAGGCTCGTAGCCGTCGCGCGTCAGCGAGAACACCGCGCCGTGCGCGGCGTCGACGAGGTCTACATAGTTGGCGATGTTCGTGGAGGCCGTGCCGTCCGCGTTGACGGGCTCGTCCGTCGGATTCCAGACGAGTCCGCGCCGCGCCGGCCACGCGCCGGACGCGGACGCCCCCGCGCCGCCCATTCCGTTGTACGCCGCCACGTAGAAGCGGTGGGGCCCGGGCGCGACCGTGATGCGGCCGGCCGTCGGCGTCGCCCAGCGACCCGCGAAGACCTCCGTCTCGTCGATGACGAGCGTGATGCCGTCGTCGATGAGGCCCGCGAACGTCCACGTCTGCGCCGTCGCGTTCGTGTTCCAGATGTAGCCGGAGTAGAACACGTTCATGTGGTCCTTCCAAAGGGAGGTCTCGTTCACGCCGTTCGTGTAGAGATAGACGAGCGAGGTCGAGACGGCCTCCTTGAAGACGGGCTGCGCCCTGAACTCCGCCCCGCGCTCCTCCGCCGTCGCGTGGGCGTGCGCAGCCTCCCAGAGGCCCGGGCCGACCTGCGGCAGGCGGAGCGTGCCCTCCCGCACCTCGATCGGCTTCGCGCTGTCAAGGACCGGCTCAAGGTCGAAGACGCCCGGGCCCGTCTTGGTGAACGACGCCGCCGTGAACGCACCCGACACGTTCGCGACGCCGCCGCTCGTCGCCGTGACCGCGCCGAACGTCCATGTCCTCCCGCCGCCGTCGAACGTGCCGCCCGTCAACGCGAGCGCGCAACCCTCCGGCAGCGCGCGGTCGTTCCCCGCGACGAGCGTGCCGCCCGCCACCTCCACGGGCCCCGCAAAGGTGTTCGCGGCGTTCAGGACGAGCCGCCCCGCGCCCTTCTTCACGAGGCCGCCGGAGGCGTTCGCCGCCAGCGGCAGGTCCGCCAGCACGATTTCGTTCGTCCAGCCGCCGCGCGCGAGCGTCGCCTTGGCCCATGTGTAGTCCACGCCCGGGCACGTCACCTCGATGCCCGTCACGACGCCGCGCTCGGAATCGAAGACCGCGTGCGCCCAGGCGTTCGTCCCGTCGCCGGAGATCGTGACGTAGGGCGAACCGATGTAGTTCCCCGGCACGGTGCAGGGCTCCGGCAGCGGGATCGACGCGATGCCCTGTCCGGTGGGCGCGACGAGCGGCACGTCGATCGTGCAGGCGTACCCCCCCGTGTCGAAGACGGCCCCGCCCGGATAGACGTACACCGCGTCGACCGGGCGCGCGGCGTCGGCGGCCGTCTGCTTGAAGAGCGTGCCGGACTGAAGCGCCTTGAGCGTGCCGCCGTTGAAGTTCACGAAGGCCGTGTTGTCCTCGAACGGCACGGCAACATAGTTCCCCTCGGCGTCCTTCGGCCCGGAGTTGAGCGGCATGACCTGCGCCATCTTCCGGATATACTTCGCCTGCAGGACGCCGCCGTTGAGGTTGAGCGCGGCCACGCTGTTCGACTGCATCGCAAGGTCGATGCCCCCCTTGCAGGCGACGTCCGCGGCGTCCGTCGCCGTCAGCGCCGCATGCGCCCCGAAGGCCTTCCAGTTCCACGCGCCGCGCCCGACCTGGATGGCCCTGTCCGCCGTGAACGTCCCGCCCGAGAAGTAGGCCTCGCCGCGCCCTCCACCTGAGCCGATGGCGAACGTGTCGCCGGTGTTGGCCGCCTCGCCGCCCTTCTGCACCCACACGCCGCGCCCGTTGCCACCGCCGCCGATGGTCGTCCAGCCGGGCATCTGCATCCATCCCGCCATCTCCACGTAACCGCAGCCGTCGCTCCCGATGTTCATGTCGCTGCCGCCCCCGGTGCCGCCGCTGCGGAAGCGGGCCCCGGCGCGGATGTAGAGCGCCGCCGCGTCCGTCCGCCCCATGCCGGCGCCCACGCAGATGCGCCCCGTCATCGAGGCGCCGTCCTGCAGTTCGAGGACCGCACGGTAGGAAGCGTCCCTTCGGTACCGGGGATGTCCCATGTCCATCGAATAGACGCGCGTGGGGCTCTCGTTCGACGTCATGAAGCAGCCGCCGCTCTCGACGACGAGCTTCGCCGTCTCGGGCCACGCGCATCCCATGTAGGCGTTCGTGTGGCAATAGACGAGCGCGCCGCCGGGAACCGTCATCGTGCCGCCCGCGAGGTCAAGGAACCGCAGGTGCAGCTGCGCCCCCTCGGCCACGTCGAGGTTTCCCTCAAGGTTCATCAGGTCGCCCGTCGCCCAGTCGCCGCCCAGCCTCAGCGTGCCGGCGCCGGCGTGGCCGAGGAACCCGTCCGTCGAAACCGCCTCGTTGTAGGTCGTCGTCTCCCCCGCCGCGTTCCACAGCAGGGCCGCCGCGCCCTCTCTCACCACCTGCACCTTGTCCGCCAGCGCCCGGTATTCCGCCACGCTCCACCCCGTCTCCACCGTCCCCGCGTCGTCGCGGGCGCGGGCGAGCAGACGGGCGTCCTTATGGGCCAGCCGGATGTCGCCCGCCCCCTCGCCGTGGGGGAGCGCCCCGGGGCTTTCCAGCCAGACGTCCCCGTTGCCGCTCACGGTGAGGCCGCCCGTGAACGTGTTCGCCGTGCCCATGAGCCGCACCACGCCGTTCCCCGTGGACGTCACGTTGAGGCCGCCCGCGCCCGTGATGTTCCCGGTGAAGGTCAGCGGCGGGAGCTTGGTCTCGGACGAAACCAGCGTCGCCTGGCCCGAGACGAGTTCCACCGGGCCGGCCCAGACGTTCCGGCCCGCCTCATCCGACCCGTACGTCAGCCGTTCGACCTTCGCCCCGTCCCGCAGCACGAGCGTCCAGGGGAGGTTCCCCTTCGCCCCCTGGAGGATGACGCGCGCGCCGGAGGCGACCGTCAGGCGGTTCTCCGCGCCGCCGTTGAAGGTAAGCCCGCCCTCCAGGCAGAGCACCCCCGACTCGACGGCGATGTGCCCCGGATGCGCGAGGGCCGCCGACGTCAGGGCGAAGTAGCCGCGCACCGTGAGCGTATGGCCGTTCATGTCGAAGGTGCCCTCTCGGACATCGAGGCGGCCGTTCGCCTCGACGCCCGTGTAGAGGCAGTCGCCGCGCATCGTCACCGGACTGATGCCGGGGTATTGGCTGTTCGCGACATTGCGGATGACGCCCATCTCCTCGTCCCCCTCCTTCATGCCCCGCCCGGTGATCGTGAACGGCTCGCCCGAAACGAACCCGGACGTGTTCACCCCCACGGCGGACCCGTCCACCTCGAAGGTCGCACCGTCCGAGACGACCGTGCCCTTCGCGGCCGTGCCGAGCGCCCCGACTTCCCGTGCGCGCAGGTAGCCCTCTTCAACCCGCAGTTCGCCCGCCCAGCCCTGCGCCTTGAGGTTCGTCGCGATGACGAGCCGCCCCGCGCCGCGCTTGACAAGATCGACGCCCGTCCCAAGCGCCGCCGCGTCCTCCGCGCTCAGGGTGACGTCGGTCCCCGCCGCGACCGTGACAACATACGACGCGCCCGTCGCCGCGTCCACCGCGCCGTTCTGCGCCGCCTCGACAAGCACGGGCAACAGCATCGCCGCGCATGCGCTCCCAAACTTCGCCACCGTGTCCATTCGCATCGCGCTCACTCCTATTATGAAGATAAAAGAGAAACGTCAGTATTATATCCCCCTCCCAGAACTTGTCAACGCGGAATTTCATTTTTTCGTCCACCGGGAGGGTCGCGCTTGTCGCGACCGGGCAGGGTGCGGGAGGGTCGCGCTTGTCGCGACCTAGGGGGGTGCGGGAGGGTCGCGCTTGTCGCGACCTAGGGGGGTGCGGACGCGACAAGCGCGTCCCTCCCGGCGGCGGGGCAGGCGGACGCGACAAGCGCGTCCCTCCCGTGGAACGTGCCGCCGTGCTTATCACGCTCCGTGTCGAGGCGCAGGTCGTCCAGGTACCAGACGGAGGAGGTGGCGCCGTAGCAGATGAAGCCGATCCATGTAAGCGCCTTGAAGCGCGCGTCGAGGAACGACGCGAACTCCGCCCGCGCGGACGCGCCGCCCCGGGGCGTGACGGTGAGCGACCACCGGCCCGCCCGGGGGCCCGAAAGCGGCAGCGCGAGCGCAACGTCGTGCCAGACGCCGGGCCGCGCCGCGCAGAGGTCGCGCCCGTTCGCCGTGAACCGCCCCTTCTGGACGGTGAGGCGCACGCCGACCGTGAACGGCTCGTCCCCCGAATAGTCGCGCAGCTCGACGGTCGGCGTCGCCCCGTCCTCGACCTTGAGGGCGAACGCGAGCTTCGCGACGCCCGCCTCCACGCCGCACGCCGCCGTGACGATGGGCGTCCAGTCCGGCTTCAGGTCCGGCGCGTCGGCGAACCGAAGCGCCTTCCGCCCCTGCGCGGGATCGGCGTCCACGACCGCGAGCCGCCCCGGACGGCCGGGGTTGGCGTCGAGCGGCGCGAACGCCCCCATCGTGTGGGGGACGTTGCCGGCCGGGAAGCGCTCGAAGTCCGCCCGCAGCCGCTCGCGCCGGTACTTCGGCGCCTTCGGGGCGTCCTCGAAGGCGTCCCAGCACCGCTCCTCCGCGCACGCCCGCCACGCCGCGTCCGTGCCGTAGACGCCCGCCGCGTGCCAGTCGAACGGACGGAACCCGGCTGACAGCGCGGGCGAGCCGGGCCGCAGGCGCCAGTCGCCCTTCGCGGGATCGGCGAAGAGCGGGTCGGCGAGCGCCCCCCGCGCGTCGTGCCCCTGCGCGCGCCACTGCGCCCAGTCCGCCCCCTTGAACGCCGTCCCCTTCACGGCGCCCGCCGCGCACCAGTAGAGGTTGCCGTCCGCCACGACGTCCCGCATGGACGCGAAGCTCCCGCCGCCGCGCCAAGCCGCACCGTCGGGGTCCGTCCACCAGAAGACATTGTTCAGCACGCGGACCGTCACATGGCCCTCGGCGCGCGAGCGCCACGCGCCGGCCTTCGAGAAGGCGAGGAAGAGGTTGTTGGAGTAGACGTTCTCGCGGCCGTAGTGCTGGTGGATCGCGCCGTCGCGGCAGCGCGCGACGAGGTTGTCGCGGAAGACGAGGCCCTGCGAGCCCTCGTCCGTGTAGAGGCCCCAGGCGGGCGAGCCGTTGCCCGCGTAGCCGTTCACCTCCCAGATCCAGTTGTTCGCCACCTCGCTGCCCGCGTTGTCGCCGAGCGTGTAGACGCCGCCCATGTCGGAGAGCGCGCCCTGCCCGATGTGGTGGATGCGGTTGAAGGCGATGCGGTTGCGGCGGTTGACCGTCGGCGCGTAACCCCACGTCCAGCCGAGCGACACGCCCGTGTAGAAGAAGTCGCAGATCTCATTGTGGACGACCGCGCAGTCGTGGGCGTGGCCGATCCACACGCCGATGCCCGCCTGGAGCGTACGCCCGCCGTGGCGGATGATCGAATCCTCCACGACGAGGTGCGAGGAGACGCCGGCCGCCTTCGCCGGGTCCCGGGGGTTGTCGCCGCCGAAGGCGATGCCGCCCGCGCCCAGGTCCTCCACGAGCGCGTGCCGCACGGCCACGTGCCGGCTGCCGGCGCGGAGGAGGAGGCCGTGCGCGCCCGTGTGGGCGATGCGGCAGTTCGTGAACGAGAGGTTCTCCACGCCCGCGCCCATCAGCGCCCCCTCCTGCACGTTCGCCGCCGCCTGGGCGTTGGCGACGCCCGTCGGGCCGATCCGGAACGCCGTGTACTCGAAGCCGATGCCCTCGAACGAAACGTCGCGCACGACCTCCCCCCGCGCGCGGTCGCCCGCGAACACGACGAGCGACGTCGCGACCGGCACGTGCGCGCGGGTCCGTTCGACCGTCTCCCCTTCACGCGGGATGTAGAGGAGCTTCCGCGCCTTGACGTCGTGGAACCACTCGCCGGGCGCGTCGAGCGCGGCGCGGAAGTTCTCCAGCGCGTAGCGGGGGCGCGTCGCGCACCAGAAGAAGAGCGGACGCTTCATCGCCTGCTTCATGACGAGGCGGCCCGACGCCGCGTCCAGCGATGCGACGTGCCCGTAGCCCATGTCCCAGCTCTGCCAGACGGCGACGGCGACGCGCGCAAGCTCGTCCGGCGGCAGCTGCGCGAGCGGCGCGACATCGGCCGCCTCGGCGAAGAACGCGCGGTTCGCGCACGTCTCGTCAGACTCCTTCATGTAGTGGTAGAAGCGGTTCGGCGTGCGCGCGCGCACCGCGCGGCGCCCCCCGACCCAGAGCTGGTCGAAGACGAGCCCGTCCGGCACCGCCGTCTCCCACACGCCGTCCGCGCCCGCCGT
>URIT01000091.1 GCA_900547945.1 uncultured bacterium
TGGGGTTCGGAGAGAAATCGGGATAAGCTGTCCCGAAAAAATCGGGATAAGGGTGTCGCCTGGAAGCGGGTGGCGGGGGCGCGTGTGATGTGGTATACTGTGCGGAAACGGTACGAAAACGGATAACGGACAGGGCATGGGCAACACGTTTTGGAAAATCGGATTGTGCGCCGTCGCGATGATGGCGCTGGGTGCGGTTCAGGCGGCGCCGGCGCGGAGCGTGGCGGGGGCCTCGACGGGCGGCAACTCGCCGTATGCGACGGACGCCTATCCGGGCTTCGACGGGCTCGACGACGTGAAGAAGCCCGAGCGCCGCGAGAAGAGCTGGTGGTTCGGCGTCAAGCGCGACACGCCGGCGGAGCAGTTCGCCTTCGCGCAGGAACTTGAGACGGAAGGCGATTCCAAGGGGGCCGCGAAGGCCTACGACGCGCTCGTGCGCGAATGGCCGGTTTCGAAGGAGGCGCCGCAGGCGCAGCTGCGGTTCGTGAAGCTGCTGGCCGGTCCGCTGGAGGACTACGAGGAGGCGTTCGACCAGCTGGAATACCTGCTGGACTTCTACGCGCGCGACTGCAGGTACCAGGAGCTCGTGGAATACGGCTACCGGCTCGTGAACACGATGGTCGAGAAGAAGAAGTCCTGGTTCGGCTTCTCGTTCCTCTCGAACCGCCTCGTGCGCCAGCACTACGAGTCGATCGTGCGGCGCGCGCCGGGCGCCCCCTACGTGCCCGAGGCGATGCTCAAGATCGCCGACCTGCGCGAGCAGGACAGCCAGTACGAGGAGTCGTGCAAGGTCTACGCGACGCTGCAGAGCAAGTACCCCGTCTCCGTCGAGGCGCGCCGGGCGGCCTACCTGGAGGCGCGGGCGCGCATGTGGCTGTGCCGCCGCCTCGCGTACAACATCCCGCGCTGCCGCGACACGATGGGCTATCTGAAGATGACGTTGGCGCGGCGGCCCGACCTTGAGCAGGCCGAGGAGCTGAAGGGGTGGGCCGAGGAACTGAAGCGCTACATGGAGGAGGACGCCTACCGGAGCGCGAAGTTCTACGACTCGAAGCAGCGCACGCGCCATGCGGCGCGCACGTCGTGGGAGCGTTTCCTCGCCGAATATCCGGATTCCCCCCATGCGGAGACCGTGCGGGCGCGCATCGCCGAACTGGCGGAACCGCCGTCCGCAGCCGTCCCGCCCGTCGCCGAGCCGAACAACTGAAAGGTACCAGGTCCATGAAACGTCGCGCATTCCTCCTTCTCGTTCCCGCCTTGGCGCTCTGTGGCTGCTCGGGTCTGCCGGACTACCGGTGGACGTCCCGCGTGCCGGATGAGATCCGCACGGTCGCGGTGCCCGTGTTCGAGAACCGCACGCAGTCGGCCGAGCTGGGCCCGATCGTGACGCAGTACACGCTCCGCGAGTTCCAGCGCGAGGGCACGTTCTCCATCCGCCGCTCCGGCGACTCGTCCATCGAGGTGCAGGGCGCGCTCGTGAAGGCGGAGCGCCGCCCGGTCTCCTACGACCGCGGCTACGGCATGCGCGCGGGCGAGTACCGCTACTTCGTGACGGCCAAGGTGTCGCTCGTCGACAAGGAGGCCGGCAAGGTGCTGGTGGACGGACGCACGTACGTGGCGGAGACGACGTTCCTCGTGCAGGGAGACCTGCTGACGGGCCAGCGCGACGCGGCGCAGCGCATTGCGGCCGACCTCGCCCGCCAGATCGTCGACGACGTCGTCAGCTATCCGTACAACAAGCGGTGAGCGTGGACGACGCGGCGATGGTGGTCGCGCTGCAGCGGGGGATTCCGCTGTGCGCGCGTCCGTTCGAGGAGCTTTCACGCGAGCTGGGATGCGGCGAGGCGGACCTCCTCGCCTGCCTGGCGCGCCAGCGGGCGGTGGGGACGGTGCGCCGGTTCGGCGCCGTCTTCGACACGCGCCGTCTCGGCTACCGTTCCGCGCTTTGCGCCGCCGCGGTGTCCGTGGAGGCGCTTGACGCGGCGGCGGCGAAGCTGACGCCCCTTGCGGGCGTGACGCACTGCTACGTGCGCGAAGCCACGTCCGCTCTGCGGCCGGGCGTTCCGAACCTCTGGTTCACGCTCAGCTATCCGGCGGACATCTTCCCGGCGATGGTGGACGAGGTGGCCGCGCGCCTGGGGCCGTATGCCCTGCATGTCCTGCCGGCGACGCGCCGCTACAAGGTGGATGTGGTCTTCGGCGCCGCCACGCGCGCACGGGAGGAGGACGTGGCGGAGGGCGACGATCTGCCGCCCGTCACGGCGCGGGACCGTGCCGTCATCGGGGCGCTGCAGGGCGACACGGAGGCGCGGGCCGATTTCTTCGCGGCCCTCGCCGGGCGGCTGGGCATGAAGGAATGGGATCTCCTCTCGACGCTGGAAATCTGGCGGCGGAAGGGGCGGCTCAAGCGCATCGGGCTTCTCCTCCACCACCGGAACGCGGGGTGGTCCGCAAACGGCATGTGCTGCTGGCGGGTGGCGGGCGACACGGCGGCGGCGGGCCGCGCGCTCGCGGCGCGCGGCGAGGTGACGCACTGCTACGAACGGCCCGAGGCGCCGAACTTCCCCTACAACCTCTTCGCGATGGTCCACGCCCGCGCGGCGGCGGAGGCGAACGCGCAGTTCGCGTCCCTCTCCGCAGAGGTCAACCGGGTGGCCGGCACCGCCGTGCCCGCCGTGATGCTCCTTTCCACGCGCGAATACAAGAAAACGTCCATGACGTTCTTTGCGTGATTTTGCAGTTGCGGGACGGAGGGGAATCTGGTAAACTACTTTCTCGTTCGGCGAGATAGCTCAACGGTAGAGCATCAGAATCATAATCTGCTGGTTGAGGGTTCGAATCCCCCTCTCGCCACCATACCAAAGGCCACCGTACGTGCGGTGGTTTTTGCTTTTCGGATGACGGCATGAACTTCGAGCCCATCGGCATCTTCCACGGCGGGGCCGCGCGCAAGTACGAGGCGCCGCGGCAGGGCGTGTTCGCTGGCGGCGCGGGGCGGGTGGAGCTGGCGGCGGGGCGCAACTTCGAGACGGCGCTCCGGGACCTCGACGGGTTCGCGCGCATCTGGCTCGTCTTCGTCTTCGACCGGAACGGCGGCGGGTGGCGTCCGACGGCGCATCCGCCCGTGACGGCGCCGGGTGTTCCGCGCGTGGGCGTCTTCGCGTCGCGCGCGCCGTACCGCCCCAACCCGATCGGGCTTTCCTGCGTGCGCCTCGTCGCCGTCCGGGGGCGCGTCGTCGAGGTCGAGGAGGCGGACCTGCTGGACGGAACGCCCATCCTGGACATCAAGCCGTACATTCCGGCGGCGGACGCCTTCCCCGGCGTGAAGGCGGGCTGGGTGGACGCCCAGGACCACTGGCGCGTCGTCGCCACGGCGGCGTTCGAGACGGCGGCCGCGTGCGTGCGCGCGGCGGGCGGGCAGGATCTTCTCGCGACGGCAAGGCTGCAGCTCGCGGGGGAGCCGTTCGACGCCTCGCGGAAGCGCGTGGTGCGCACGGGGGCGAACGCGGGGACGTTCTCGGTGCGGATGTTCCGGCTGGACTTCGCGGTGGACGAGGCGGCGCGCGTGGTGACGCTGCTCGGCATCCGAAGCGGTTACACGGCGGCGGAACTTGCGGCGGCGGACGATCCGTACGCGGACAAGGCGGTCCACCGGGCGTTTGTCGCCGCGCAGGCTAGATGTACTTGAGGACCGTGGGGGTGACGTCCACGAGGGACTTCACCTGGGCGCGGATTTCGGCCTCGCGGGGGCCGAAGGCGATGAAGGGAACGGGGTTGCGGGTGTGGCCGCGCTCGTTCATGGCCTCGATGTTGCCGTGGTCGGCGGTCATGAGAAGGGTGATGCCGGCGGCCTCGGTGAAGCGGACGAGGGTGGAAAGGAAGCGGTCGTAGGTGCGCAGGACGGAACAGGCGCGGTCGTAGTCCATCGAGTGGCCCGAGACATCCGTCTGGAAGAACTCGTAGAGGGTGAAGTCGTGGGCGCGGGCGAGGTTGAAGAGGTGTTCGGCGGCGTCCTCGGGGGTGACGAGGGGAACGTCGGGGTAGCGGTCCTGGATGGTCTCGCGTGTGAGGTCCTGCATGACGGCCTGGTCGTCGAGGAGGTCGCCCAGGGTGGAGACGACCTCGGGGGTGGTGAGGGCCATCACGGTGGTGACGCTCTTGAAGCGGCGGGGGACGAGCTCGGCGGCGGATTCGACGAGGTAGGCGTCGGCGAACTTGACGCGCTTGCCGCGGGCCCTGAGCTGGAGGAAGAGGTTGTCCTCCTCGATTTTCCGGCGCAGTCCGGGGCCGGGGAAGCCTTCGCAGTGGCGGCCCATGAAGAGGGGGGCGTTCACGCCGGTGAACATGGTGGCCTGCCCGGTGGCGGACTGCGGAAGCCCCTCGACCGAGAGGCAGGCGTCAATGGGGACGCTGTGCCGCTCGATGAGGCGGCACAGAGCGGGGCAGACCTCGGGGTTGACGGGGTTGTCCGCCGCCGGCTCCCGCAGCCCGACGCCGTCGATGAAGAGGAAGAGGATCTTCACTTGGTCTTGGCGGGGAGCGCGGGAAGGGCGCAGCCGGCCTCCTTCATTTCGGCCCGGAGCGTGTCGAGGGATTTCTGGTCGTCCTTGGCCTTTTCGTGCGCCGTGGCGAAGAAGCGCTTCGCCTCGGCGAGGTAGGCGTCGGCCTGCGCGGCGTCGCCCAGCTCGCGGGTCATCTTCGCGCAGCGCATGTAGTTGCGGGCGACGACCCAGTCGCGGGAGTAGACGATGCCCGTGGTGGGATCGCAGTCCTCGAAGTCCTTCTGCTCGTCGGAGAGCATGAATGCGCCGAACGCAAGCAGCTGCTTGACGGCCTCCTTCTTGTCGCCGGCCGCCATGGCCTTGTGGGCGCGGAGCTTGGCGGCGGTGCCCCTGCACCAGCCGGGCGAGCGCTTCGGCACGCCCTCGCCCTCCAGGTAGGCGATGGCGCCGTCGAAGTCGCCGGAGAGGAAGAAGCCGTCGAGGCGGCGTTCCCGGAGGGCGTTCGCGGCGGGTTCGGAGAGGACGTTCCGCTTGAGGAGCCTGTCGGAGAAGGCGAGGAGCTCCTTCAGGCGGGCGGCGTCCGCCGGCTTCGCGCCGCCGTCGCCCGCGAAGCGGATGAACTGGTCCTCGGTGAGCTGGCCGATGTAGTCGTAGGGCACGGCGGTGAGCATCCCGCAGCGCAGGGTCCAGAACCGCCAGGGGCTCGCCGAGCCGTCGGCGGCGGGGACGAACCAGGTGTGGAACGCGGTTTCACCGGCCAGCTTCTCCAGGAAGGGCAGCACCGCCTCGGGCGCGCAGGCCCGCAGCGCCTTGCCGGCCTCCTTGCGCGCGGCGCGGCGGGAGTCGGGCGTATCGCGGCGCGACCAGGCCCAGGAGACGGCGCCGACGGCGAGGGCGGCCAGGACGAACACGAGGCAAACGGGCAGAACGACTTTTTTCAGCATGGCAGTTTCCTTTGATCCTACTGGTGCAATAGTATAGTCTGAATTGGCATTTGACGCAAGGGGGTTCGTGCGGTATCATATAAGGCCATCTGCGGCGGCGGAGGGTTTCCGCGCGCGAAAAGGAAGAAGAGGAAGCAAGATGAAAGAAGTCGGAGTTGGCATCCTGGGGTTCGGCACGGTCGGCGCGGGCGTGGCGGAGGGTCTTTTGCGCAACCGCAGGGTCATGTCTGAACGCCTGGGCGTGGACGTCGTGCTGCGGAAGATCGCGGACCTGGACATCACGACGGACCGCGGCGTGGCGGTGGATCCGGACGTGCTGACGACGGACGCGCAGGGCGTCATCGCCGATCCGTCCGTGCAGATCGTCGTCGAAACGATCGGCGGCACCGGCATTGCGAAGACGTTCGTCCTCGCGGCCCTCAACGCCGGGAAGGCCGTCGTCACGGCCAACAAGAAGCTTCTCGCCGAATACGGGAAGGAGATCTTCGACGCGGCCGCGAAGAACGGGGTGGACATCTACTTCGGCGCCTCCGTGGGCGGCGGCATCCCGATCATCCGCGCCGTGCGCGAGGGCCTTGCCGGCAACGAGATCCAGCAGATCCACGGTATCCTCAACGGCACCTGCAACTACATCCTCACGCGCATGGAGAACGAGGGGCGTCCCTTCGACGAAATCCTGGCCGACGCCCAGAAGCTCGGATATGCCGAGGCGGATCCCTCGCTCGACATCGACGGCTTCGACACGGCGCACAAGGCCTGCATCCTCAGCGCCCTCGCCTACGGCTTCCAGCCGTCGCTCGACCAGGTGCAGGTGGAGGGCATCCGGAACCTCTCCGGCAAGGACGTGCAGTACGCGGCCGACTTCGGCTACCGCATCAAGCTGCTCGCAGTCGTCGCCAAGCACGATGCGGACATCGAGGTGGGCGTTCACCCCACGCTCGTCCCCTTCGACCACATGCTCGCGAGCGTGAACGGCGTCTTCAACGCCGCGATGGTGCGCGGCGACATGGTGGGCGACACGATGTTCTACGGACGCGGCGCCGGGCGCCTCCCCACCGCCTCCACGGTCGTGGGCGACATCGGCGACATCGCCCGCAACATGGCCCACGGCGAGGTGCGCTACGCGCGCGCCGTGCCGACCTACGGCGAGGGTGTGACGAAGCTCCGCGCGCCGGGCGACATCGTGAGCCGCTTCTACCTGCGCTTCAACGTGGCGGACAAGGCGGGCGCCTTCGGCACGATGACGACGATCCTCGGGCGGAACGGCGTCTCGATCTCCGCCGCCGCGCAGAAGACGGCGAACGTGGACGAGAAGGGCTTCGTGCCCGTCGTCGTCCTCACCCACCCCGCGCCCGCGAAGGCGGTGGACGCCGCGCTCGCCGAGATCCGGGAGGCCGGCATCCTCAACGAGTCGCCCGTCAAGCTTCGCATGCTCTAGGAACGAGGCGCCATGCGAAACGAGAAGCACAAGGGCCCCCGCGAGCTCTGCACCGGCGGTGAATGGATCTACGGACGCAATCCCGTCATCGAGGCCCTGCGCGCCGGGCGGCGCACGTTCAGCGAGGTGGTCCTGCCGCCGCCGGACAAGAACGAGGCCGACGAGCTCGCCGTCATCCGCGCCACCGCGCGTGACCGCAACATCGTCGTGCGCACGGAGGACCGCAAACGCCTCGACCTGCTCACGCGCGGCGGACACCACCAGGGCGTGGCGCTCAAGACGTCGGGCTACCCCTATGTCGCCTTCGAGGACATCCTTGAAGACGTCCGCGCCGACGAGGGTGCGACCGTCGTCGTCCTCGACCACCTTGAGGATCCCCAGAACGTCGGATCCATCCTCCGCACCGCCTGCGCGGTCGGCGCGACGGGCGTGATCCTGCCCGAAGACCGCGGCTGCGGCGTGACGCCCGCCGCCGTGCGCGCCTCGGCGGGCGCGAGCGAATACCTCAAGGTCGCCCGCGTCGTCAACCTCGTGCGGGCGATGAAACAGCTCCAGGAGGCCGGCATGTGGTTCACCGGACTCGACTGGGGCGAGGACGCGAAGGCCTACACGGCGATCGACTTCCGAGGCCGTGCCGGGCTCGTGGTGGGCGCGGAGGGGAACGGCATCACGCGCCTCGTGCGCGAGACGTGCGACTTCATCGCGGAGCTGCCGATGCCGGGCGAGATCGAGTCGCTCAACGCCGGCGTCGCCGCCGCCGTGTGCCTGTACGAAATGCTGCGCCAGCGGAGCTGACGCGGAACCAGACGCGCGTCCCCATGTGCCGCGATGGCACCTTCACCTTTTCCTAACAGGATATTCGCGCACTCTTCATGTACCCTTGACGTGTTGTTCACGCTGATGTTCCATAATCTGCGGCGACATGACACAACAAGGAGAACACATGGAGAACCCCGAGAAGCAACCCGCCGGACGGCGGCAGTTGGGGTTGGCGGCGGCGACCTTCTTCGCCGCGACGGTCGCGTGGGGCGCGACGAACGAGGCGGAGCGCGTGGTCAAGGCGGGGGCGGATCTCCGCCTGCGCTACGACGTCACGCAGGGGCTCCCGACCAACAAGCGCGGCGAGGACCCCCATTCGGACTACGCGCGCATCCGGATTCATCCGTGGATCGACATCGGACCTGAAAACTGGGGGCTCTACGCGCGTCTCTCCGACGAGTTCCGCCATTATCGCCGCCCCGAATCGAAAAGCCGCAAGCAGCGCTTCCCGGATGTCGTCTTCATCGACAACCTCTACTGGCGGCAGAAGGGGCTTTTCGACTTCCTCGACCTGCGCATCGGCCGCCAGGACATGTCCTTCGGCTCGAAGCGCATCATTTCCGACGGCACCGGCGGCGACGGTTCGCGCTCGGCCTACTTCGATGCCGTGCGGCTCACCGCGCACTTTGACGACGCCCGCACGCTCGACGCCTTTGCGCTCTTCTGCGCCCACGTCGACTGGCTGCCAACGCTCGGAAAGGAACACGAGAACGGCAAGAAGCCGCACCGCTACGACATGAGCGGCTACGGGCAGGATGAACTGGGCGCGGGCCTCTACTACCAGGATCGCTCGAACACGTCGCTCGGCTGGGACCTCTACTACGTCGCCAAGCAGGAGATTCGCGGGCACAAGGCCAAGTACCGTTCCGAGGGACGCAACGTCCAGACGCACACGGCCGGCTTCCGCCTGTTGCCGCAGTTCACCGAAACCCTTTCGGGCGAGCTGGAGGGGGCCGCCCAGGCGGGCGAGGACGGCCTTCTCGCCGGACAGGGCTACGCGGGCCTCACCTACAAGGCGAAGCCCTACCTGACAGGTGCCGTGTGGGGGCTCACGGGCGACGCGGACGGCGATCGCGGCTCGCACGCCTGGCATGCGGTCTTCAACCGCGAGACGGGTCTCGGCGAATCGGTCGCGCCGATGTACAACAAGTACGACTACACGAACCTCCTCTACCCGCACCTCGCGGCGGGTTGCAAGACGGGCGATGCCGCGTCGCTCAAGGTTCAGGCGGGCCCGCTCTTCGCGCCCGTCTCCGAACACCGCGCCGCAGGCGGCGACGCGGGGAACTACCGCGGACTCTACGCGCAGCTGCGCTACGAGATCAAGCTCGGCCGTCTGACCGGCAGCGACTGGTTGAAGGGCGGGGCGCTCTCCTTCCAGGGCGAATATCTCGGGAAGGGCAACTACTTCGACGAGGGGGACCGCAACCCGGCGCTTTTCGGGCGCGTCCAGCTCGCGTGGAAGTTCTAGCGCGGATTGTCCAAGGGCGGGAGGGGCGCGCGCCAATGCGTCCGTATCCTCCGGTGGGCGGTGGAAAACACATTGACGGTAAACAGGAAAACAGGCAAGGAAAGGAAAACGAACATGAACAAGGTCAAGATCGGAAAGACGGCCGTGGCGGTTGCCCTGTGCGCGGCGGCGTGGGCGGCGGGGGCCGCCGAGCGGATCGAGCTGAACGGCGCGGGCGGAAGCTTCCCGGCACCGCTCTACCAGGCGTGGGCGTATGCCTACACCCAGGAGGGGACGGGCGCGAAGGTGAACTACCAGTCCGTCGGCTCCTCGGCGGGCATCAGCCAGATCAAGGCGGGGACGGTCGACTTCGCGGGGACGGACGCGCCGCTCGACGCGGCCGCGTGCGAGGCGGCCGGGCTGGAGCAGTTCCACATGGTGTCGGGCGCGGTCGTGCCGGCGGTGAATCTGCCGGGTGTCGCGAGCGGCGCGCTCGTCCTGGACGGGAAGACGCTTGCGGACATCTACCTCGGGCGGATCACGCGCTGGAACGACGCGCGCCTCGCGGCCCTCAATCCGGGCCTGAAGCTGCCCGCCCTGAAGATCACGGTCGTCCACCGCGGCGACGGCTCGGGGACGACACACATCTTCAGCACCTACCTCGCGGCGGTCAGCCCCGACTGGAAGGAACAGGTCGGCGCGGGCACGCTCCTCAAGTGGCCGTGCGGCATCGCGGGCCAGAAGAACCCCGGCGTGTGCAACGGCGTGCGCCGCATCCGGGGCGCGATCGGTTACACGGAGTACACGTTCGCGCGCGAGGCGAAGCTCGGCATCGTGAACCTGCGCGGCGCGTCCGGCGCGGCCGTCGAGCCCACGTCCGCCGGCTGGCCGATCCTCGGCAAGACCTACATCCTCGTACGGAAGGACACGCCTCCGGCGCGCCGCGCGGCCCTGCAGGCCTACTTCGACTGGTGCTTCGCGAAGGGCGGCGACACGGCGAAGAGGCTCTTCTACATCCCGGGCGCCCGTTAACCCGCGCGTCCCTGGGTGGACGGTACGCGCAGGTGGGTGTCACGCCCCAACCCCGCATGGCTTCGCATCTTCCGCCTTTGCCTTCTTGAGTTCCTTCGCGTTGCTGATGATCGTCGCGATGTCCTTGTTGAGCGAGCGGAAGCCCTCGATCGACTCCAAGGCCCGCATCGCCGCCGACTCGACCAGCTCGACGCAGTAGGGCATTGTGCCGTCCGGCAGCTTGGTCGGATAATGCTCGGCCATGCGCGTCTCGACCGTGCGATCCGTATAGCCGACCTTCAGGAGGCTCGCGAGTTCTGCGCGCGTCTCGGAATAGGCGTAGATCGTCGGATGTGCCGCCGACTTCGGCGGAAACAGGGATTCGGTGTTTGTCATCGCTTAGCTCTCCTCCGCCTTGCAAACTCGGCGGCTTTATCGTAAACTACACGTGTTGTTGGGCTGGAAATCGCGAAAGGATGGGGGCGATGGGCCGTCTCAGAGGCTTCGACTACAAGTCGCCGTATTTCTACATGGTCACCTTGAAGCGTCTCAAGGGGCTGGCGGCGTTTTCCGAAATTGGGCCCAATGGCCTCGTCGAAAACGCGATCACCCGCGCGTTCACGGCGGCTATTAGGGGCTTTCATCTGAAGTGGCGCTGCTGCGAAGAGATTTCGCCGTTCGTGATCATGCCCGATCATCTTCACCTTCTCTTCAAGATTCGCGCGATACCCGACCGCGTCGCGCTGGGGGTTCTCGTTAGCCAACTCGCCAAGGCCCTGCGCAATGCCTATTGGCAGGTTGTCGCGGCCGACGCCGCGACAGGCAAAACCCTTCCCGCCTCGCCCAATCGCGCGGCTTGCCCAAACCGTGCAGGTTGGGGCGGCGCACCGGGTCTTGCTGGTGGCGCACCGGGTCTTGCGGGTGGCGCGTCCGCGCCACCTCGCGGCCAGAGCCGCGAAACGCCCGCGCTCCGCCCGATCTTCGACCCCACCTGGCACGATTGGATTGTCAAGAAAGAGGGCCAGCTCGCCGCCTTTCGCCGCTACATCCGCGAAAACCCGGCGCGCGCCGCCCTGCGCCGCGCGAACGCCCGCTTCTTTCAGCAGGTCGCGCCCGTCGAGTTCCTCGGCCGCCGCTGGTTCGCCTACGGCAACCGCGCGCTCCTGGATCTGCCTGTTCTCGTGCCTTTCAAGGGCCACCGTGCGACCGCCGAAGGCTCGCCCGAATGGAACGCCCTCGTCGAATCGGCCGCGCGCATCGGCCCCGGAGGGGCGGGCGTCTCGACCTTCATGAGCCCGCTTGAAAAGGCCTGCGGCAACGCCATCGCCCGCGCGGGCGGCGGGCTGGTCGTGCTGTCGCCCGAGGGCTTCGGCCCGCGTTGGCACCCGCCGCGCGAGAAGGAGCGCTTCTGCGCCGCCGGGCGCATGCTCTTCCTTTCGCTCTGCGAGGCGACCGCGCGCCAGCCGACGCGCAAGGAACTCTACGACCGCTGCCATGAAATGGTCGACCTCGCCCAAGCCGGGCTTCAGGCCTGATTTCACCGTATTGCATCCGCTTGACAGCGAAACCGCAGTTGTTGTATACTGCACCCCATTAGGAGAAGAACCAGCCATGGCACAAGTCAGCTTCAGAATCGACGACAACCTCAAATCCCATGCCGAAAGCATCTTCAACAGCATGGGCATGAACCTTTCGACGGCCATCACGATTTTCATACGGCAGACCATTGACCGGCAGGCCCTCCCATTCGATGTCCGCGCTTGCACAAACCCGCTCGCCGATCCCGCGCGCATTCGCGCCGCCGCCGAGGACTACCGGAACGGCAAGCGGAACTACCACCTCCACGAACTGCCGCCGCTGACCGAAACGCCCGCGCCACGTCGCACGCATCGGAGTCTCCGCCATGCAAAAGCTGTGGTCTGACCTCGCCATCGACGAAGCCAACCGACTGATCTTCCGAATCGACGACGGTCAGCTCGTCATCAGCTCCTGCATGGGGCATTACGAGTAAGCGCGCAAGTCCTCTCACAGATCTCACTTCAGAGGCCATCGCAAAACTCGCGCAGCCGGCCTCTGATAAAATTGTGATATAATATTTGCATCTTGCTGAAAGGAATCCGTCATGATCGCAACCCGCATTCGCCCGGTTTCCGACCTTCGGAACAAATATCCCGATGTCGAGAATGAAATCAAGAACGGGCCTGTCTACCTGACAAAAAACGGATACGGCTCTTCCGTAATCGTCAGCACCCGGTTCTTCGACGAGACGCTTTCCAGGCTGGCCATGTACGAGAAGATCGCGGCCTCCGAACGGCAGATTGCGGCCGGCCAAGGCAAAAGCGCACGTGCATCCCTCGCCGCCATCCGGAAGAAATACCATGTATGAGGTTGTGGTCTCGCCCGAAGCGGAAGCCGATCTCGACCGCATCATCAGATACATTGCCGCCGATCTCCGCAACCCTCCGGCGGCGACGGCCCTTGCGGACAAAATCGAGGCTCGCCTATGCGAACTGGAGACCATGCCAGGAAAATTCTCCTTCTGCAAAGATGCGTTCCTCCGCGCCATCGGATACCGTCGCGCCCAAGTTGGAAACCACCAGATCATATACCGCATTGACGAGACAGCCAAACGTGTTCTGATCGTACATTTCTACCATACGCTCCAGGACTACGAATCCAATCTTCTGCATTTCACCGGCAAGTAGCGAGTGCTGCGAGGTACTCACCCAGACAACCGCCCGCCCTTCAGCCGCCGCAGCTCGTCTTCGAGCTTTCGGATTCGCCGCTCGTTCAGCAAGTTTCGCCGACGCTCCTCTTCCAGCTTCCAACGCTGCTCTTTGATTTCTCGCCGCGCCTGCTCGCCCTCCTCCATCTCGTCGAGCGCCGCGACCCTCCTCAGAAACGCGGCCTTGGCCGCATCGTCCTTACAGTTCTTTGCCTTCATGCAGACAGTATGTCATATTCGATACATGCAACCAAGGGGCAAAAAGAGAGAAATGTTTGTTGGCACGAGGTTGGACGGCGCGGGGCATGGGCGTTGCATGGCGCGGGGCGTGGTAGGGGCCGACGTCCCCGGCGGCCCGCATGCCTGTGGGCGTCCCCGTGGGCGCGGCGCGTCGGGGACGTCGCGCCCTACCATGGGTGCGGACGTGGCGCGGGGGTACGAGGCGTGGCGCGGGGCATGGGCGTTGCATGGCGCGGGGCGTGGTAGGGGCCGACGTCCCCGGCGGCCCGCATGCCTGTGGGCGTCCCCGTGGGCGCGGCGCGTCGGGGACGTCGCGCCCTACCATGGGTGCGGACGTGGCGCGGGGGTACGAGGCGTGGCGCGGGGCATGGGCGTTGCATGGCGCGGGGCGTGGTAGGGGCCGACGTCCCCG
>URIT01000092.1 GCA_900547945.1 uncultured bacterium
ACGCCGTTTTGCGTCCGAGAAATCAGGGCCTATTCAAAAAATCGGGATAAGGGTGTTCCCGTAACTTCCCTGCCCGCCTGTCAGGATCTGCATTCCCGTAACCTCCCTGTCCGCCTCTCAAGATCTGCATTCCCGTAACTTCCCTGCCCGCCTCTCAAGATCTACATTTCCGTAACTTCCCTGTCCGCCTCTCAAGATCTGCATTCCCGTAACTTCCCTGCCCGCCTTTCAAGATCTACACTTCCGTAACTTCCCTGTCCGCCTCTCAAGATCTGCATTCCCGTGCGAGGCGCGGGCGGCGGGCGACACGGCCCACGCCCATCAAAAAGCATCGCGGGCGCCCTTCGCCCGGTTTTTTGACGAGCCCATGATTCAAACGAAAAAATCTTGATATAACCATCAATTGCAACTTTTGGCACGACCCGCACGACGGCAAAGGCCCGGTGCGCGAAGAACCCGCCGCCGCCCTCGGCGCGGGACGTCAAAACAGGACCGGCGTGCGATTTCACTTCGGAACGTGCCTGTGGCGGGAGGGCCGCAGACACGGCAGCACAGGCCGGGCCCACGCCCCACCGCGTCCCGCGCCAACTATTTTCGCCACGGTGAACCTGCGCGGCGCGGACGCGCATTTACCTGTGAAAAGACCGACATCTAGACCTTCCCAACGGCATCTTCGTGGACGCCGCCGGGAACAAAAAGAAAAACGTGCAAAAGGAGAACGAAATGGCCATTATGGGTCAGGGTCTCGTGCTCATGATCGCGGGCATGGGGATTGTCTACGTGTTCCTGTATGTCCTTATCCTCATCTCGGAGGGCGCCAGCCGGATCGTCTCGAGATTCGACGACCTCGTGCCGGACGAAGCGCCGCGCAAGAAGACGCGCGCGGCCGTGCCCGCCCCGGCGAACGCCTCCGCCGCCGCGCCCCGTCCCGCCGCCGGCGGACAGCCCGTCAAGGCCCCCGTCCCCGGCACGGTGCTGCGCGTTTCGGTCACGGACGGCCAGGCCGTCAGCGAGGGCGACGAGATCCTCGTCATGGACGTCATGAAGATGGAGACCCCGGTCACCGCCCCCTGCGCGGGCGCGGTGTCGGTGCAGGTGGCCGTGATGGACAAGGTGGCGACGGGCGACACGCTCGCCATGATCGCGTAAGGAGGCGGAAGATGATGAAGAAATTTCTGATGGCCCTTCTCGTTCTGGCCGGCGCGCTCGGCGCGCAGGCGGACGGCGACTGGCGGACGACGCTCGGCAAGGTGTGGAATCTCGGCGGCGACACGGGCATCGCCGGCTTCCTCCAGAAAGAGGCGCCCGCCTACCTCACGGGCAACTTCGCGGAGGCGGACCGCCCCGAGGCCAAGCCCCTCACGGCGAACCGCAACGGCTACTGGGACAAGGACCTGAAGTGGCACGGCGGCTACTTCGACGACACGGGCGCCTTCGTCGCCGGGCACGCGGTCAAGACGCTCTTCGGCATGTCCTACGGCGTGGGGCAGCTCATCATGATCCCGATCTGCCTCATCCTCCTCTACCTCGCGATCGTGAAGGGCTTCGAACCGCTCCTCCTCCTGCCCATCGGTTTCGGCGGCCTCCTCGCGAACTGCCCGCTTTCGGGCATCACGACGCCCGCGATGATGCACGACGGCGTGGTCTCGTTCCTCGCGAGCGGCATCCCGGTGATGTCCGGCGGCATTGTGGAACCGGGCGGCTTCCTGCACTACTTCTTCCGCTTCGGCATCGACACGGGCGTCTTCCCGATCATGATCTTCATGGGCGTCGGGGCGATGACGGACTTCGGTCCGCTGATCGCGAACCCCAAGTCGGCCCTCCTCGGCGGCGCCGCGCAGCTCGGCATCTTCTTCGCCCTCTTCGGCGCGCTCGGCCTCGCCGCCGTCTTCCCGGACCTCGGCTTCGGCCTCCGGGAGGCAAGCTCCATCGGCATCATCGGCGGCGCGGACGGCCCGACGGCCATCTGGCTCACCTCCCGCCTCGCCCCGGACCTCCTCGGCGCCATCGCGGTGGCGGCCTATTCCTACATGGCCCTCGTGCCGATCATCCAGCCGCCGATCATGAAGGCCCTCACCACGAAGGAGGAACGCCTCATCCGCATGCCCCAGCTGCGCGAAGTGACAAAGATCGAGAAGATCTGCTTCCCGCTCATCGTGCTGCTCCTCTGCGCGTTCCTCCTGCCGTCGGCCGTGCCGCTCATCGGCGCCTTGATGCTCGGCAACCTCGCCCGTGAGGTCGGCCCCTCCGTCTCCCGCATCGCGGACACGATGGCCAACGCGCTCATCAACATCGTCACGATCATGCTCGGCCTCTCGGTCGGCTCGAAGCTCGCGTGCGAGAAGTTCCTCTCCGGCCAGACCCTCGCGATCCTCGCGCTCGGCCTCTGCGCGTTCTGCGTCGGGACGGCGGGCGGCGTCGTCATGGCGAAGATCATGAACCTCGTCTCGAAGGAGAAGATCAACCCGCTCATCGGCTCGGCGGGCGTCTCGGCCGTCCCGATGGCCGCGCGCGTCTCAAACAAGGTCGCGCGCGACGACGACCCGGCGAACTTCGTCCTCATGCAAGCGATGGGCCCGAACGTCTCGGGCGTCATCGGCTCCGCCGTCGTCGCGGGCGTCCTCTACACGCTCTGCCGTTAGCGGCGGCGCAACCGCCAGTAGGCGGCCATCACGTGCGCGGCGCGGCAGACGCCGCTGCGCGCGAGGTCCTGGCGCCGGACGGTTTCCGAGACGAAGGCGGCGAGTTCCGCCCGGTCCGGGATCTCCGGCGCCATCAGCTGCGTGAGGGCGAGTTCGCCGTCCCAGCACATCCCGTACGGCGGCTTCGCGGGGTTCGCCCCCTTCGCCCGCCGCCGCGCGTGGTCGGCGAACGCCGCCATCGCCGCCTTGATCTTCGCGACGCGCGCCGGATTCCTCTCGTAGGCGAGGATCGGCTCGAAGGACGTGTTCGCCTGGAAGAGCGAATAACACGGCATCCGGCCCGCGATCTTCTGCGGCGACATCTCCTTGATCTTGAGCGTGCGGTCGAGCGCCTCGTCGATGAACGTCTCGTAGAGGTCGCGCCAGTGCGCGTCGCCCGTCGCGAGGAAGGCCGCGCAGTAGATCATCGGCAGGCGCGCCGCCTCGTGCGGCCAGATCTCCGGCCCCCACATCGTGCAGATGCCCCGATAGTCCTTCTCCGGGCTGTCCGCCAGGCCGAAGTTCCACCCGTGCGCCGCCGTCACGCGCGCCTCCATGAACGCCGCCACTTCAGCGACACGCACGCGGTACTCCGCAACGATCTGCGGGTCGGCAAGGCCGTCCGCCGTCACGTAGCGCCAGAGGCCGTGGACCCAGTGCGTGTACTGGTCGCGGCTCGAAAGCGAGACGGTCGTCTTGTCGTCCGAGCAGAACCCCCGGCAGACGAACCCCTTGTAGCCGTGGAGGACGGCGAGGTTGAGAACGCCCTTCGCCACCTTCGCCGCCTCCTCCTTCACGGCGGGATCGCGCGTGACGGCCCACTTGTCCACGAGGCCCGAAAGCGCCGTGCCGCAGATGAGCGGCGCGTCGCCGACGCCGGGCGGGCCCCACCCGCCGGGACGCCCCTTGTACATGCGGTAGAGGTTGTTCGTCGCGTCCGGCGGCGGCAGGGACTTCCGGCTGTCGCAGCCCGTCACCACGCCCGTGCGCGGGTTCCAAGTCGTCATCGCCTGCGCCCACCCCGCGTCCACGCGCGCGGCAAGGTCATCGCCGATCGCGAACACCGAAACAAGAAGGGAACTGAGTAAAACTGAGAATTTCATACGATAAACTCCGATGATTAATGCTCTCACGCGGCCTACGGCTACCCTACGAAGCAAGCTTCTGCGGCGCATTCCCGTTCCGCCGGCTTAGACCGGTTTCGCAGAAGATCCAGCCACATGACAATCACAACATAATGTCTTTTGTTTTCTCCTTGAAAAGAGGTTTGAACGTGCGAAGCGGCGAAGCGTTAGCGAGAGCATCAACCATCGGATTTCATTACCGGAGGATGAGGAAGAAGCGCCTGCGGGTCAGGAGCGTGACGACAACGGCCTCCCCGTCCACGGCCACCTCGCCGCGCAGGTCCTTGTTCGCCGTCTGGACGGGGCAACCCTCCGCCACCGTGACGGCCGCGCCGGGCTCGATGGCGGCGACGGGGATCTTCTGACCGTGCGCCAGCGCGTCCGCCCCGGCGTCCACGACGACGCGCGCGATGACCGTCCCCGCCCCGGCGCGCAGCACGCGCGCCGCGCCAGGCGCCGCCTTGACGGCGCATGTGCCGTTTCGGACGACGCCGCCCGCGCCGACGAGCGAAACGCCCGTTTCCACGCGGCCGCCCAGATCGAGGACGCCCTCCCGCAGCACCACGTCGCCCGTCCCCCGGAAGACGGGCTTGCCGTCCGCCACGTCGGCGAGCGCCATCGTGCCCGCGCCCGTCTTCGTCACGGCGCCGTCGCCCCGGAACGGCGTCGCGAACGTGTGCGTGACGCCTTCCGCCAGCAGGACCTCCATGCCCGCGCCCGTCGCGGTGAAGCCCTGCACCTCCGGCGCGGCGAACGCCGTCTTCGCCTCGGCGCCGGAGGCGTCGGCCGTCATCTCAAGTGTGCCGCCGTCGAAGACAACCTCGACGTGCTTCTCATCCGTCGCCCCCGTGTTGAGCGATTCGATGCGCGAGGTCTGGACCTTCGAGCCCGCCGTCACGCGCAGCGTGCCCCACGCGCCGTTCTCGAAGCGGAGGCCGTGCCAGCTGTTCCCCGCGCCCGCCGTGTACGTCGCGTTGAGCAGGGCCCCGTTCGTGAGCGTCACGGCGAAGTCGCGGTAGAAGCGGTGCCCCTCCGCGTAGCCGTCGCGGTACTGCGTGACCTGCGTGTTGTCGAGGAGGAGGCGCGGATGCACCTTGTCGCTTGCGCAGCCGATGTCGAAGCCGCTCTCGAACGCGACCGTCGCATCGACCATCGTCACCGTCGGGTACACGTCGACCGTCGGCGCGCCCGCGCCGAGCTTCAGGCGGTGCGACACGTAGGCGGCCGCGCGCAGGGTCAGATACGGCGCCGCGAAGTCCGCCGCCGTCGTCCCCGTCGCCAGGACGGTCGCACGCGCCGTGCCGTCCGCCACGTAGGTGCAGTCGGCGATTTCAAGGCCGGCCTCGGCCGCAGGCGCATAGGGCGTCCCGACGAAGACCGACTGCTCGCTCTTCACCGTCGTCGCGTCCCGTCCCGCGCCCTTCACGCGCACCGCGCCCGAGAGGATCTGCAGGCCGGCGGCGGCCACGCTGCTATTTTCCACGTTGCTCGCGTCCGGCGGCGCCGCGCCGTCCGCCGGGACGGACGCGAGGGCCGAATCCTTCGCCGGCACGCTCGCCGTGTTGAGGGCGAACGTCCCGGCGGGCTCGACGAGCGTGAGCGCGCCCGCGCCCGTCTTGACGAGGCCGCCGCCGAGGGAGTCGAAGCCGCCCGCGAACGTCAGGTCGCACGCCGTATCGACGACGACGCGCTTCTGCGCCGAGCCGCCGTCCACGGTCGCCTTCGCCGCGAACGTCCCCGGCCCCGCGCCCGTGTAGGCGAACGTGTCCGCCGCAAGGACCGCCCCCGCCGCCGCGCCGAAGTCCGCGTGCCGGACGTCGAACACGCCGCCCGCCTGCCTCCACGTCCCCCGGAACGCCGGGTTCGCCGCGCGGAACACCACGCGCCCCGCCCCCGTCTTCCGCACCGCCGTGCAGACGCTCGTGACGGGCTGCTCGAAGGTGACGACACCGCCCGCCGCGACGTCGATGACAAGCTCCGCGCCCACGAACGTGACGGGCGCCTGGAAGGTCGCGGCGACGTTCGGGCCGACCGTCAGGCGCGTCGCCAGCGTCTGCGCCTCGGCGAAGGTCGTCGTCTCCAAAACGGACACCTCCGCCGGGCCGCCCTCCGTCACCGTGCAGACGACCGTCGTCACGCCGCCTTCGGTGCGCTGCGAAAACGCATAGCCGCGCCCGGCCGCCCACGCCTCCGGCTGGATGCGCGCGAGTTCGTCCGTCGTCAGCTCCGCCTCCAGCGTGAAGACGTCGTGGTCGCCGACTTCGGCCGGCACGTCCACAAGCACAAAGGCGTCCGGGGCGATCGAAAGCCGTCTGCCGAACTGCCGCACGTCCCGGCCGAGGACGAGCGCGCCGGCGGCGACCGCCGTCCGCGCGTGTTCGGAGGCGTTTGAGACGACGAGCGCGCCAACCCCCTTCTTCGCAAGGAGGCCGTCCGCGCCCTCCAGATCCGTGAACGCCTGCAGGCTGATCGCCCGCACGCCCTGCGGCACGTTGACGGTGAGACCCTTCGCGCCGAGGCGCGCCGCGTCGAGGCGGCTCAGGGCCCAATCGCCTTCGACGGCGTTCTGGACCGTGAACGTGCCGCCGTCCGCAATGAATTCCGACGCCCCGGAACCGCCCCGGATGCTGTTCGCGACGACCTCGCCGCCCGTGAACACGAAGCGCCCTTTCGCGCCCGCGCGCTGCCCCACCATGACCTTGGCGTCGCCGGTCGCATGGTCGCCCTTCTGCGCGAGCGCCAGCCGCCCGCCCGTCACCGTCAGGAGGGCCGGATTCCCCACCATGTTCGGGATGCCCACGGCAAGCAGCGCGGACGCCCTGACCTCGCCGCCCTCCAGCACGACCTGCGCGTTGCCGTTCGTCGCGCCAATCTCGATGGACGTGCTGGAGGCGTCATACCCGCTCACCGCATGCGTGCCGCCCGTCACGCGCAACGTGTTCGTCGGCAGCGTCCATCCCTCGGACGGGACGTTGTACGGCGGCTCGCCGCCGACGCGCCACGTCCCGAACGTCGTCGTCCCTCCGGCGAGATTGGCCCAAGCGTTCGTGCCGTCCAGGGAGAGGCTGGACGCCGAGACGGTCCCGCCGAGGATGTCCATCCGCGCCGCACCGCCGAGGTTGTCGCCGAACTTCAAGTTGCCGGAGAGGTCGAGCGGCCCCGCGAGGCGCACCGTTCCGTTGTCGCGCACGACGAGGTAGCCGCGTCCGCCGCGCCCGCGCCCGAGGATGAGGCCGCCGCCCGAAGACGTGTTGATGAACGTGCCGTTTCCGCACACCTCGATGACGTTCGACGCCGCCGAGACCTGTCCGACGGTCGTGCGCGCGGCCGTCTCCACCACGGCGTCGTCCGCGACGACGAGCCGCGCCACCGCGTCGCGGTGTTCGCCCGGTTGCGTGCCGAAGGCGAGGCCGCCGCCGCCGGGCCCGTCGTGCGAGGCCGTCGTGCGCAGACGCGCGCGCCCGCCCAGGACCAGCTCGCTCCGCGCCGCCGACGCCGCACGATCATTCGGCCGGACGAAGCCCGCCACCGTGACCACGGCGTCGTCCGTCGCGACGAGCGTCGCCACCGTCCCCTCGACCGCCGGTCTGAACAGCAGATCCTTCGTGACGGCGAGCGTGGCCCGGTCGGCCAGGTCCACCGTCGCCCCCGCGCCGGACTCGGACAGGGTCAGGGCCTCCGTCGTGAGCGCCGCCGTGCCGCGCAGCGCGAGGCGGTTGTCGGAAGTCGTGGTGCGGTTCCCCACGTTCACCGCGTCCGCCGCCACCGTGCCCGCCGTCATCTCGAAGAGAACCGGCGTCGCGCTCGCCTCCTTATTGACTTCGACGCCGCCCACGATCACCTTCCCCAGTGCGTGCGCGCCGCCCTCCACGCGGAACCGCGCCCCGGCAAGACCCGTCGTGTTCGGACTCAGGCGCATTCCCGGCGTCTTGAGCGAAGTCCCCGCGCGCAGCACAACCTCGTCCGTCCCGCCTTGTTCGGCGTTGAAGAAGAGGAGGTAGTCCGTTCCGCTTGCGCCCGTCCGCGTGAAGTCCCACGTGCCGCGCTCCAGCGCAAGGACGTTCCCCTGCGCCGTGTGCTTGAAGAACCGCACCACGCCGTCGGTCAGCGTGAAGATTGGCTCCGCCATCTTCCCGTTCGCGTTCGCCGTGACCTGGAGGATGTGCGGGTAGCTGATGCCCGAATGGTTGTCGCCGCAGAGCGTGAGGATCTGCCAGTTCGAGAAGTAGGTCCCCGGCGCGAACGTCCAGGAGGTCCCCGTCGCGTCGAACGTGAGCGTCGTGCCGTCGGCAAGGCCCTTCGCGAAGTAGAAGACGCCGCAATCCGTCCAGCCGCCCGCCGGGAAGCGTACGGTCTTGTCGCCCGCGCCCGTGAAATACGCCATCTCGCCCGCCGCGTCGGGCGTCCCCTGCGCGGGCCGCGTGCCGTTCTGCCAGCTCGCCGCCGCGTCGACGAATCCCTCCGCCACGTTCCACCGGCGTTCCGTCGGATCGGCCGCGCAGACGGTCCCCGCCAGACCACCCAGTACGGTCATCCCCAGCAAGATCAACCTTTCCATTCTCCACAGCTTCATACGTTTCTCCTGATTCCAATTACCCGATAAGGATTCTATAAAGTTTAACATTACCCCCCCCCCTGCCGTCAAATGCAAATTATAGAAAAATGTAAATAAATTAGATTGATCCTCCCCAGTGTGAAAACAACTCCGATTCGTGTGGCTCTCGCTACCGCTCCGCCGAATGTTTTTGCCAAAGGTTGCAACATTCGCATTTCACGACCATGTAAGTGATTGTTTTGTGACTGGCTTCTGCGAAGCCAGATGTAGTCTGCGGAGCGGTAGCGAGAGCATCAATCATCGGAGTTTATTTCTTATTTCATTGCCACATCTATAGTTGCCGCCGATCAGGTTCAGGGCGTTGTCGTGACCGATGCGGCGGCATTCGGCGTCCGTGAGGCCCGTGCGGGCCTTGAGGATCGCCATGCACGTCGCGAGCGGGGTGGTCGCGCCGACGAGGCAGTTGCGCGCCGGATTCCAGAGCAGGCCGTCCGGCTCCAGCCGCGCGTGCGCGCCGCAGACCTCGTAGTCGCCTGGCGGGAGGCCCGCCGGATACTGCGCGTCCGAAACGGCGACCAGGCGGTCGGTCGGCACGGCGCGGCAGTAGAGCTTGAGCATCGTGTCGGGCAGGTGGTGTCCGTCCGGGATGAACATCACCGAGGCGCGGTCTTCGACGAGGGCCGTGTAGACGATGTTGTCGTGGCGGTTCACCTCGTTGGGGATGCCGTTGCCGAGGTGGGTGAACGCCTTCGCGCCCGCCGCGAGGCAGGGCTCGACGTCCGCCGGACTCGTCGCGAGCGAGTGCCCGAGCGAGACGGCGACGCCCTCCGACGAAAGCGCCTTCACGAACGCGGGCATCCCCGGCACTTCCGCCGCGACATTGACGAGGCGGATCGAGCCTTCCGCCGCGTCCTGGAAGCGATGGAAGAGCGTGAGGTCGGGCGCGCGCACCCATTCGACCGGATGCGTGCCGACCGCGCCGGGCCTGTCGGAGATGAACGGGCCCTCCAGGAAGAAGCCGAGAATGTTCCGCTCGCAGACGGCGTACGTCCGCCGCGCGGCAACGACCGTGCGAATCGTCGCGAGCAGCATTTCGGGGTCGCCCGTGACAAGCGTCGGCAGATAGCCGGCCGTACCGTCCGCCGCGAGGCGTTCCGTGACGGCCTTGACCGCCTCGACCGTCAGGCCGGGCGCGTTGAAGTCCACGCCCGCATAGCCGTTCACCTGCAGATCGATCCAACCACCGTTCATTTCGCCCTCCCTTCGATCCGGTCCATGAACGCCTCGACCGCCGCGCGCTCCGCCGGCGCGTCGCGGAAAAGAAGCGTGCCGAGCGTCAGCGAGAGGAGGGTCGCGAACGCGGTCGCCGGGAAGATCCACACCATCTCGCGCAGATAGGCGAAGGCGGGAACGGAGCCGACGGCAAACAGCGCCAGGCCGACGGCAATGCCGCCGACGAGTCCGCAGAGGCCCGACCGCTTCGAGAATCGGCGCACGAAGATGCCGCACAGCATCGGAATCGCGATCGGCGGAAGGAACACGCCGAAGACCTTGTTGGAGAGGTTGAAGAGGTCGTCCGCACCCTGCGCATACTGCATCACGAACGCGAGCGCAACGACCAGCCCGCCCACCGCGACCGTGGCAAGGCGCGCGGCGACCATCTTCGCCCGCGCCGAGGGAGCCTTCGCGAACGCGAGGTAAAGCTCGTTCGTGACGACGGCCGCCGCCGCGTTGAAGTTGCCGGCCAGGGACGACATCGTCGCGGAGAACATCGCGGCGATCACCATGCCGATCATCCCGGCCGGCAGCACGGCGCGGCAGAGGATCGCATAGACGCCGTTCATCTCCGCGTCGGGGATGCCCGTCAGGAAGACGCGGGCCGCCATCGCGGGGAAGAAGAAGAGCGGCGGGCCGGCGAACAGGAGCGCCGCGACAAGGTACGCCGTCTTCCTGGCGTCGCGTTCGCTCTTCGTCGAATAGTACCGCTGGACGAGCGACCAGTTCGTCGAGAGCGTCGACCCGACGCAGCAGAAGAAGACGAGCATGTAGACCCACGTGTACTTCCCGGCGGTGAAAGCGAAGAAGCCCGCAGGGGCGCGCGCGAGGAAAACCCGGAAGCCGTGTACGAGGCCCGTGCCGCCGTCCAGCCCGGCGAGGTGCCCAAGGCAGAGGAACGGCAAGGTCAGCACGACGATGAGGATCACGAGGAACTGGATGAGGTCGCAGGTCAGCGTGGCCTTGAGTCCGCCCAGAAAGGTGTAAAGGACGATGATCGCCCCCGAAAGGCAAATCGACCAGAAGAGCGGGAATCCCATGCCCACGCCGACGACCGTACCGATGGCGAGCAGCTTGAGCGCATTGTCCAGGAGCTGCATCGGGAGCCCGAGGACAGCCAACATCCGGCACATCGCAGGCGTGTAGCGTTCGGCAATGTAGTCGATGGGGCTTCCCTTCGCCGCGCGTCGCCAACGGACGGCGAGGAACCACGCGCCCAGCAGGACCGCCGGCACGGAGAGCCAGCTCACCGTCACGGGAACCCAGCCGAACTTGTAGGCGAGCGCCGAATACATGACGAACGCGAGCGCGGAGAAGCTGTTCATGTAGAACGAGACGCCCGCGAGCCACCACGGAACGGTCTTGTCGTTCCCGAAGAACTGGTCGGACGACGTCGACCGGCGGGTGTACCAGACGCCCACGCCGAGCATCACCGCGAAGAACACGGCGATGACGGCGTAATCGAGGATGGAGAGGCCCGTGTTCATCGGCTCATTTCGACAGGAGGGCCGCCGCCGGCGGGTCGAGATAGAGTGCGCAGTCGGCGTGGGTCTTGAGCGCCGTCGCCGGAACCGTCGGGCTGACCGCATCCTCGACCGTGCGCTTCACGGCTTCGGCCTTGCGCGCGTCGGGCACGATGACGACGATCGCCTTCGCCGCGAGGATCTGCGGCACCGTCATCGAGAATGCCTGCGTCGGCACGGCGGCGAGATCCGGGAACCAGCCTTCGCCGACCTGCTGACGGCGGCAGACCTCGTCGAGGTTCACGACCGCATACGCCGCCTTCGTCTCGAAATCGGCCGGCGGGTCGTTGAACGCGATGTGCCCGTTCTCGCCGATGCCGATGCAGGCGAGGTCGATCGGCTTTTCGCGCAGGGCCGATTCCAGCCGGGCGCATTCCGCCGCCGTGTCGGGCGCGTCGCCGCCCACGAACGTGAAGCCCTTCACCGGGCAGGGGAGCTTCGCGAGCAGGCGTTCCCTCAGAAAGCGGCGGAAGCTCGCCGGATGGTCGGCCGGGAGGCCCACGTACTCGTCGAGGTGGAAGCCGCAGACCTTCGACCAGTCGATCTCCTTGTGCGTGAGCAGCGCTTCGATGAACTCGAACTGGCTTGCCGCGCTCGCGAAGACGACGCGCGCCTCGCCGTTTGCGGCGATCGCCGCGCAAATCCGGGCCGCCGCGTCGTCCGCCGCGAGCCGTCCCAAGTCGTTCTTGTCTTTTCCGATGATGGTTTTCATGGCTGGTTGTCCTTTTTGTCGGTTGATGGCGATGCGCCCGGCGATGGGATTTCGCCGCTGACCGGGCCGCCGCGAAGGCGCACGCTCCGCGCGTAGTAGTCGTCCCAGAGGATGAGGCCGAACTCCCTGACGATCTCGTCGATGGGCTTCGCCGGGTCGTTCGAGAGGACCGTGACGGCCCCGACGGCGCCGGGATTGCGCATCTCGAAGCGGTCGCCGTACGTGTCGATGGCCTTCTGGATGCCGCCCCAGTTGTCGTCGAGGTGGATGACGCGGCAGTTCGTGTTGATCTTCGTCGTCGAGGTGAAGAAGTAGTTGTGGCTGTGCATCAGCACCTCGCCGGAGGGGCCGTCGATCTCCTTCGCGAGATTGCCCACGGTGCAGCTGACCAGATAGGCCCGGCACGTGTAGCTCCACACGCGTCGCCAGAAATCGCCGTCATAGGCGCTCTGGAAGCAGATGACGTCGGGCTTCGCGCGGGCATACGCCTCGATGAGGTCGCGGAAGTTGAGGTCGAAGCAGGTCGCGAAGCCGACGCGCCCGAAGTCCGTATCCACGACGACCGGACCCTCTCCCGGCACGATGGGAAACTCCTTCCACTCTATTTCCTCTGGCGTCGGATACACCTTGTCGTACACGGCGATCACATCGCCTTCACGGTCCATGAAGAACGACGTGTTCCCGAACCGGCCGTCAGAACGTTCACGGTAGCCATTGAACGAAAGATAGCACGCATGCTCGCGCGCATACGACTGGAACATCTTGAGCAGGCGGTCACCGAATCGCCGCACGACCTGCCGTTTCTTTTCAGGGCCATATCCCCTGTAGGAAACGCACCCTTCCGGCAAGACCACGAGATCTGGCTTGTTGGCGATCTCGCGGTCCATCCACCGCTTCCAGTAGGCGAAGCAGCCCTCGGGCGTCGCGTCGCGCATGTCCTTCGGGCCGACGGGGCGATCGGCGCCGATGAGGGCGACCTTGATCTCGCGGCGGACGGTCTTGACCGCCTTCTTCACCGGCACGGGGTCGCACCGGCCAGCCTCGTCCGCCGCACCGGCGCCGCCGGCCGCAACCGACGCGCACGCCAGCAGCATGCACGACCCTATCCGCCTTGTCATCGTCGTTCGCATCGTCTCGCCTTTCTCATTTCCCGGTTTCCGTCTTGCCGCCGTCCGCGCACGCGCGCGCGGTCAAAGCCCAGAGCGCGTAGCGGACCCTCGTCGGCTTCGCCAAAAGCGTCAGGGAGGAAATCGCCTTCCCGGGATGCGGGTTCACCCACTCGTGCGCGTAGACCGTGCGGCCCTCCGCATCCGCCCAGGCGTAGCGCGCATCGCCGATGTACCGTCCGTAGGGTGTGTGCCCGGATCCGTTGACGCGCGGATCCACGTCCCCCACGCTCCAGCCGTAGCGCACGGCGAACGACGTCTCGGAGCCGTCGGCATACGCGACGCGCCACGTGGCGACGGGCAGGCCGAAGAGGGCGTTCCCGTTGAAGGCGCGGCCGTTGAACGCCGCCACGTCGGCAGGTTCGAGCGCGGCCGTCTGCCAGAAGACGAGCGAACTCGCGCGTCGGCCGACCGCGAGCGCGTGCGGCGCGCCGTCCGCCGCGAGAACGCGCACGCGCGCCGC
>URIT01000093.1 GCA_900547945.1 uncultured bacterium
GTGAACGCGGCCTGCTCGGCGCTCGCCGCCGCGTTCACGCCCTCGAACAACGCCCTCCCGGTGACGCTCGGGCAGCTCAAGGCGACGGCCGCGCCGTTCTGGGCGCGCCTCGCCGAGCTCGCGCCGTCGTCCGCCCCGCCCCCGTGGGCGGGGGAGGCGGACCCGCAGGACTTCGCGCTCGTGAACGTGGGGCAGGTGAAGGCGGCCTTTTCGCTGGACCTGGCCCCGCTGATCGACCCCGAGGCGGACGCGGACGGCGACGGGATCCCGAACGGGTGGGAGAGGGCACACGGCCTCGACCCGTTCGACGCCTCCGACGCGGACCTCGACGCGGACGGCGACGGGATCTCCAACTACGTCGAATACCTGATGGGCACGGATCCGCTCGCGTCCTCCTCCGGCGGGGACTTCGCGTTCTGGACGGACGGCATGTCGCCGGACATGGACGCATGGGAGGTCTGCCCCGCCGCGTTCGATTTCGCCCGGCCCGCGCGGGTCACGAACGTCGTGGAGCGGACCTTCAGGGTCATGCGCACGAGCCCCTGGCAGCAGATTGTCCTCACGTCGCATCCCAGGGTTGACGACTATCCCGGCGTGGAGGGGTGGTGGGATTCGCGCGACCTGTGCTTGCCAGTACAGTCTGGACGGAGGGGACTTTATGGAGCTTGACGGCAACATATACGGGGAGATTTCCCGTCAAGGAAGGATATTGTTGTCGCTTGGCACGAACGTCGTGACGAACCTGACCGTGAGGTTGGTCGCGACGGGGGACAACCTGAGCCTGTCGTCGCCCCTTTACCTGCTCCGCTGGGCCCCGCGCGTGGAATTCCTGGAGGACGGCAAGGTCTCGGTCCTTTCGGGGGAGGACAAGCCGACCGTGGTCGCCGTCTCCCGCAATCGCGATTCGGGGATGTTCAGGATCCCGGTCCGCCTGGACTGGTCGGATTTCCCGTGCTTCTTCGGAAGCGCCTACTACGAGGCCATGCCCTTCGACGAGCTCTGCGCCCCGCCCGTACGGGGACTGGATCTGGAGGTGGACCGGGATTCCATGACGGGATGCCTGTCCACGCCGGATCCCCTCTGGACCGAACTCCCCTCTGCGGGGACGGGCTTCCCCGTCCGCGTCTGCTGCTACGAGGTGTCCGTATCGGGGGGTGGGATGATCGGGTCCGGGCCGCGCCCCACGCGGTTCGACTCCCCGTATCCGCTCACGTCGCCGTCCGCCCGCCGGGCCTACCGCCGGGCCCTGCGCGGTACGGATCCGGCGAACAACGTCACGCTCAGGCTCAGCCCCGCATGCCCGTCCGTCGGCTTCCTTTCCGACAGGAAGGCGTCGCGCGCCATCCGGCTCCTCGCGGAACCCTCCTCCCCGACGAATCCCCCGACGACCGAGAACCCGTATACGACCTCGTACCCGTACTCGGTCACCCCCTGGTTCGACCCCCATCCCGGCGAACCGATTACGGACACCACCCCATGTTCGGACGAGGATTCGGAGGAGTCGTCCGACGAGGACGATTCCGGCGGATGCGACGACGACGGCGGCGAGGACTGCGAATGCGGTGATGACGATACCCTCGGGGCTGCGGGCGGTACGCTTTCGCAGTGTTCCTTCCGGCTCCGCATCCCGCTCGGACGCCCTGCGGCGGACGCGCTTTCGGGTTATCTCTGGACCTTGATCGATAGGCCGACCGCAGTCCATCCGGGCGTGTTCAACATACTCGGCACGCCGTCCGTCTCCTCGGCGACGAACGCGGCGGGGGACTTCTCCGTCGTCTGCTCGTCGGACGGGGGGAAGAGCCTGTATGTCTCGCGGATCGCCCACGGCGCCTCGATTGCCGTCTCCAACGCCTCGGGGCGTCTTGAATGCCGCTGGGAGGTCTGGAACGAATACGGCGACGCGAACGTCGTCAGGGCGCGGCGGCTGACCGTCCTGGGAAACGCGACCGAGGACGTGCGGTACACGCTCCACGACGACATGTACGCCGTCGGCGGGGTGTCGTTCGCGAGCCGCGTGTCCGGCATTGAACCGTCCGTCTGCGGAGTACGCGACGACCTGCTCCGTTCGGTCCGGACGGTGAAGTGGAAGTGGCGGACGGATGCGGACGAGCCGGACTTCGTGACCGACGTCCTCGACGAGAAGATGCTGGACGGGACGCTCGTCGCGGCGGTCATGTCCGAGTTCGTCAAGGTCGGCGTGGGCTCCATGGCCCGCCGCCGCCTGTCCCGGCGCCACGGATACGACGAGAACGGCGGAATCGACGAGAGGAGGACGTACTGGTGCGACGGCGAGAGCCGCTTCCGGCATGCGAGGCTGAAGTCCGTGGAGTCGAACCGCATGCCGTGGTCCTTCCACGACTACGATTCGCGCGGACGCGAGATCGTGCGGATCGAACAGCTCGACGGTTCGCCGTTCCCCGGGGACCTCCCCGTGGTCTCGCACCTCGCCGACCTACCCGCTGGCTGCTCGGCGCGCGCGACGGTCACGTCCTACCTCCCCCTTCCGGGCGACAGGGGGCACCGGAACGACGCGATGCACCCCCGCACCGTGACGACCTACGTCCTTCGCGGCGGCGCGCCGCCCCTCCTCGTTGGAACGGAGACGTGGACCTACGCCCGTTCCGTGGACGCCGCCGGGAACCCGTTCCGCGTCTGCACGCATGCCGTCGCGTACGGGTCGGCGCCCGTGGACGCCCCCATGGTCGACGTCAGGGTGGAATACCCGGACGACGACTATGCGGTGCCCGTCCATCTGCGCGGCCTCGTCGTCTCGGAGACGGATCCGGGCGGCGTCGTGGACGAGACCCGGTACGTGCGCGGGACGTGGGACGCCCGGACCCGTTCCTTCGCACCCTCGGGAAGCGGGGCGCACCTCTGGGCGGAGACGACCCGCTCCCGTGCCGGGACATCGGCCCGGACCTACACCGTCGCGGTCACCGAGGTCGTGCGGAGGCTGGTCGTCCACGAGGAGGAGCGCCTGGCGTCGGACGACGCGGTGCTGTCCTGGACGTCTTCGTTCCACGACGACGTGGGGCGGCTCCGCCTGAGGGCGTATTCCGACGGGACCTTCGAGACGAACGCCTATTCCTGCTGCCGTCTGCTGTGGTCGCGGGACCGCCGGGGGCGGAAGACCCTGCGCTCGGCGCAGACCGGGTCCGACTCGCTCTACTACGCGGAAGAGGACGTCTGGCTCGCGGACGTCTCCTCCAACGGCGCGTTCCGCGTCACGCAGCACTGGTTCGACGGGCTGGGGCGCGAGACGAACACGCTCACGTGCGTGGGGACCGTACCCGGCGCGGCGGCGGTTGCGTTCGTGCCGGACGAGGGGATGGGCGTGGCGTCGCTTGGATGGACGACGTACGGGGTCGGGAACCGGGACAGCGCCGAACGGGCCGCGCTTTCGGAGACGCGCGACACGCGCGGCAGGGTCGTCGCCACGGAGCGGGTCGGGAGGTGCGACGCGGACGAGACCATCGTCAGGACGGGGTCTGCCGAATACTATCCCTATCTCGTGCAGATCGAGACGACGACGGCCCTGCGTAACGGAGAAACGAAGACGCACCGCTATGCGGACGGGCGTTCGACGGCGACGGCGCACCGGACGGAATGGGACGCGGACGGGCTCCGCGTCGAGGTGGACAGCATGGTGCTGGATACTGGCGAGACCGTCACGAACGCCGTGGTCCGCCATGACGCGCTCGGACGCATCGCGTCGGTCTGGAGGCCGCTTGGCGTCACGACACACGTGTACGACGGCGCGTCCTCCCGGATCATGTCGTCCACGGAAACCGCCCCGGACGGGACCGTCCGCGTGGTGGAGTTCCTGTACGACGCCCTCGGCGAGCAGGTCGCCACGGTCCGGGACGGCGTCACGAACACGGCCGATGTCGCCTACGAGGCCGTCGACGGCGTCCACTGGCGCGTGACGACGCACTGCGTCCTCGGCCCCGGTCCCGGGGGCGGGACGAATTCCGTCCTCGTCTCGCGCGAACGCCTGACGGGGCTCTCGGATGCGTTGCGCGCATGCACCGTGACGGTCGGGGCGGATGGCATCGCGACGACGAACACGGTCTCCTACGACCCGTCGACGGGCCTTGAGACGGCGATGACGGCATCGTCCGTCCTGTCGCCCACCACGACCCGCAGCCGGTACGGCCTTCCCGTCGAGGTCGAGGAGGACGGGGAGACGACGTTCCACACGTACGACGCATTCGGCCGGGTCGTTCGCGTGGAGCGCACGTCGGGGGACGGGCTGGTCCCCGTCTCCGAATTCGGGTACGACACGGTCGGCGACCTCGTGCGCACCTCCGTCTTCACGAACGGGACAGGGACGGCGGACACCTTCTACGGATATGACTGGAAGGGGCGGCGTGTCCTGGAGGAGGATGCGTCCGGTGCCGTTGTCCAGGCGGACTACACCCACGACGACACCCTCTTCCACCGGTGGGGCGCGGCGTACGAGCTACACGAGGACCGCGACGGGCGGGGGAACCGCACGGCGCTCTTCACGACGCGCGAGACCGACACGTGCGACGACTACATCTGGGACACCCAGTGGGATGAGACGTGGTGGGACTACGATGCGTCCACGGGGCTCTGCACGTCGAAGACCTACGCGGACGGGACGGGGGCCGCGTACACCTACACGGGCCCGGGGCTCCCGCTCCGGACGACCGACGCATCCGGGAGATGGCGCGAGTGCGTCCGCGATGCGCGCGGGTACCTCGTCGGCATGGCGTACTCTTCGCCGGACATGGGGTACGGGATCGAGAGGGATGCCTACGGGATGCCGATCCGCACATGGGATGTTTCGGGGAACGCCTGGCTCTACGCATACGCCGTGGGGTCCGTCCTGACGAACGAGGTCCAGGCGACGGGCGGGCGGACGAACGTCCTTGCCCGTTCCGTCGACGCCTTCGGTCGCCCGACCGGCTATGCGCTCGCCGTGGACGGCGCCGCGCAGGGCGGCGTCGGCTATGCGTACGACGCGCGGAACCGCGTCTGCGCCGTCGTCGCGACCAACTCGTCCGGGCGGTCCTTCGCGGTCGACTACACGAACGGCGCGGGCTACAACTATGGCCACGTGGTCACGCTGCCGGGCGGCGGGACGCTCCGGCGCACGGTCGGGCGCGATCCGTTCCGCCGGGGGCTCGTGACGGCCTGCCGCACCGATTTCGGCGGCCGGCAGGTCGATGCGTGGACGTATGCCTACGACGCGCTCGGGCGCCCCGTCTCGCGCAACGGCGACACGTTCGCCTACAACGACCGGGGCGAGGTGGTCCGCGCCGTGGTCGGCGGAACCGTGTTCGCGCACGCCTACGACGGCGCCGGCAACCACGTCGTGTCGGGCGAGGGTGCCGTGACGAACACCGTCGCCAACAACGCCCTCAACCAGACGACCGCGTTCGGCGGCGCATCGGTCGCGTGGAACGCCGACGGCGGTATGGCCTCGGACGACCGTTGGCTCTACGCCTACGATGCGGAGGACCGGCTCGTCTCCGCGACGTCCGCCTCGCCGACGAACGGCGCGCTGCGCGTCCGCAGCGCCTACGACTACCTGGGCCGCCGCATCTCGAAGACGGTCGAGCGCTGCGGCGCGGACGTGGGGGCGTGGACGATGGCCGAACGCCGCCGCTTCGTCTGGGACGGCTGGAACCTCGTCCACGAGTCCGCCGAGACGGTCGAGGGGGCGGCGACGAACGTCGTGGAGATGCAGTTCTTCTGGGGCCCCGACCTCTCCGGGACCCTCCAGGGCGCGGGCGGCGTCGGCGGACTGCTCGCGGTGTCGCGCGGGGGCTCGTTCCTCTTCCCCACCTACGACGGCTACGGGAACGTCTCGAAGTACGTCGACGAGTCGGGGGCCGTCGTGGCCGCGTACGCCTACGACGACTTCGGGAACGTCGTCTCGCGGTCCGGCCCGATGGCCGGGGACCTCCCCGTGGGCTTCTCGACGAAGTACCGCGATGACGAGACGGGCCTCGTCTACTACGGCCGCCGCTTCTACTCGCCGGCGTACAGGTGCTGGACCAGCCGCGACCCGATCGGGGAGGCGGGCGGCGAGAACCTGTATGCGTTCTGCGGAAACAGGGCTATTTCATTGTATGACACTTTAGGTATGGCACCTTCAAAGGAATGGAATACGATAATCCCAGATGAGGGGTTGTTTCTAGAAGCACTTTGGGATTTTCTCAATGGAGGGGATTTTAAAATATATAAATACGAATATCCTGATTCGGCTACAATGAGGCTTTTAACGCATCCTTCCGTGAGCGATATTTGGAACGAATTCAAGAATGTTCGATATCAGCGTGGGGGAACAAATTCTAAAAAAAGGTATTCTATTCGATATGAGGCACGGTTTAAAGATTTTCTTATAGATGTTGTTACTGCTTTAGGATTCGGTAAGACAGTTACGGGGAAATATGATTTTGGAGTTAATGTCTTAGGATCTTTTAACGGAAATGCTACTATCTCTGTAAATGTACAAAGATGCGAGAAGAAGCTTGAGATGATGATTAAGAATACGTTCTCTGTGGAATCAATGTTTAGAAATCCGGTAACCCGAGTTCCCATGATAACAACGCCATTTCTAAGCCCGGTTGTTCAATATTTCATTTATGACATTACTGAGGTATTGCAGTGAAGATATGTAGAAAATTTGGAGTTGCGCTGCTTGTTGTCTCGGCATTTGCAGGGTTCTATATTTGGATGCTCTACGGCTTCTACGGGGCGTTTGAGAATCTGCGTTATCGTGGCGACGCGAAGCGCATTCCGCTTTGGTATCCGTTTGAGCTTGTCAATGATGGAAACGGAGTTGGAGGCGTGCAGCTGTTGGACTGCCGTACCCCGTGTTCTTCCAGTGTCGTGACGGGAGATGTGTCGGCGGAACGGCTGGCCCTGTCCTGCCTGTGCGACATTGTTGAATTCGGGCATGCGGAAAAGGTTCTCTGGGGGCGGAGGGAACTCTGGAACTTCAGGGAATACCTTGGCGAGCGCTATTTCGTCCTGACGGCGGACGACGCCTCCCCGGCCTATTTCACGGAGAGGGACGCCTATGCCGCCGCCTGCAGGGCCCATCGCGTCGACCCCGGGGACGTGGACGTGTTCGAAGAACGGTGGAAGGGGTTCTGGATCCGCAGGGGGACGCCAACGGTTGCCGATGTCGTGACGTGGTGGTTCGACCGCTGGTTCACAGGATCGGGAGGCCACCCAGAATGATGGAAGCAATAACTCCCGCCTACGAAATGGCGGCAATGGTCGTCATTGCCGCAGTCCTTTTCTTTCTGCCTGTCTACGGGGTATCGTGCCTCGTTGCGTGGATGGTGAAGGGCCGATGCCGTCTCCGCCTGTTCCTGTTGTTCTATTCCCTCTATGCCCTGTGGTGGCTGGTTGACGTCGGAGTCTTCTATTCCACGGGGGGAACGTCGCTGGGGCATCGTTCCTTCGTGTTCTACTTGTTCTCCCCTCCGGCCGATGCCTGTGTGGACCTCGTCCACATGGAACTGGATGCGGATACAGCCACGTATTCGACGGTGTTCAGGCACAAGTACGGGGGGCGCCATTGCATCGGGCTGGGCGACCCGGTGACGCTGCGTGCGAAGGTCGCGGAACCGCCGATTTCCGCGTGTGCCCGCTTCTCCGACCTTGCCGGGAAGGAACTGCTGACCCTTGAGCTTCACCCCCGGCGCAGTCCGTTCAACGGGGAATGGGAACCGTACCTCACGGCCGATTATTCCACGGATTTCCTGGAGAAGCGCCGAAGCCCCGTCCGGCTGACCGTGACCATCAGGGGGGATTTGCGCGCGTTTGTTGGGAGGAACCCCGGCGCCTGCCTGTTCGTCAAACGGCCGACGGTCTATTGATTGCAGTGTCATGCATGGTCTGGTGGACTGGTAAAGCAAGAAGGGAAGATGACGAATGCGGATGACGTTGTCGATTGTCGTGCTGATCTTGGTTTTGTCGTCTGGGAGGCTACATGCCAGATCCGAACTCCACAGTGCATTTGGCTCGGTGTCGGTAACGAACGGCCTGTCGTATTTCCGCATGCGCGAGTTCCACCACGGGGGATTCGTCTATCCTGATTCCATGCTTGGCATGAACACGTTCTCCGAAAGGCGGGCGTCGGAGGGACAGGTGCTCGAATCCCTCTATGGCGCACTGCGCTTCCTGAAGTACATCTATCCACGCTGTTCGCGGATGGCCCCGGGGGCGCCGGTCGAATGGTGGAGCCGGAAGGGCTTCCAGAGGATGAACGGCGTCGACGGCGTCGTGCGGTTCCCGGAAAGGCCGGATTCGGAACCTGCCTTCAGGGGACATCCCTTCAGGAAGTTGGATGTCGTCGTATTCCCGTTCGAGGTCGCGAACAGGACTTCCGACAACACGCTGGACATGATCCTGCTCAAGTTCCACCACGGGGCGGCGTTCGTCGGCGCCGTCTACTACAACTGCAATACGTCCGACGCCGACTTCTCGTTTCTGGAGGCTTCCGGCTGCCGGGAACTTGTCGGACAGGAGTCGGACGCCCCGTACCTGTCCCATGAGGAAGAGAAGACGCAGAAGGGGCTCTGCACGGAGATGTTCGGCCGATTCAGGTATGTGGGGCCGGAAACCGTGAAACCGCAGAAGACCTGCGAACAGCAGGAGGTCGAGGTCGTCGCCCCGGATTTGTAGGAGGGGGGCGACCACGACCATGCGGGCAACCCTAGGCGAAAACACCCTGGAATCGGAAACGGAAGGAGGTGAAAGGTTCGTGTATGAAAAACAAGACAAGTGTACCAGGCGTTTGGCGATTACGCTGTTAATCGCCTCGGCATTGGCCATGGGCTATGGCTCCTGTGGGGCGTTTGGAAATCCGTGTTCTTGCCCTCTCGTCGTCGTGCCGTTTCCTGCTCTCACGAGAATGCTTGATGCGGACGTGGCGCGGGGAAGGGTGCGGGTGGCCGCGCTGCCGGGCTGTGACGGCGAGGTGACGAGGCGGGACGTTTCGCGGTCCGATGTGGATCTTCTGGGAAACGCCGGGTTCTACTTTTCGCTTGGGTATGGATGGGAGGAGGCCCTTGTGGAACGGGCCCGTGCCGTGAACCCACGTCTGGAGGTCCATTCGCTGACCAACGGGTGCAGCGTCAAGGAGGGCAATCCCTACTTCTGGCTCTCTCCGGGAAATGGAATCAGGATGGGGAATCGCGCGAGGGGCATCCTGGAGGGACGGTCCGACACCGTTCCCGACAGGAGCTTCTTCCCCCTGACGGGAATCCAGGAATCCGAATCCTATACGGTCCTGGCGTTTCACCGGGCGTTTGAGTACCTGGTGGAACCGCTGGGGCTCAAGGCGATCTATGTCGACCTTGACCGCGACTCCGCCTCCGTCGTCCGGGAGAAGGTCGAGCGGGCTGGGCGGCTGGGCGTGAACCGGGCCTTCATGCTGCGCTTCCAGTCCGTCCAGGGGATCGAATTCCTCCGCCGGTGCCGGCTCGTTTCCATCGATCCCTATGGCTTGGATTTCCTGGTGGATTTCGTGACGGAGGTCGTGCGCGGGTTCGTCGAGTTCAAGGATGCCTCCGACGAGGCCTCCACACAAGTACGGTGAATGAGATGTTCTGGACGATGGAGCGGCTGGAATGGCAATGAGGTGGATTCTGTTCCTGTGCTGTGGAGTTCTGCTGTCGGGGTGCCGGAGGCACTGGGCGGAGCAATTGGAGGCCGAGTTGGACGGCGGTCTCGGCGCATGCTTTGTGGATGGAAAGCTTGACGGATTGGCGACGTACGGGTTCGACGCATCCTTCCTGCATGGAAGGATCCTGCGCCATGTACGGGAGAGGTTGCCCGCCTACCTGAAGACGCCCCTGAAGGAGTTCCGGCGTTCCTCCCCGCTCGTGTACTTCCTCGCGCTCAAATATGAAGCGGGAAGACACGAGAGGGCGAAATGCCTGAGACTCCAGTACGGGGCCATTGAACGTCGCGGTTCTGGTGAAGGTACGGAAGACGCCTGTGAGGAACGGCCGGGCCGCAACCGGTGCTTTACCTTCTTCATGGTAACGGAATCAAATGCCGTCCATGTCCTCTGCGTGGATACGTCCAGGAACCGCTGCAGCTCGCATTGGACCCTGGGGCGGGACTTCCGCTATGGCTCCGCCGATTTCCCGATTGCGATATGGGATGCCTCCCTCCCTGACCGCAACTCGCCGGAAGTGGTCCTGGGGCAGACCTACCGGGAGGTGTTTGCCGTCATGACGGAACGCCCGTTCAATTACCTTGCCTATCAGACGGTCGGCAGACTCGACGACATCAGGCAGCTGGTCGGGACTTCCCTCTTCCGCCTCCGTTGGAAAACCCCGGAATGCCTGATCTTCATACCCGATTATCTGTGCGAGCGGCTTCGCAGAAGCCAGCCACAGACAATTCATTTGGCAGTGGGAAGACGCCGGGACAACTCGTCGTCGTGCCGTCCAGTTGACGTAGCGGGCCTCTTCGTTCAGACGCCACGCGCCGAGGGCGGCGCGGGTACATTGCGTTCGGGGCCAAAGGAGGTGGAGGCGTGTTGCTCCGGGGCGGAACGTGTTGGGGTGGTACGGCGGGAGGGCCGCAACTTGCTGCGGCCGTGGTGGGCGCGCAGGGGGTACGGCATGTACGGGTCGTGTGCCGACGTGGCAACACGCCGGGCGCCCTTCGGGCGGGGTATGGTATACTATGAGGAAAACCTGACGACAAATCCCTTCATTTCCCCTGTGAGGTCCGTATGCTGAAATCGCTTCTCGCCCTCTCCGCCGCCGCCTGCGCCGCCGTCTGCGCCGCTGCGCCCGATGCGGCCGCCTTCGCCCGCCCGGCGGCCGCGCGCCATCCAGAGACCTGGTTCCACCTGATCGGCGGCAACGTCGCCAAAGAGGGCCTTGACGCGGACCTCGACGCGATCAAGGCCGCCGGCATCAGCGGCATCCACCTCTTCCACGGGCAGATGGGCAAGGACGTGGCCTGGCCGGGCGTGACGAAGCGGATCCCCTGCCTGAGCGCCGACTGGGACGACCTCGTGCGCGCCGCCGCCGAGGGCTGCGCGCGGCGGGGGCTCGTCTTCAAGATGCAGAACTGCCCCGGCTGGTCGATGAGCGGCGGGCCGTGGATCCCGCCCGAGATGGCGATGCGCAACCTGGCCTATTCGCGCGTGGACGTGCCGGGCGGCGCGGCGGCCGGCGCGCTCCCGACGCCGACCTGGCAGATGGAGTGCTACGTCGGCCAGGAGCAGCGCGACTACCGCGACCTCTTCGTCCTCGCCTTTCCGACGCCGGAGGGCGGCGACGACCAGACGTGGACGCCGGCGCCGGCCGAGGCGACGGACGCTGCGGGCGTGATGCGGCGCGTCTTCCGCTTCGACGCGCCGCGCCGCGTGCGCGCGATCACCCTCCCCAGCCCGCGCCAGATGAACCACGACTACGCCTATCGCCCCGAGGCGCGCGTGACGCTCGTCGCCGTGGCGGGGGCGGTGCGCACGCGCGTCCTCGACCAGGAGGTCCCGCAGGGCGTCTGGCAGGACTCGGTGCCGATGACGTTCGCGTGCGACGAATGCGTCGCCGACACGTGGGAGTTCACGCTCGAACACCGCCACCCGATGCACGTCCCCGCCGTCACGTTCCATGCGGGCGCGCGCCTGAACAACTGGGAGGGCCTTGCGGGCTGGGTGCTGCGCGGGCTCGTGGCGCGCCCCGCGCCGAAGCAGGCGCCGGCCGGCTACGTGCGGGCGGACGAGGTCGTGGATCTGACGGACCGGTTCAGGGACGGCGCCCTCGCGTGGACGGCGCCGACGGGGCGGGCGTGGACGGTCCTGCGCATCGGCCATGTCAACAACGGCACGCGCAACGGGCCCGCCCCCGCGGAGGCGACGGGCTGGGAGTGCAACAAGATGGACCGCCGCGCGATCGACCTCCACTTCGCCTCCTACATCGGCCGCCTCGCGAAGGGGCCGCTTGCGGGCGGGCTTCTGAAGGGCTTTGTCGTCGACAGCTGGGAGTGCTGCCGCCAGACGTGGACGGACACGCTGGAGGCCGACTTCCGCTCCGCAAACGGCTACGACTTCCGGCGGAAGCTGCCGGCGGTGTTCGGCTGGGTGCTTGACGACCCGGCGGCGACGGAGCGCTTCCTCCTCGACTGGCGGCGCACGCTCGGCGAGCTCGTCGAGCGCAACTACTACGCGCGCATGAGCGAGCTTGCGCGCGAACACGGCATGACGGCCCAGTACGAGACGGCGTTCGGCGACGTGCTGCCGGGCGACTTGATGCGCTTCTGGAAGTGGTGCGACGTGCCGATGTGTGAGTTCTGGCATCCGCGCGCGGCGGGGGGCGTGGGGCAGGACGACTTCAAGCCGGTCCGCCCCTGCGTGAGCGCGGCGCGCGTCTACGGGAAGGGCCGCGTGGCGGCGGAGGCCTTCACCTGCGGGGGGCTGACGTGGAAGGAGGACCTGAAGGCGCTCAAGCGGACGGGCAACCACGCGCTCGCGCGCGGCGTCACGCACCTCGTCTTCCACACCTACACGCACAACCCCTGCACGAACGCCCTGCCGCCGGGGACGAGCTTCGGCTATACGATCGGGACGCCGTTCCTGCGCGGGCAGACGTGGTGGGGGGCGATGAAGGCGTTCACCGACTACTTCGCGCGCTGCGAGGTGCTGCTGGAGGCGGGCCGCCCGTGCAGCGACGTCCTCTGGTTCCTCGGCGACGCGGTGGGGCACAAGCCGAGCGAGACCTCGCCGCTGCCGGCGGGCTTCGCGTACGACTATTGCAACCCCGACGCGCTCCTGACGCGCGTCGCCGCGCAGGACGGCCGGCTTGTCCTCCCCGACGGCGTCTCCTACAAGGTGCTGTGGGTGCCCGAGGGAACCTACGTCGCGCCGAAGAGCGAGGCGAAGCTGCGCGCGCTCGCGGCGGCGGGCGTGCGCGTCGTGCGGGCGTTCGGGCGCGAGAAGTTTGAGCGCGACCGCTTCAATGCGCAGAACGAAAAATACACCGCCTGCTGGATCGGGCTTTGCCGGACGCTCTCCGACTTCTGGGCGGTGGGCGATTTTACGAGCTGCCTGCAGATCCTGCTCGTGGTCGTGCTCGGCTTTACGCTGTTCCGTGCGGACACGCTGGCGCAGGCCGGCGCCATGTATGCCGCGATGTTCTCCGGCATTGGTCTGCACTGGCTGGGCACAGCGGCTGTCTGGGCAAAATTTACACCTGCGTTTGCACTGATGCTGTGTCTTGCACTGCTCCTGTGTACGCCTGTGGCCCGTGAGCATACGCCGAAACGTGAGAGTGTGACGTTCATCGGCTCTCTGGGTTTGCTGCTGCTGTGCATGATGTACCTTGCGGCAGGCTCGTTTAATCCGTTCATTTACTTCCGATTTTGAGGTGAAATATGAAAAGAAAGTTTGTTGATTTCA
>URIT01000094.1 GCA_900547945.1 uncultured bacterium
CCGGCGCAAAACCGTCGGCTAGCTATCTCGACAAATCAGGGATTTGGAATCTCTGCTCCCGCTGCAGACACGTCCGAACAGGCTCGGCGCGGAACGTCCGAAGAGGCTCGTCCGCAAATCCCGCTTCCCTTTTCGCCCCAATAAGGCTATACTTTCATTCGACGTTCAATACCAAAGGAGACGAACATGAAGAAACTGTTGACTGCACTGATGATTCTTGCCGCCGCCGCGACGCTCAAGGCCAGCACGGAGGGCTATGTGATGCTTTCGGTGTTCTCGCCCGGGCAGATCCCGATTGCGGCGACTTCCCTCAACGGCGTGCGCCTCAATGCCCTCTACGGGGAGTGCCAGAACCTCAACGGCGTCGACGTGGGCGTCTTCGGGCGCGTGCGCGAGAACGTGAACGGCCTCCAGGTTTCCGCCGTCAGCTCGGTGGGCACGGACGTCGTCGGCGCCCAGCTGGGCCTCGTGAACGTTGTGGAGGCGGACTTCGTCGGCTTCCAGCTCGCGCTCTGGAACGACGTCGGCGCGACGGCGAAGGGCTTCCAGCTCGGCCTCGTCAACCGGGCGAACATGCTGGAGGGCCTGCAGATCGGTCTCCTGAACTTCATCGACGAGCCGCAGCAGACGTGCCGCTGCCTGCCGATCGTGAATCTTGGATGGTAGCGCGCTTGTCCAGTCCGCCTTGCGGATTAGGGTTTTCTGAGTAGGTCCCAAAATGGAAAACGTCAAAGAGTCGGACACGAGCCGGCATTTCCTGCGTCAGTGGATTGAGGAGGACGTCGCCGCCGGCCGCACGGGCGGCACGGTGGTGACGCGCTTTCCGCCCGAGCCGAACGGCTACATCCACATCGGCCACGCCAAGGCCGTGTGCGTCGACTTCGGCATGGCGCAGCTCTTCGGCGGCGAGTGCCACCTGCGCCTCGACGACACGAATCCGGCGAAGGAGTCGGACGAATACGCCGAGAACATCAAGAACGACATCCGCTGGCTTGGCTTCCAGTGGTCGGGACCGGGCGACGCCGGCGAGGCGGGCTTCTACAACGCCTCGAACATGTTCGAGAAGATGTACCGGATTGCCGAGGAGCTGATCCGGCGCGGGCAGGCCTACTGCTGCAACCTCACGCAGGAGGAGTGGAAGGACTACCGGGGCGTGCCGGAGAAGCCGGGCCGCCCCTCGCCCTCCCGCGACACCGATCCCGAACGCAACCTGCGCATCTTCCACGAGATGCGCGATGGCAAGTACGCCGACGGCGAGTGGTGTCTGCGGGCGAAGATCGACATGGCCTCGCCCAACATCCACTTCCGCGACCCCGTCCTCTACCGCATCCGCCACGTCGCGCACTACCACCTGGGCAATGCGTGGTGCGTGTACCCGATGTACGACTTCGCGCATCCGATCGAGGACGCGCTGGAGGGCGTGACGCACTCGATGTGTACGCTGGAGTTCGAGGTCCACCGTCCGCTCTACGACTGGGTGGTGGACCGCATGGACGAGCAGGGGCTGCTCACGGTGCGCAACGGCGTGAAGATCCGTCCGCACCAGCGCGAGTTCGCGCGCCTCAACATCACCTGGACCGTGATGTCGAAGCGCCTCCTGCTGCAGCTCGTCACCGAGAAGCACGTCTCCGGCTGGGACGACCCCCGCATGCCGACCGTGTGCGCCATGCGCCGCCGGGGTTTCCCGCCCGCCGCGATCCGCGCGTTCTGCGAGCGCGTGGGCGTGACGAAGATCGAGAGCGAGAGCGACCCCGCGCTGCTTGAATGGTGTGTGCGCGAAGAACTCAACAAGACGGCCGCGCGCCGCATGGCCGTCCTCGACCCGGTGAAGCTCGTCATCGAGAACTTCACGGGCACGCGCACCGTCACGAAGCCGAATAATCCGCTCGACGCGGCGGCGGGGACGCGCGAGATCCCGTTCTCGCGCGAACTCTGGATCGACCGCGCCGACTTCCAGGAGAACCCGGAGAAGAAGTTCTTCCGTCTGGCGCCCGGCCGCGAAGTGCGCCTCGCCGGGGCGTGCATCGTCACCTGCACGGGCTTCGAGAAGGACGCCGAGGGGAAGATCACGCTCATCCGCTGCACCTGGGACGAGGGCAGCTGGGGCGGCAACCCGTCCGACGGACGCAAGGTGAAGGGCACGATCCACTGGGTCGACGCCGCAACCGCCGTCCCGGCCGAGGTGCGCCTCTACGACCGCCTCTTCACGGTGCCCGATCCGCTGCGGGACGGTCCTGAGCGTTTCCTCGACTACATGAACCGCGATTCGCTGAAGACGGGCACGGCCTACGTCGAGCCCGCGCTCGCCGCCGCCGCGCCCGGCGAGCGCTTCCAGTTCGAGCGCACCGGCTACTTCGTGGCCGATACGCGGGACTCGAAGCCCGGCGCCCCGGTCTTCAACCGCACGGTCACGCTGAAGGACTCCTACCGTCCCGCGTGACGGCCGGGCGCGCGCCAGCCGAAGACCGACGCCCCCGAGCCGGACATCATCACGCCCGTACACCCCTCCGCCTCCAGTTCCGCGAGCGCCACCGCGATTTCGGGATGGAGGCGGCAGGCCGCCGGCTGGAGGTCGTTGGCGCCGCGTCCCCGGTCTTCCGGGCGGAAGGCGCGGAAGACTTCCGGCGTCGAGACGAAGACCGGCGGCGTGCGGAGGACGAGCCGCGCGAGGTCCGGGAGCGGGACGTCCGCACACGCCGACTCCGCAAGCGGCGTCACGCGCTCGCCCCTCCCCTCCATGAGGACGGGGCCGCCATGCGTCAGCGCGGGCACATCGCTGCCCACCTCCGCCGCGAGGGCGACAAGCTGTTTTTGGGGGAGCTTCAGGTCCCAGAGTTCGTTGAGTCCGTTCAGGACGGCCGCCGCGTCCGCCGACCCGCCGCCCAGCCCCGCGCCCATGGGGATGCGCTTCGTGATCGCGATGCGCGCGCCCCTTCGGCATCCCGTCGCGCGGCGCAGGACGTCGGCGGCCTTCCAGGCGAGGTTCTTTTCCGGCGGAAGGTCGCCCGCCATTTCGACGGTGAGGTCGGCGGCGGGGGTCAGCTCGATGTCGTCGTGGAGCGGAATCGGCAACACGACGCTGCGCAGGTCGTGGTAGCCGTCCGGCCGCGTGCCGTGTACTTCGAGCGTGAGGTTGATCTTGGCGTGGGCCGCGCGGCGCATCACAGGATCTCGCAGCGCGGCAGGTCGCCGACGATTGGGCGGGCGTAGGCGAGGAATGCCTTCGTGACGTCGTGTCCGTTCGCCGCGATGAAGGCGTCCGGCACGCTGCGCGTGTACTTGGCGGCGTTCGCGATGGGCTGCGGCTCGAACGCGACGGCGTACGTCTTGCCCGGCTTGCGCACGATCGCGATCGTGCCCTTCGCGAGGCGGCCCGCGAGCGCGGCCCGGACGGCGGCGGCGCCGACGGCGCGCGCCTCCTTCCGGTCGGTCTTCGAGGCGATGCCGGGGAAGGAACGCTGCAGGTAGCCGAAGGTGTCGGCGCGCACGCGCGCGACGCCGGCATGCTGCTTGAGGTATTTCGCGAGGTAGTCGCCGAGGGCGCCCGTGCCGCTCATCTGCACGTTGCCGTGGCTGTCCTTCTCGCCGCCGGCGAACTGCGCGCCGATGGAGGCGCCCGACTCGTCGCGGATGCCCTCCGAGACGGCGACGACGCAGCGGCCGAACTTCTTCATGGCGGCCTGGACGTCCGCGACGAAGCCGTCGAGGGAGAACGGACGCTCCGGCAGGTAGATGAGGTGCGGGCCGTCGTCCCTGCGCACGCGCGCGAGGGCCGAGGCGGCGGTGAGGAAGCCCGCGTCGCGGCCCATGACGACGTCGATCTTCACGCCGCCGAGTGCGCGGTTGTCGAGGTCGTCGCCCTTGAAGGCGCTTGCGACGAAGCGGGCGGCGGAACCGAAGCCCGGCGTGTGGTCGCAGCTGCGCAGGTCGTTGTCGATCGTCTTGGGGATGTGGTAGCAGACGAGCGGGTAGCCGTCCTTCTCCGCCTCCTCCGCGACGATGCGCGCGGCGTCCGCCGAGTCGTTGCCGCCGATGTAGAAGAAGAAACCCACCTTGAGGCGCTTGAACGCTGAGAAGATCCTGCGGCAGTCGTCCGCCGTCGGCTTGAGGCGGCAGGAGCCGAGGGCGGCGCTCGGCGTCTCGGCGATTGCGCGCAGTTTCCCCTCGTCCACCTTGCGCAGGTCCACGTAGTCGCGTCCGAGGATGCCCGCGATGCCGTGACGCGCGCCGAGGATCCTCCCGATGCGCGCACCGACGCGCGGCGCGCGCGCGGCGAGCACGGCCCCCACGAGGGACTGGTTGATGACCATCGACGGGCCGCCCGACTGGGCGATCACCATGTTCGTGAAATCGGTCTTCTTCATGGGGGATAGTATAGCACAAAGAGGGATTGGGAGGGTCGCGCTTGTCGCGACCGTTTTCTGCGGATAGGTGCTTGACGGATTCTCGCCGTTTATGATACTGTAGTGGCGTTTTCAGGACGTGGATGTGTGCTTCAACGTGGAGGATTGGGAATGTGGACACGGGAAAAAACGAGAGTTGACGGCGGTCTGCGGACGCATGGGGCCTTGGCGTTCTGCGCCGCGCTCCTCTTGTGCTGCGGGAGGCTGTCCGGCGCGGTCGTCACGAATGGGTTCGTCATCGTCGACGTGCCCGGCGTGCGTGTGACGGGGACGGGGGACGCGGTGTTCCACGTCTCCCGCGTCGGTGTGGCGAAGGACGCCCAGGTCAGGGTGACGGCCCGGCCGGGATGGCGGTTCGCGTCGGGGAAGCGTGAGATCGTGTTCCCGCTCGCCACCCTCACCACTTCCGGACCGGCGCCGTCAAGGCACAAGGTCCGATCCGATCTGGGGGAGGACGAAACCGAGATCACCTGGGAGGACTGCACGTTCGCGGCTGCGGTGCGCGACGTACATGTGCTGAAGCCGGACTTCAAGGTCCATCTATCACTTGGAAGTTTTCCTGTAGCCCCGTGGGTGTTCTGAACGAAGAAGGGCAGGAGTTTGTGGGCGTGACGGCGGGGTTCCATCCAGAGAATCGTAGATGCGTCAACTTTAAGGAAGATGACGATGGGACGGTGGAGGTGATTCCATCTGATGTTGATGGATTGTACGAGTCTCCAGATCCAAATACGCGCATCGAGGCAACAAAGACCTGGCATCTAACACGTAATGACTTTCTGAAAGGCATCGGCGAAGCTCGGAATTTGAAGATGCTTATATCCTCTGGATATAAGTACAATGCCGTGAACAACAATTGCGTCCATGCGGTTGCCCGAATTGCGGCGGCGGCAGGAATTCAATTGCCTCTGACAGAATTTGGATGGTATGCCTATACGTCGCCTGAAGCCTTCCTGTTAACGCCCGTTCGTACGAATACAACCCTCAGAATGTGCCTTGGCCCAACAGCCTACGGTCTTGGGATCGATCTCAGGAACATGAAATAGGAGCATGAAATGAAAATGAAAGAGTATCTGTTCTTCGCAGCCATGTCGGTCTCCGCGCTGTTGCCGTTGCAATCCGGCGAATGGCGGGATGCCGCGCGGGGACAGCGGGAGAGGGCCGACCGGCTGCGTGAACGGGGCCTTCGGGTCTGCCGCCAGTATGCGTTCCTCGACGGCGGGATCTTCCGGCGAAAGGAAATCTTCCGGGAGGACTCTTCCGGCAGGAATTTCCACTGGTGTACGGTGACGAACGAACTTGATGGTGAGATCGTCAATGCTGGCTTCAAGGGGACCGGCCTCCGTATCCTGAATGCGTTCCAGTGGCAGGATGGGGTGAAGAAGCGAAGCGTGACGTGGCATTTCGACGAAAGGGGCATGTGGAACGGGATGGATGAGGTTTCGAATGTCTGCTTCAGCGCCCTGTACTACCTGAACGGGAACACCCGGGAGACCGAGACGATCGTCCGTACGGAACGCGGCCCGGTCTACCGTGGGCGCATGTATTTCTTCGACATGAACGGGGAACCGTCCTCGTTTGACGACGTCGACGGGATACTCGAACGCGAGGCCCCCATGAAAGTCGAGCTCCTGTTCAGGAAATGAAGGACACCGAAAGTCGGGGAGTGAACGACACCGGGAAAGACCTGCTCCCGCGCGACCTGTCGGCCCAGCGCGCGAAGTACCCGTGCCGCCCTCGGCGCGTGGCGTCCGAACAGTTGCGCAGGAGCGCGACAAGATTGTGGCTGTGCGCTTTGACGTGGGGGATGGAATGTGGACACCTGGAAAAAAGATATGGAAATGATAAAACACCTCATGTCCGTGGTCGTTTTGGTCTCCGCGCTGTTGCCGCTGCAATCCGGTGAATGGCGTGACACCGCGAGGGGACAGCGGGAGAGGGCCGATCGGCTGTATGAACGGGGCCTCCGGGTCTGCCGCCGGCATGAGTTTCTCGACGGAGGAATCTTCAGGCGGAAAAATATTTTCCGGAAAAACTTCCCCGATCGGGACTTCCGTTGGTGTACGCTGACGAATACGTTCAACGGTGAGATTGTCAATGCAGGCTTCGCGGGGACCGGCCTCCGTATCTTGCGTTCGTTCCGATGGCAGGACGGAGTGAAGCGAAGCGAGACGTGGCTTTTCGACGAAAAGGGCATGTGGAGCGGGATGGATGAGGTTTCGAATGTCTGCTTCAGTGCCCTGTACTACCTGAACGGGAATACCCGGCAGACCGAGACGACCTTCGATACGGAACGTGGCCCGGCCTACCGTGGACGCATCTACCGCTTCGACATGGACGGGGAACCGTCTTCGTTTGACGACGTCGACGGGAAGCTCGAACGCGAGGTCCCCGTAAAGTTTGAACTCCTGATCAGGATGTGAGAGGCGTCGGAAGTCTGGACGTGAATGCTATCGGGAAAGACGTACTCCCGCGCGACCTGTCTGCCAGGTGCGCGAAGTACACGCGCCGCCCTCGGCGCGTGGCGTCCGAACGGCTGCTTTCAAATGCCCTTTTGGCGGTAGGGTTTCTGGTGGGGTCATTGTCGATGGCAAATGAAGAGTCCAATGTACCGCACGCTTACCATACGCGGGCGGTCCGTCTGCAAAGACGGGGACTCCAAGTCTATCGACAGAACGTTTCCGCCCATGCCAATTCTCCGTCAGGCGGGATTGTCACGGTGTCCTATCAGGGAAGTAACCTGGTTCATGCTTCGTTGATTGAGAATGTACGGGGACGGGACGTCCAGTTGGGATGGAACTTCCAGGATGGTTTACCCACGCATGGATGGGAGTGTTCACCCAAGGGGGATAAGGAAGGTTTCCTCGTAGATTACTACGCGAATGGAGAAGTCAGAAGTGCGGTACGGACAAGAGACACGACATTTGCAGGGCCGATGTGTTTCTTCGACAAAGACGGGAAGGTGAAGTCCGTCATTGACGTCGACGGAAAGGCCATCCTTGATATTCCACTTGGTAAATGAAGGGAAAGAGAGCGATGAAAGGGAAACGGATTCTGTCGGGCGTGGTCGTTCTGATCTCCGCGCTGTTGCCGCTGCAATCCGGCGAATGGCGGGATACCGCGCGGGGACAGTTGTTCAGGAAATGAGGGGCGTCGGGATGCGCTGGGCTGTTCGGATCGCCCTCGCGGCGGAGTTCCACGCGGAGCCGTTCGCCGCGCTGTGCCTCGTGGCGGGGGGACGGCTGCTGCGGGACCGTGGCGGACGGGCTGGCCGTCCTGTGCGCGCTCTGGGGGTTCTACGCGGGGCCGGATCCCGCCTGGGCCCCGGACATGACGGTTCCCCGCCAGGTCTGGCTCGCGGTTGTCCTGTCCGTCGGATGGTTCGCCGGGGGGCGTACCGCGCCAGGGCGGATAATTGTGCTATAATACGTGCCATGCAGAGGTTCAAGATCATGGCGGCGCTCGCGCTTGCGCTGTTCGCCGGCTGCGCGTCCTTCGAGGCGACGCGCAGCCAGAAGTTCGTGGACGAGTCGGGCGCGTTCGTCCACGTCGATTACGGGGCCGACAAGGAGCCGCGCACCTCCGTTTTCGTGCTTTCCAACGGCGTGCAGCTGCCGTTCAAGTCGAAGCTGAAGGTGCGCGTCGAGCTGCCGGACGGCACGCGCTTCACCGCCTACCAGCGGATGTCCACCGCCGGGAACCTCTACCTCGACGAGGATGAGAACTGGGAGTATTTCGAGCAGGGCACGGGCTGCCTCGTCGCGCAGAAGGCGCCCGACGGCAAGGGCTTCCTCGTCCGCTTCCAGGGCACGCTCTGCGCGAGCGTGCGCAACCCGCTGAACGAAAAGCGGCAGACCATCCGCGGCGACACCTCGACGCCGAAGGGCTTCGGCCGCGACTCCTCCGGCCCCCGCACCGTGGAGTGAACGCCATGTCCGTCCTCGAAAACATCCGGGTCGTCCTCGTCGGTACCCTCTACACCGGCAACGTCGGCAGTGCCTGCCGCGCGATGGCCAACATGGGCTTCCACAACCTCGTGCTCGCCGCGCCCAACCTCCAGAACGACTGGAGCGAGGGCGAGCGCATGGCCGTCCACGCGACGGACATCCTCCGGAACCGGCGCGAGTTCGCCACGTTCGAGGAGGCCGTCGCGGACTGCGTCGCCGTGGTCGGCACGACGGCGCGCGGCGGGCTCTACCGCCAGCACGTGAAGGCGCCGCGCGACTGCGCGGGGGACATTCTCGCGCTCGCCGCGACCGGTCCCGTCGCGCTCGTCTTCGGCCGCGAGGACAAGGGGCTCCTCAACGAGGAGGTCGCCCAGTGTACCCACCTCATCCGCATTCCCGTCGACGAGGGCTACACCTCCATCAACCTCTCCCAGGCCGTCCTCATCACCTGCTACGAGTTCTTCACCGCGACGGGCGCCTACGTGCCGCCGCACGAGAAGGCCCCGCCCGCGCCCCAGGCGCAGAAGATGCAGCTCATGAAGAACTGGCAGACGATGCTGCGGGACATCGGCTTCATGGACGAGAAGCAGACCGAACACATGATGCAGGGCATCCACCGCATCTTCTCGCGCGGCGTGCAGACGCGGGATGACGCCGCCATCATGCTCGGCGTCGCCCGCCAGGCCCTCTGGGCCCACCACAATCCCGCCCTCGAAGGCCGCAAGCCCTCCATCGCGTGAATGAAGTCGCCGCGCGCAGCGCGGCGACTTCATCTCCCAAGCCGCGCAGCGCGGCGACGAATCTCTCCTTGCTGGTGTGCGGGGCTTTTGGTAAAATCGCCTTTTCTGAACGGATACGGAAAGGTTGACGATGAAGAAGATGCTTGCTGTTGCCGGGGCCGCTGTCTTTGCGGGGCTTGCGACGCTGGCGCAGACCGCCACGAACGTTGCGCCTACGGCGCTGAAGGTGGTCGAGACGACGCCCGAGGCGGCGCAGACCGGGGCCGTCGCGAAGACGGTGGAGGCGACGAGCGACTGGCTGGTGTCCTTCACGAACTTCGTGGAGATGGTGGACGGCTGGGTGTGGGGCGTGCCGCTCATCGCCGCCATCCTCGTGACGGGCCTCCTCCTCACGTGTATCCTCCGCTTCACCCACCTCTTCAACCTCAAGCGCGCGTTCCAGTACATGTTCCACCAGGAGGTGGATCCGGGCGTGAACGGCGAGGTGAGCCAGTTCGGCGCGCTCTGCACCGCGCTCTCCGCGACGATCGGCACGGGCAACATCGTGGGCGTCGCGACGGCCATCGGCACGGGCGGCCCCGGGGCGCTCTTCTGGATGGAGGTCGCGGCCTTCTTCGGCATGGCGACGAAGTATGCCGAAGGGCTTCTCGCGGTGAAGTACCGCGAGGTCGCGCCCGACGGCCGTGTCCTCGGCGGCCCGTTCTACTACATCGAGAAGGGCCTCGGGAGGAAGTGGAAGCCGCTCGCCGTCGCCTTCGCGGTCTTCGGCGCCCTCGCGGGCATCATGGGCATCGGCACGATCACGCAGATCCACGGCATCACCTCCGCCGTGCAGCGCTTCTTCGACCCGAACTTCAACCCGGCGGACATGGCGACGGGTCTGCAGCTCTTCGGCACCACCTACTCGGTGCCCGTGGTCGTGGCGGGCCTCATCGTGACGGTGTGCGTGGGCCTCGTCGTGATCGGCGGCCTCCAGCGCATCGCGAAGGTCTCGACGGTGATCGTGCCGTTCATGGCGATCTTCTACGTGGTCATCATCGCGTTCCTCCTCCTGGGCAACCTCTCGAAGGTGACGGCCGCGCTGGAGCTGATCGTGCGCGCGGCGTTCAACCCGAGCGCGTTCACGGGCGGCATGGTGGGGACGATCTTCATCGCGATGCAGAAGGGTATCGCGCGCGGCATCTTCTCGAACGAGGCGGGCCTCGGCTCGGCCCCGATCGCGGCGGCGGCGGCGAAGACGAACGAGCCGACGCGCCAGGGGCTCGTCTGCATGACGGGCACGTTCATCGACACGATCGTGATCTGCACGATGACGGGCCTCGCCATCGTCGTGACGGGCGCCTGGGAGCCGTCGCTCGGCCTCAAGGGCGTGGACATCACGATCGAGGCGTTCTCGCGCGGCCTCGCCTTCCTCGGTCCGCAGGCCGACTTCATCGCGAGCTTCTTCCTGATGACGGCCCTCACGTTCTTCGCCTTCACGACGATTCTCGGCTGGGACTACTACTCCGAAAAGTGCCTCGAATACCTCGTGGGGCCGAAGCGCGCCGGCCTCGTGAAGGTCTACCGCCTCCTCTACGTGCTCGTCGTCTTCATCGGCCCCTACCTCACGGTCTCGGTGGTGTGGGGCATCGCGGACACCTTCAACGGCCTGATGGCCTTCCCCAACCTGGTCGCCCTCGTCCTGCTCTCGCCGGTCGTGTGGAAGACCACGAAGGACTATTTCGACCGCCTGAAGAAGGGCGAGATCAAGGACTGAACACACACGAACGGAGGAACCTGACATGGCGACGTGTACATGCGGATGCGGGGCGGATACGGGATTTCAGGCCCCCCTTAAGGCGCTTAACTTCCTGCGGGCGCACGCCCACGGGGACGAGCAGACGATCGCGGTCGCGTGGGAGCGCGAGGACGGCAACGTCTACCGCTACGACCTGACGGTGCCCGCGCGCATCCACCCGGCCATGCTGCCGGGCGTGAAGCACCTCGTGGAGCGCGTCGTCAAGTTCGTCCTCTGGAGCGCGGGCGGCTGGAAGCTCCACCTCTCCGGCCCGGACAACATCGTGAAGCCCATCGCGCGGGCCTACAAAAAGAAGGGTGCGCGGGCCTTCGACGTCGCCTTCTTCAACGACCTCTACGCACGTCCGCTGGAGACCGTGGTCGTCCCCCTTAAGGAGATGCCCGAGACGCATGAGCGCGAGGTCGTCGTCAAGAACAACACGAACGGCCGGCGCATCGGCTTCGATCTCGGCGCGAGCGACTTCAAGGTCTCCGCGCTTCGGAACGGCAAGGTCGTCTTCTCGAAGGAGTTCCCGTGGGACCCGCGCAACCAGCCCGACTCCGACTACCACTACGAGAAGCTGAGCGCGGGTCTGGAGGCCGCCGCCGCCGCCCTCGGCGGGCGCGTGGACGCAATCGGCGGTTCGACGGCGGGCACGCTCGTCGGGAAGCGCCTCGGCCCGGCCTCGCTCATCCGCGCCGTCCTCGAAAAGGCGCCCGAGAAGAAGGACCTTGCGCGCGGCCTCTTCGCGCGCATCGAGGAGGAATGGCAGTGCCCGTTCGAGGTCTTCAACGACGGCGACGTGACGGCGCTCGCGGGCGCGATCGCGATGAAGCGCACGGGCATCCTCGGCATGGCGATGGGCTCCAGCGAGGCCGTCGGCTACATCAACCCGAAGGGCGCGCTCACGGGCCGCATCAACGAGCTTGCGTTCGCGCCGGTGGACCTCAACCCGAACGCGCCGAAGGACGAGTGGAGCGGCGACGCGGGCGTGGGCGCGATGTACTTCTCGCAGCAGGCCGTCGACCACCTCGCGCGTCTCTTCGGCTTCAAGTTCCCGAAGGCGATGAAGCTGCCGGAGCGCCTCAAGGTCGTGCAGGAGGCGATGGAGAAACACGACGAGAAGGCGCTGCGCGTCTACCTCATGATCGGCCGCTACCTCGCGAATGCGGCCGCGTGGTATCGCGAGTTCTACGACTACTCGAACCTGATGGTCCTCGGGCGCGTGACAAGCGGCTTCGGCGGCGAAGTCATCCTCAACACGGCGAAGATGGGACTGGAGGCGGTGGATCCGTACCTCGCCGAGCAGATCGACATCTTCATGCCGGACGAGAAGACGCGCCGCCTCGGCCAGTCCGTCGCGGCCGCCCAGATCCCCGTCGTGGCGTAGGATTGACACGTGGCGACCCAGGAAAACGTTGAGGCGGCGGGGCTCACAAGGTCACGGAATGTGGCCTTGTGTGAACCTGTTGACGTCGCGTCGCGCATCCTGACGATTCGCGGGGTACAGGTCATGTTGGACCGTGACTTGGCCGAGCTCTATGGTGTTGAGGTCAAGTATCTGAACCGGCAGGTCAAACGCAATGGCGAACGTTTCCCGGCGGATTTCATGTTCCAGCTTTCAAAGGAGGACTGTCTAAGGTGCCAGATTGTCACCTTAAACGAGAAGCGTGGCCGACATCTCAAGTATCTCCCGTATGCCTTTACCGAAAACGGCATCGCCATGTTGAGTGGCGTCCTTCGTTCTCCCCATGCCATTGCCGTGAACATTCGCATCATGCGCGCCTTTGTCGCCATGCGGCGTACATTGGCGGCGATGGGGCCCATCCTTTCGCGCATTGAAGCGAACGAGCGGCGGCAGATTGTGGATCAGGCGCGGAACGAGGCACGGTTCGACAAGATCTTTGACGCGATGCAGGACGGACAGTTCCCTCCGCAGAAAATCTTCTATGACGGCGAAGTGTTCGACGCGGATGCATTTGTGACCAAGCACATCCTCTCTGCAAGGAAGACCATTCTGCTCATTGACAGTTGGGTGGATGTTGTGACGTTGGAGATGATGGCGAAGAAAGAGAAGGGCGTGACGGTGGAGATCGTCACCTCATCTCGCGGCAACAAGCTCACCGCTGCCGACATCGCGAAGTTCAATGCGCAGTATGGCGGTCTCTCGGTGAAGACGAGCCAGCGGTTCCATGACCGATTCCTCGTCGTCGATGACAAGCAGCTCTATCTCTTCGGCGCATCGCTGAAGGATCTTGGTAAAAAGTGTTTTGCTTTCGCGAAACTCGATGCAGGTGAAATTGCGGGGTTGAGGGCACGATATGAATGACGGGATGAACCATCTGCACATGACGCGGCGCGCGTTCGTGGGGGCGGCGGCGGGGGCGTGCCTCGGCACCGGGGGGCTGCGCGCGGCGGCGGCGGC
>URIT01000095.1 GCA_900547945.1 uncultured bacterium
CCGCCTCCCGGATCCGCCCCCACGCGCCGGCGGCGATCCACTCGCGGTTCGTGAGGTTGCCGCCGACCCCGACGCCCACGCACCCCGCCTCCAGGAAGGCGGGGGCGTTCGCGGCCGAGATGCCGCCGACGGCGAGGAACGGGATGTGCGCGAGCGGCGCGGCGAGCGCCTTCACGTAGGCGGGGCCGAGCGAAGAGGCCGGGAAGAGCTTCACGAAGTCCGCCCCCGCCGCGTGGGCCGCCACGGCCTCGCTCGGCGTGAAGGCCCCCGGCATCGCGACGAGGCCGCGCCTCACGCAGTCGCGGATGAGCGCCGCGTCCACGTTCGGCGTGATCATGTACGCGCCGCCCGCCTGCTCGCAGAGCGTCAGCTGCTCGGCCGTCAGCACCGTGCCCGCACCCACGCGCAGGACGCCCGCGAAGCGCTCCCGGATCGCCGTGATCGCCGCCGCCGTCTCCTTCCACGTCTCCGGCGCCTTCTGGTTGAACGTCACCTCGACGAGGCCGAGGCCGCCCTGCGCATACGCCTCGGCCAGGCGGAGGCAGACCTCAGGGCCCTGCCCCCGGATGATCGCGATGGCCTTCTGCTCCCGGACGGCGCGGACGACGCCGTCCCGCGTGCCGCGCTCCGCCGTCATGTCGGCGCCTTCCTTCATTTCGATGCCCTCCTTCATTTCGATGCCCTCCTTCAGTTCAATGCCAGCCCCGCAAGGGCCTTGACGCCCGTCAGGGCGACGGCGACGGAAAAGGCGAACGCCGCCGCGAGCAGGGCGTTGAGGCCGAGGCCCGCGCGGTGCGCGCCCATCGCCGCCTTGCAGTTCACGAGGCAGATGGCCGCCGCCACCGTGAGCGGCAGGACAAAGACGTTCGAGACCTGCGCGGCGATCGTGACGGCCACGGGATCGCCCCCGAGCGCCGGCACGACGAGCCCCCACGCGGCCGCCACGAGGCAGACGATGCGGAAGAGCGGTGTCTTCGTCTCCATCTTGCCGTCCCGCCAGTCGCCGACGAGAAGCGGCGCGACCATCAGGATCGGGAAGACGGACGACAGCCCCGCCGCGAGCGTGCCGACCATGAAGAACGCGACGGCGAAGTCGATGGCCGCCTGCGCAAAGCGCCCGTACCCCTCGGAATTGAGGCGCATCATGATCTCGCCACATGTCACGAACCGGCCCATGAACCCTCTTTCTTGTGTACAAGTTGGGCCAAGTATAATTCATTCTTGTATGCAAGTCAAGCCCGCCGACGGAATTTTGCTATACTGTCGTCCATGAACCCCAAGAAGAAGGACAACAACCTCAACGAAAAGGCATACGCCTTCGTCTCGGACCTGCTGGCGCGCGGCGAGCTGAAGCCCGGGCAGAAGCTTTCCGAGCCCTCCCTGGCGGCCGCCTGCGGCGTGAGCCGCACGCCGATGCGCGAGGCCGTCCGGCGGCTGGTGGAGGAGGGCGTGCTCTACCAGGTCGTCAAGTCGGGGACCTACGTGACGGGGTTCGGCGCCAAGGAGATCTGCGACGCCTACGAGATCCGCGCCGCCATCGAGTCCTTCCTGCTCGCGCGCGCCGTCCCCAGCCTGACGAAGCGCGACCTCGCCGCGCTCGAACGCCACTGCGGGAAGATGCGCCGCGCCATCTGCGCCATGCGCAGGGCCGGGATGCCCATCATGACGGGGCCGCCCGAGGCCAGCTTCCTCGCCGAGGACCTCGCCTTCCACCGGCGCCTGCTGCGGGCGAGCGGCAACGCGCTCGCCGAGAAGATCGTCGCCAACACCTACCGGCGCAACCAGTTCTTCGGCACGCACTCGCACCAGCGCACCCTGCGCCACGTCGCAAACGCCTGGCGCTACCACTGCGAGATCCTGAAGGCCTGCCGGCGCGGCGACGCGGAGGACGCCGCGCGCTGGCTCAGACGCCACATCGCCAGCTCACGGCGCGACGCGCTCCTCCCCCTCTCGAAGACGTGCGGGTAGGGTGGAGGCCGCGCTCACAGCAGGCCCCGCTCTTCGAAGTCGGCACGCGAAGTGTCCGCGCCCGACCTCATCTCCTGTTCCGAAGTGAAGTCTTACCTGTAAACCCCAAACTTGATTTCTTATAAATGACTTATTACATTATTATCGACAATATTTGTGCGACATGAAGATTGGCAGATGTATTGGATTTATTACGCATTGAAATCTCATTTGAGGACGTGGGGATAGAATTGATTGTTTCGGAACGGTGTAGCGGGGATGATCTATGCCGTACCCGCGTGCAGAGTCGTCACGGGTGGAGATTTCGGTCGCGCGGGAGCGCAACCGGAGGCGGGGGACGAGACTAGAACCGGCGGAGGATTTCGCGGATGGAGCGTTCGCGGGCCTCGATCGCCTCGCAGAGGCGGAACTGCACGCGGGCGCGGTTGAGGTTCTGGCCGGGCTGGCGCACCTTGAAATACCTGTCTCCGGCGAGGTAGTCCTGGAAGAAGCGGAGGCCCAGCTCGAACGGCAAGAGGCGGATTGCGTCGTAGAGGTAGGCGCGTTCGGCGTCGGTCATGAACGAGCCGGCCTCCTTCAGGTAGCCCTTCATGAACGCGAGGAAGAGATCTTCGTCGAACGTGACCTTGCCGAGGTTCAGCTCCTCCTCGCCGGCGGGGTTGCAGATCGAGCGCACGGCGTCGCCCACGTCCACGTGCATGAGGCCGGGCGAGACGGTGTCGAGATCGATCATCGCCGTACCCTTGCCGGTGAAGTCGTCGATCATGATGTTGTTCACCTTCGGGTCGCCGTGGAACATGCGCTTCTTCAGTTCGCCGCGCGCCTCGGCGCGTTCGAGGGAGACGGCGAAGGCGCGGCGCTCCTCGATGAACTTCGCGAGGCGTCGCGCCTCCATCGAGGCGCTGAGGAGGGCGCGCGCGGCGTCCGAGGCGAGGGTGGCGTCGTACTGGGCGAGGTAGCCGCTCGTGACATGGAAGCCCGGGAGGGGATCCTGGATGGCTGCGGGGTCCATGTCGGAGACGAGGTAGTGGAAGTGTCCGAGCGCCGCGCCGCATTCAAGCGCGTGCTCGGGGCTCTGGGCCGTGTCGAAGGCGTGGGCGGAAAGGACGCGCGTGATGACGCGCCACACGCCGCCCTCCTCGTCCGTCGCGAAGTCCGCGCCCTCCTTCGTCTTGACGATGCGCGGCATCTGCCACACGCGGTCGTCGCGGTCCGTCTTCGCGTCCGCCTCCAGCTTCTCGTGGCAGTGGAGGGTGATGTTGTGCATGTTCCGCATGATCGACTCGGGCTGCGTGAACACGGAGCGGTTCACGCGCTGGAGGATCACCTGGGTCTCGGTGAAGGTGTTGCGGAAGACGGCGAGGAAGGTGTCGTTGATGTTGCCGTTGCCGAAGGGGACGATCGTGACGAGGCGTCCCTTGACGTTGAACTGGTTGACGAGGAGGGCGAGTTCCATGTTCTTTCCTAGCGAAGCGGTTTCATGTAGAGGAGGCAGTGGGAGATCGTCCACGCCCACTCGGCGGGCATGCGCTTGAGCTCGTGGCCGGCGCCCCAGGTGTCCGTGTAGAGGATCTCCTTCTTCCTGTCGTTGTAGCCGATGATGAGGCGGATGTGCCCGCCCCTGCTCTGCGGGCTTTCCGGCTCGGGGTAGGTGCCGAGCGTGACGCCCCAGAAGAGCGGGATGCCCTTGTTCACCTGGTCGCGGACGTCCTTCATGAAGCGCGTGAACTTCGACCGCTGCGCGCCGTTCACCTTCATGTCGCGCAGCACCTCGGGGTCCATCGCCGCATCGGCGTCGCGGTAGCTGTAGTAGATCGTGTTCCCCTCGCGGCGGATGTAGACGTCCTCGGCGATTTCCTTCTTCTTGAGCTTCTTCGCGGCCTTGTTGTAGTTCGCCACCTCCTTCACGAGCCCCGCGATGCGCTCGCCGGCGGGCTTCTCGAAGTCGCCGTAGGTGACGACGGTGGCGAGCTTGTACTTCCGTCCGATGGCCTGCACGGAATCCTTCATGCCGCGCGTGGAGGTGCCCCCCTCGGCGGACGTTCCGGCGGCCTGGGCGATCTCGTGCTCGTCCACGTCCACGCCGTAGTAGCGCAGCACGCGCTCGGACGCCGCGACGGCGCAGTACCCCTTCTGTCCCTGGTCCACCATCGGCACGTTGTCGATGAAGACGTCGCCGCGCGGGTCGCGGACGACGTTGTCGGCGATCTTCTTCGCGCCCTTCGCCGCGCCGGCCTCGGTCCGCCGCCCGCCGGACGCGAGCCGCTCCGGGCCGTCCACCGCCAGGCGCACGAACCCCGGCTCGAACGTGTCCTTTCTCTTCCCCTCCTGCGCGTAGTTCCACGTAAGGCGCGCAACCGTGGGGATCGCGGTCTTCGGCCACGTCTGGGACTTCTGCACGACGCCCTGCTTCGCGACGCGCTCGTTCTCCATCGGCGGCGGCTTCGCGCCGGCGGGCGTCAGGCGCGCGCGCACGTCCTTCATCATCTGGACGAATTCATCGCGCGTGATCGTCTTGTCCGTACGCACCCGGCGGCGCAGACGGTGCCCGTCCGGCGTCTCCACGACCACCTCGCGCTCGGTGCCGGCCGTCGCGAAGAGCATGAGCTCCACGCGCGCAATGCCCCCCGCCTCCCCGAAGGCGACCTTCGTCTCGTAGACGGGGATGCCGTGGTAGACGACGGCCCCGTCGAGCCGCGTGTCCGCGCCGTCGCGGCTGCCGGAGGTGAACTGGAAGCCCTGTCCCTCGTGCCGTTTCACGAACAGGACCGGATCCGACTTCCAGAACGCCTCCTCCGCAAGGTCCGCCCCGATGTCGTAGGCGGCGTCAGGAGCGGCGAGCGCCGCGCCTGCGGCCGCCAGCGCGGCCAGAAGAATGCCCTTTCTCATCATCGCTGTTCCCTCCTGTCTTCCCTTCGTGTTGTCGTTTTCCCTCGCCCGCGCCCCGCGCCGACAGGGCGCGGCGAACGGGGACGGGCACGAAGTCAACAAGCCGCCGGTCGAAGTCCACCTTCTCGACGCGCACCTTCAGGCGCGCGCCGACGCCCCAGGTCTTTCCGCCGCCCACGAGCTCCTCGCGCACGTCGTCCCACCGCAGGTAGGCGTTGGAGAGGCGCGAGACGTGGACCATGCCGCCCACCGCAAGCGCGGGCAGATCCACGAAGACGCCGTAGCGCGTACACTTGGAGACGACGGCGTCGAAGGCGTTCTCCGCGCCGCCCCGTTCCAGCACCATCTGCAGGTAGCGGTACTTCTTGATCTCGTCGAGCGCACGCTCGGCATCGTCCGCATTCTGCTCGCGCTCCGAACAGTGGAGCGCCGCCGCGTTGAGCCAGCCGAGGTCGAGGCGCCCGCCCTTGCCCGCGATCCAGGACGCCAGCTGGCGGTGCAGCACAAGGTCCGGGTAGCGCCGGATCGGGCTCGTGAAATGGGCGTAGTACTTCTTCGCGAGGCCGAAGTGCCCGATCTCCTTCGCCGAGTAGAGCGCCCGCTTCATCGAGCGGAGCACCATCACCGAAAGGACGCCCTCCAGCGGCGAGCCCTTGATCTTCTTCAGGAACTTCGCGAGGTTCTTCTGGTTGGAGAGGTCGCCGCAGGAGATGCCGAGCTTCGCGAGGTTCGCGCGCAGGTCCTCCAGCTTCTCGGGGTCCGGCGCCTCGTGGAGGCGCGCGAGGATCTTCACGCCGCGCGTCCAGAGTTCCTTCGCGACGGCCTCGTTCGCCGCCACCATGCACTCCTCGACCATCTGGTGCGATTCGTCGTAGGGCCGCACCGCGATGCCGGTCATCATCCCGTGCGCGTCGATCTGGATCTCGGCCTCGGGCACCTCCATGTCGAGCGCACCCGCCGCGAAGCGGTTCTTCCGCAGCTGCTGCGCGAGCGCGTGGATCGCGTGGACGACCTTCCGCTCCGTCGGCTTCAGCTTCGGCCCCGGAACCTTCTCGCCCTTCAGCTCCGCCATCACCTGCTCGTAGGTGAAGCGCGCCTTGGAACGGATGACGGACTTGGCGAACGTGCGCGCGATGCAGACGCCCTTCGCGTCGAAGGTGAGGAAGGCGGAGAAGGCGAAGCGGTCCTCGTTCGGCACAAGCGAGCAGACGCCGTTCGAGAGCTGTTCGGGCAGCATCGGCACGACCTTGTCCACGAGGTAGACCGAGGTCGAGCGCCGGTACGCCTCGCGGTCGAGCGCGCTGCCGGGCGTCACGAAGTGCGAGACGTCCGCGATGTGGACGCCCAGGACGCGGTTGCCCGCCTTGTCCGTCTCAAGGGACAGCGCGTCGTCGTAGTCGCGCGCGGTCTCGGGGTCGCACGTGAAGATGAACGTCTTCCGCAAATCGACGCGCCCCGCCGGGACGCGGCCGCGCGCCTTCGGCGGCACGCCCACGCGCTCCGCCTCGGCGACGACCTTCGGCGGGAAGGATTCGGGCAGCTCGAACTGCTTCATCACGGAGAGCGTGTCGAGGGAGGGGTCGTCCGCCGGACCGATGACGTCCGTGATCTCGCCCTCGGGGGCGAGGCGCGGGTTCTCCCAGCGCACGAAGCGCATCACGACGCGGTCGTTCAGCCGTGCCCCGTGCGCGTCCGGCACGATGAACTCCTGGCGGTAGGTCGGCGAAAGCGGCTGCACGCGCGTGAAGCGCCCGAGCGAGGCGACCGTGCCCACGATCGAGCGCGGCGCGCGCGCGTCGATCCGCAGGATGCGCCCCTCGGGCCCCTTCTTGCCCGCGTCGCCCGCCGGGCCCTTCCGGGAGCCCGTCCCCCGCTGTTTCAGCTTGACCGTCACCGTGTCGCCCACGAGGGCCGTTCCGAGGTCTTCGCGCTCGATCCACGTCGCCTCGTTCGTCTCCGGATCGACGAGGAAGCCCGCGCCGTTGCGCGCCATGTGCAGCTCGCCCGTCATCGTCCCCGTCTCGCGGGGCGCCTGCCGCGCGCGCAGTTTCTCTTTTCTCTTGTTCATGTCCGTCAAATCCTTCTCAGAAGAACCACTTCGCGCACGCGAGGAGGCCCTGTTTCCACGGGACGCGGTGGGAGACGCCCGTCTTGCCCGCGAACTCGGCGAGGTGGGCGACGTACCAGTCGTAGTTCCGCACGAGCGCCTGCTTGTTCGAGAACTTCGGCGCGAAGCCGAGCAGCTTCTCGGCGCGCGCGATCGACACGTAGCTGTCCGTCGACGCCGTCTCGTACACCCACGGGTAGAGCGGCGAGAGGTGGAGCTTTTCGAGGATGCGCAGGATGAAGACGAGCGGCGCCACGGGCATGCCGCGGATCTTCTTGCCGTGGCCCGCGCGGTCGAGGACGGCCTGGTAGTCCTCCTTCATCGTGGTGAACACCTTCGCGCCGATGTTGAACTCGGTGTTCACGGTCTTTCCGTCGAGCGTCATCGCGAGCCAGATCGCCTCGCAGAGGTCCGCCACGTCCATCAGCTGGTAGCGGTTGTTCCCGCTGCCGATCATCGGGAAGCCGTGGCCCGTGTAGGCCCAGTCGTAGAGGAGCGCGAAGACGCCGAGGCGTTCGGGGCCGATGAAGCTCTTGGGCCGGATGACCGGCACGCAGAAGCCGCTCGCGCGCGCATCGCGGCAGATCTTCTCCGCCTCGATCTTGGCGTGGCCGTAGGGGCCCACGCCGATCAGCTCGTCGTCCTCGTGGATCGGGTGGCGCTTCGGCACGCCGTAGACCGCCGTGGAGGAGATCTGGACCATGCGCGCACAGCCGGCGCGGCGGCAGGCCGTGATCACGTTGCGCGCGCCGTCCACCTCCGTCGTGCGGATGTCCTCGGGGGAATAGAGCGGCAGCGCGGCGGCCGTGTTCACCACCACGTCGCAGCCCTCGACGCAGCGGTTCACCGCCGCCGGGTCGCGCACGTCGCCCTTCGTGAACTTCAGCCAGGGCTCCTTCGCCTCGGGATAGTCGAAGGGCGCAATGTCGAGGACGCGGATCTCCTCCACGCCCTTCGCGTGCAGGTGGCGCACGAGGTTGATGCCGAGGAACCCGCTCCCGCCCGTAATCAAGACCGTCTTCATGCCGTCTTCACTCCGTTATCGAAACCATGAGGGCCGCCGCCGTCGCGCGGTCGAGCACGAACACCGCGTCCGCACCGCCCACCGTCGCGTAGCGCCCGCCGTCCGGCGCGCGCGCACCCAGCATCAGGTTGCGCCGCACCGCGTCCGCGCCCTCGAAGTCGAGGGCGATTACGAGCGCGGGCGCGTCCAGCCCGCACCGCCGCAAATCGTCCGGCGAGGCCGTGAGCGTCTCGACGGACGCCGCCTCCACGCGCGTGAGCGCGGCGAGAAGCTTCCGCACCGCCTCCACGTTCACCGTCATCGGGGCCGACCCCTCGGCCAGGCTCCACGTCCCCCGCTCGGGGTCGAGGACGACCGACGCGCCCGTCCCCTCCGACGGCTTCAGCGACAGCCTTCGGACGGATTTCGCGTCCAGCTCCAGCAGCGTCTTCGCGCGCAGGTTCGCGAACGGCCCGCACGTCTTGAAGAGTTCCCGCGCGACGGTGACGTCCGGGTGGACGCCCCTCGACGTCGCCACGGAGACGCGCACCGCCTCCTCCGGCGGAATCCGGTCCGGCACGTCGTTGCGCCGGATACGCAGGATCACGTTCACGAGCGCCGCCGCCGCCACCGGGTCGGCCGGGGCCACCACGGGCGCCTCCAGCCGCCATGCGCCATTCGCCCCCCGCGTGAGCACGTAGACGAGCGGACCGGCCGAAATGGAGACGGACCGCACCTGCTCGTCCGCGCCGAAGGGGAAGACGCGCGTGTCGCGAAACGCCGCGTCGCCCTTGCGGAAGAGGTCCGCCACAGCCGCCTCCAGCGTGACGACGGCCGTGCCGTTCTGCACGAGCGCGTAGACGAGGTTCGTGCCCGCCGACGCCCCGAAGACGACCTGCTCCGACACGCCGAACTCCGGCTTCACGTTCACCGCAAGCCCCGCCTCCACCGAAAGCCCGTAGGGGGCGAGCGCGGACCTCGACAGCACGGACCGCTCGCCCGAAGCCGTTCCGCGCTGCGTGGCGGACGGCATGACGAACCCCGCGATGCGCGCCCCCACAAGCCCCTCCACCAGCGAGGCCACCACCGCTTCGTCCGCCGGCGCCTCCACCGGCGCCGCGAGCCGCCAGCCGGACACATTCCGCACGAGACGGATGAACGGCGCCTCGGGTGCGTGCAGGTCCAGGCCCGCGATCTGCTCGCGCGTCCACGCCACGAGCGCACGCACCCGGAAGCCGTCCGCATCCGCCGGAATCGCCTCCAACACCTCGACGGGGAGCGTGAAGACGTTGTACAGCCCGTCCACGCGCGCATAGACGTCCTTCCCCGAAGCGGAACGCGCACCGAAGAAGACGCGCGTCGCCCCCCCGCGCGCCCGGAGCGCCACCACCGTGCGCACGCCCTCCGCGAGGCCGAAGTCCGCGAAATCCTCGCCCAGTTCCGCCAGCTCGGCCGCCGTGCGCAGATCCCCGAACGGCCGCAGCGTCAACGCATCCACCAGACGCGCGACCGACGCGGCGTCCGCCGGCGCGGCATACGGTTCGACCAGGCTCCATGCGCCCATCTCATTGCGCACAAGCCGCGTGACGTTCGTTCCGTCCCGGACGACCTCAACGCCCTCGACGGCTTCCGGGGGGAACGTACAGAGCGTATTCCGCGTCGCCTCGCTCGCCACCGCGCGCGCGCGCCAGGAAAGAAACGCCAGCACCGCCGACAGGAACGCGATGCCCACGAGGAAGAAGACGATGAAGCGGCGATTGCTCATGACCGACGCCTCCGATAGACAAAGACGGCGAATCCCGCCAGCAGCACGAGGGCGACGGGGCCGAGGACGGCGACGGTGCCGAAGCGGATCCAGCCCGCGCGGTCCAACCCCGTCGCCACCGTGTTCCCCGGCATGCGGGAGGCCGTCAGCGCGTCGAGGCCCGAAAGCCACGCCAGCGCGTTGAGGAAGATGTCGCGGTTCGCGTTTCCGCGCAGCGCGAGCGCGCCGTTCGAGACGAACGCCGCATCCCCCAGCGCCACGAGGCGCATCGGGCGGAGGGCGATCTCCTTGGCGACGTCGCCGCCGCGCTCCAGCGCCACGGCGAGGGCGAACGGACCGCCCGGCTCGGAGGAGGCGTCGCGCACCCACGGCCGCACGGACGGCTCGGATTCGCCCCAGGCGGCCGCGTCCGTGCGCACAAGTTCCGTGTACACGGTCCCTTCCGCGCGTGCCGCCGGAGCGGAAACAAACGCCACCGCGTCGTTGAAGACGGCCGTTCCTCCCGCGAGCGGCCGCATGACCACATGCTCCGCGAAATCATGCGCCACCACGTCCGCCCCCGTCAACGTGCGCGGCGAAACGATCCGATACGGCAGCTCCTTCGCGCCGAGGTCGGCGAGCAGCCCCCCCACGCCGGTGTTCGGCCCCGGCGCCGCCAGCACGAGCAGACGTCCCCCCGCGCGCATCCAGCCCGCGAGGCGCGCCGTCTCGACGCGGGAGAACGGCTCGCGCGCGCCGGCCACCACCAGCACCGCGCAGTCGTCCGGCACGGCCGGCGTGGCCGCCAGGTCGAGCGTCCCGAGGCGGTAGCCGTCGCGGCGCAGCTCGCGCGCCATGTCGCTCATGCCGAAGGCGGGGTCGTAGGAGGCATAGGTGGTCTCCCCGTGCCCCGTCGTCCAATAGACCGTCTCGCGCTGCGCCGGCAGCGTCAACCGCTGCAGGGCCGACGCGCAGGCGGCCTCGCCCGCGAAGACCCCCGCCGTGCCCACGGCGACCACGCCGTTCGTCGCCCCGGCGAAAAGCTCCGCCACCGGCACGACCTCGCGGCGGTGTCCGCGCCGGAAGACAAGCGACCCCTCCTCGGCACCGTTCCGCACGAGGTCCACGGCACGTCCCAGTTCCCAGCGCGGATCCACGTACTCGACCACGAGGCGGGTGCCCGCGACGGACTGGGCCGTCGCCTCCAGTCCGCGCAGCAGACGGGAGACCGCCCGGAACTCCGGCGCGCGCCGCGCGAGGAAGCACGTCACATGGACGTCGCCGTGCGTCTCCGCGAGGATCTGCCGCGTCCGCGCCGAAGTCTTCGTCCGCCCCGCCCGCAGCGGCAGCTCGAAGACGACGTCCAGGCGCAGCGCGAGCATCGCGACGAGCGCGGCGAAGACGAACGCGAGCGCCGTCACCACACCGGTCGAGACGCGCAGACCGTGCGCCGCGCGCCCGCGCAGCCGCGCGCAGGCCACGGCCTTCGTCGCGGCGAACAGCGCGAAGAGCGCCAGCACGCCGTAGAAGACGGGCGTCGAGAGGCGCACAAGCCCCGTCGCGACGTCGACGATGTGCGCCTCGAACGGCATCGACGCAAACTTCATGCGCAGAATCGGCGACCAGATGGTCGCCAACTCGAACGCCGCATGCGGCAGGGCGAGCATCAGGAGGAGGGCGGCGAACGCCGCGAGCGCGGCGTGCCGGAAGCACGCACTCGCGAGAAGCCCCACCGCGCACCAGAGGGCGGACTGCAGCAGCAGCGCCAGAACGGCCGGCAGGAAGGAGAAGACCGAGAACGCCTCCCGCAGGGCCGGCGCGTAGAACGGCAGCAGACACAGCGGTACAAGCAGATACACCCCCAGCACGAGCGCGCCCATCGCGAAGGCGCCCAGGTACAGGCCCAGCACAACGTCCCGCTCGCGCACGGGCGCCGTCAGCAGCAATTCCAGCCGCCCGCTCGCCCGTTCGTCCGCGACGAGCCGCATCGTCAGGAGCGCCGCCAGGAGCGGCAGGAAGGGAACCGCCGCCGTCGCCCACAGCGCCTCGACGGGCGTGGTGCCGCCGTCGCCGCGCAGGAGCGTGAACGTGAAGAAGCCACCCGCGAGCGCCAGGAAGCCCGCCGCGCTGAACGCCGTCGCCGGCGAGGCCCACAGCCGCCCGAACGTCCGCAGGAACATGACCCGGACCGTGCGCGTCATGCGGCCCCTCCCGTCGAAGGCGCGGGCGGCGTCAATCCCAGAATCGTCCGCACGCCTGCGGCCGTCTTCGCGCCGACCACGCGCCCGTCCCGCAGCACGTAGAATTTGTCCGCCCACTGCTCCAGTTCGTTCAGTTCGTGCCCGCTCACAAGCACCGCCGCGAACGAGGAGACGGCCGCGACGATGCGCCCGAACGAGGCCCGCGTGACAGGGTCGAGCCCCGCCAGCAGGTCGTCCAGCAGCAGGAAGCGCGGACGCAGCAGCACCGCGTCCGCAAGCGCGACGCGCTTGCGCAGACCAAAGGACAGCGTGCCGACGGGAACGTCCGCATACGGCTCCAGGCCGCACAGCTCCATCGCCTCCGCCACGCGATGGCGGATCTTCTTCGTCATCTCGCCACGCAGATTCGCCCGGTAGCGCAGGTACTTCCGCACACGCAGGTCGGGATCCGCGCACGCCGCCTCGGGCAGGTACCCGAGCATCCGCCGGAACCGCAGCGCCTGCCGGAACGCATCGATGCCGTCCACGAGGACGCGCCCGGAAGACGGAAGACACACCCCCGCCAGGATCTTCAGGAGCGTGGTCTTCCCCGCGCCGTTCGCCCCGGCAAGGACGGCCGTTTCGCCCGGTGCGAGGGAGAACGACACGTCCTCCAGAAGGGGCTTGCGTCCCCAGGAGAACGAAATGTGTTGAACGTCGAACATTAACGGGACTATTCTACCATATCTCCCCCCCTCCGTGGAGGGGCAAACACAGCAAGGCCTCCGCATCGAAGTCAATGCGGAGGCCCCGATGTTCCACGGCTGCAGCCAATCCGGACCGTCAGTAGACCGTCGGCGCCACCACCGTCTGCGGGACCGTCGGCGCCACCACCGTAGGCTGCGGCACGACCACGGGCTGCGGGGCAACCGCCGGCTGGACTACGGGCTGCTGCACAACGACCGGCTGCGGGACAACGACCGGCTGTGGCACCACCACTGGCTGCTGCACGACCGTCGTCGCCGTGTACCCCGGCGCGTAGTAGGCGTAGCCGGCGGCGTCATACCAGACGTTGTCGTACCAGCAGCTGCGGTAGTGGGGATGGATGAGGCCACGCCGCCAGCCGACGAGGCTCGGCGGGCCGGGGCGGCGGTGGAAGCCGGGCCCGTAGCCCCAGCGCGGCGGCGGAGGAGGCGGCGGCGGGCGGTGGAAGCCCATGGGGCCGTGATGCCGGGGCGGCGGAGGCGGCGGGCGGTGGAAGCCGCCCCCATGCCCATGCCGGGGCGGAGGAGGCGGCGGACGGTGGAAGCCGCCGGGGCCACCCGGG
>URIT01000096.1 GCA_900547945.1 uncultured bacterium
GGCGCTGCCCCGGGCCGCGCACGTGGCGCTGGCGGTGGCGCCGGGGCTCATGGGCGTGAGGGGCCGCTTCCGGGTGCTGGCGGCGGACGGCGCGGTGACGGGCGGCGAGAACGTGCGCGGGTGGACGGTGGCGGAGGAGAACGCGAACGCCTTCTCCTTCGCCTTGGAGGCGGACGAACAGGGCGTGTGGCTCGTCGCGCGCCCGAAGGGCACGGTCCTCCTCCTGCGCTGACCGCGTCCGCTTATGGTATACTCATGGGCATGAAACCGACAATCGAGCGCTATGGCAGCGGGCACATCAACGAGACGTACCTCATGACGTGCCCGGAGGGGCCCCGGTACATCTTCCAGAAGATCAACACGTCGATCTTCCCGGACCCCGACGCGCTGATGGAGAACATTCGCCGCGTGACGGCGCACATCCGCGCGAAGCACCCGGACGACCCGCGCTGCACGCTCACGGTTCTCGACTACGCGAGGCCCTGGCGGCAGTACGTCTTCATCGAGGGGGCGCGCACGTATGACCTCATCGAGCGCCCCGAGCAGGCGTTCAAGGTCGCGCAGGCGTTCGCGCGCTTCCAGAACGACCTCGCGGACCTGCCGGGTCCGCGCCTCCACGAGATCATCCCGCACTTCCACGACACGCGCGCCCGCCTCGCCCAGCTCGACGCGGCGGCGCGGGCGGACGTGAAGGGGCGGCTGAAGGACGTTGCCCGCGAGATGGCGTTCGTCGACGCCCGCCGCGCCGAGGCCGGGCGCATCCTCGACCTCATGGCGCGCGGCGACATCCCCGAGCGCATCACGCACAACGACACGAAGATCAACAACGTCATGCTCGACGACGCGACGGGCGCGGGCGTGGCCGTGATCGACCTCGACACGGTGATGCCCGGCTGCGCGCTCTACGACTTCGGCGACATGGTGCGCACCTCCACGGCCGCCGCCGCCGAGGACGAACGCGACCTCGAAAAGGTGTTCTCGCGCCGGGAATACTTCGAGCAGCTTGTGCGGGGCTACCTCTCGGAGGCGAAGTTCCTCAACGAGGCCGAGCGCGCGAACCTCGCGTTTTCGGGGCGGCTCATCACCTTCACGATCGGGGTCCGTTTCCTGACGGACTACCTTGCGGGCGACGTGTACTTCCACACGGCCTCGGCGGACCACAACCTCGTGCGCTGCCGCACGCAGTTCAAGATGGTCGCGTCGATGGAGGCGCAGGCGGCGGACTACGAGGCGGTCGTGCGCGCCGCGGCGGGGCGGTAGGCATGGCGCCGGCGCGACAGGTGTGGGCGTTCGACTGCGAGTGGGCGCCGGACGTGGCGGCGGGACGGCGGCTCTACCACCTCGGCGCGGACGTGCCGGACGACGAGGTGATGCGCGTGATGTGGGAGTACAGCCCGGACTACGACCAGGAGTGGAACCCCCAGCCGTTTCTCAAGACCGTCCTCTGCCGCGTCGTCTCCATCGCGACCGTCGTGCGCGTGGAGAAGGGCGACGACGTCGCGCTCCACCTCTGGGCGCTGCCCGAGCGCCCCGAGAACCGGGATGCGTCCGAGGCGGACCTCCTCGTGCGCTACCTGGAGAAGTTCGGCGAGGCGAATCCGCTGCTCGTGGGCTACAACTCGAAAAGCGCCGACATGCACATCCTCGCGCAGCGCGCGATCGTACACGGCCTGCGCCTCCCCGCCTTCGCGCGACAGATGGAATGCAAGCCCTGGGAGATGAACGCCTACGACCTCATGGACCTCGTGGGCGGGCGCGGGCGGGGCTACGGCTGCTCGCTCCACGAGATCGCGAACCTCTGCGGCATCCCCGGCAAGCTCGACACGACGGGCGACGACGTGGCGGGGCTCTTCTACGGCGGGAGGGTGCGCGAGATCGTGCAGTACAACGTCTTCGACGCGCTCACGACCTACCTCCTGTGGCTGCGGGTGGCGCACTTCAAGGGCACGTTCACGACGGCGCGGTACGGCCAGGAGCAGACGCGCGTGCGCGACCTCCTCGCCGCCGAGATGGAAAAGCCCGGCGGCGCCTACCTGCGCGCCTACGCCGACGCCTGGGATGCCTTGGGCTGACGGGCACATGGCGGTGGCTCGGCGCGCGCTGTACCCGCGCCGCCCCCGGCGCGGGACGCACGGCATTGCCCCCCGCCTCCGGCCGGTTAACACGGAGCGCGCGGAGCCACGGGGACACGGAGTGTGGATTTGAGATGGGGCTTACGCGCCGGGTCATCCGCTCTCCCGTCCTCGGGCACGGACGGGGTTGTGAAAAAACTGCCCTTTTCTAATTGACGGAATGGGGGGGGGGTGGATATAATTTGTTTGTTTTGCTGGCAGAAGGCTTGTCAGCCGACGTGTGCGGCACAAACTCAAAGGAGGACTGACGATGGCGGGAAGGAAACTGGGCGGAACGCTGTGTGGTTTCGCGTGCGGGATGCTGGTGGCAGCGTCCCTGGGGGCGGTGTCGGGCACGGCAACGTGGACGGGCGGTGCGGGCGACTGGAAATGGTCGTCGGCCGCGAACTGGTCGTTTACGGACGCACAGGGCGCGCCGCTCGCCTTCGCGGCGGCGGACTGGGCGACGAAGGCGATGGACCTCGACTTTTCGTCCCTGCCGGCCACGGCGAGCGTGACGTGCGACGTCGCGCAGGTCTACGGCATCGGGCGCGTCGTCTTTCCCGCCACGGCGGGCGGCGCATGGGCGCTTGTCGGCACGGCGGACTCGAACGTGAAGCTGCGCAACGCGGCGCAGACGTATGTCGTCCCCGCCGGGACGACGCTCCGCTGGGGGCTACGGCACAAGAACGAATGGCAGTCCGACCAGCCGATCACCGTCACGGGCGGCGGCACGTTCATCGTCGATTCGGAGCAGACGGTGAACTTCTACTATCAAGATTTGGTGGTCGACAATTCGACCCTCATCTACCGGCGGATGGGGTCGGGCTGGCCCACGGGGTTCCAGATGGCGGGAATCACGCTGAAGGGCGATATGGCGCGGGTGACGTTCGAGCGCGACTGCGCCGTCGGCTACCTCCACTCCGCAGAGGCGGCGGCGGGGGCGCAGGTCGTCGATGCGGGGACGAACACGATCACGGTCTGCTCCTACACGGTCCTGCGCGACGGCACGTTCACGGGACAGTTCATCGGGACGGGCAAGCTGACCTTTCTGGGCGGCAGCCGCCAGGTGTTCGCTGGGGCGATGCCGGGCTTCACGGGGACGGTGCAGTGCGAACATGGCGACCTCCTCGTGGACGGGCCATTGGCCGATTCGGCGGCGTTCGTCCAGCGCTACGGCGGACGGCTCCGCCTCGGGTGCGACCAGACCCTCGCCACGCTGCGGTCGACATCCCCCCGGAGCGCCGCGGCGCCGACCGACTTCTGCTATCTGGGCGGCGTTGACATCGCGACGGACCGCACATTCACCGTGACGGGCCCCGCGACGGGGACGGCGGCGGACGCCTTCTGCGGACGCCTCACGGGCGGCGGCTCCTTCGTGAAGGAGGGCGCGGACTACACGCTCAACTTGAAGGGCGCGAGCCGCTACGCGGGCGCGACGCGCGTCAAGGCGGGCACGCTGAACCTCGTCTCGGAGCAGACGGCCGCCTCGGCGCGGACCGTACCGCCGGGCGCGGTCGTCTACCTCGACTTCGAGGATGCGGCGGATCTCGGCGCGAACCGCGCGGGGACGGCGCTTGCGCTCACGGCCAACAATGGCCCCGCCGCCGTTGCCGGCCGGGTCGGGCAGGGCGTCTACCTTTCGATGCCGGCCTGCTTCAAGGTGACGGCTGGACGGGTGCCCGCCGACCTGCTCCCCGGCACGAACGACGACTACACGGTCAGCCTCTGGCTCAAGCCCGACACGTCGCTCGCGACGCCGACGGCTTGGCATTCGGTGTTCCGGCACGGCATCTGGAAGGACGGTGACTCCCTGCGCTGGCTCTCCTTCGGCGACAAAACGACGCTCCGGTGGTTCGGCTTCCGCCGCATCTCCTACTACGACGCGGCGGATCCGAATGCGAGAGACGACGGATGGGCGTGTTTCGTGGACTCGGCCGCTGCGACGGAGGCGCTCATCGGCGTCTGGCACCACTACGTGATGGTCAGCCGGGACCGCAAGGTCAGCCTCTACCTGGACGGGCGGCCGCTCTCGCCGGAGACGGATGCGCAGCGCGTGCCGGTGAAGCTGACGGACGAGCTGTGCATCGGCGAGGGGTATGTGGGCGTGATGGACGAGTTCGTCTACGCGAAGGGCGCCTGGACGGCGGAACAGGTCGCGGCCGAGTATGCGCGCACCGTGCCCGCGATTGGCGAGGCGCGGGACCCCGCCGCCGACCTGCCCGCCCCCGTTGCGCACTGGGCGTTCGAGGACCCGGATGACATCGGCCGGGACTCCTCCGGGAACGGCTACGACCTGGCGCCGATGGGGAACGCCGAGCGGGTCGTCCTGGAAGCGAACCGCCCCGGCGCCTACGGCAACTACGCGCTTGTCCTGAACGCGAACGCGGGCTGGGCGGACGGCTTCATGCGGGGCGCGGGCGACGCCGACTCGACCAAGTTCGGCGCCCTCACGCTCAAGGACGGCGTCTTCCCTGCGAAGATCCCCACGGGCGAACGCGCCTTCACGGTGGCGATCCGCTACCAGATGCCGTACCAGACGGGCTACACGGCGTTCTACTGGGGCGGACGCGAACTGACGACGAACGGCTACTTCCGCGTCAAGGACGGCAACCAGCCGCATCAGCCCAAGGGGGATTTCTGGCAGTTCTCCTCCGTGAAGGACAACTACCACAACGCGACGATCTCGACGTCGGTCGAGATGGGCGCGAACGTGACGGACGCCACGTGGCTCACGGTCGTCTTCACCTATTCGCCGGAGACGCACCGCGTGCGGGCCTACGTCGACGGCGTCTTCAAAGCGGAGGAGACCGCCGCCGTCAAGCGGGCCGACGGCACGACCTCCTATCCGAACCTCCTGGGCGAAGCGCTCTACGTGGGGTACTGTCCGGACGGAACCTACAACTACACGGGCGTTGCCGTCGACGATCTGCGCATCTACGACTGCGCGCTGACGGACGGCCAGGTGAAGACGCTCGTGCAGGCGATGGAGACGGGCGAGGTCGGGCCGACGCTGCCGCGCGGGACGGATGTCACGGTCGAGGCGGGCGCGCGGCTGAACGCCGTGGGCGCGGGGCACATGTTCGGTTCGCTTGCGGGCGCCGGAACGGTGGAGGTCGCCTCGCTCGCGCGCGTCGCCGTCACGAACGCCGCTGCGTTCACGGGGAAGCTGGAGGGGCTCGGCGCGTTCCGCGCGGAGGGCGGCGCGACGGTCGCGCTGGAGGCCGCGTCCCTGGCCGGATTCCGCGGAACCTTCGAGGCGTGCGACGGGGCGACGCTCGTGCTGCCGGGTGCCTGTGGGGAGGAGACCACGGCGCGCATTTTCGCGAACGGTCGCGTGACGGGCGGCGCGGGGGATCTGACGCTGCCGACGGAACTCGTCGAAGGCGTGGCCCTCACGGCGGACGCCGCGCGTCTGCCGGCCGTACGGACGCAGGGGCGCGTGCGCATTCCCGCCACGGGCCGCCTCGTGTTCGCGGCCCCGCCCGCGCGGAGCACCGTCTTCGTCCTTGCCGAGGGCGGTTCGCTGGAACTGCCGGAGGATTTCGCGGGCTGGACCTCCGAACCGGCGAGCCGGGCGTACACGGTGACGTTCACGACGGACGCGACGCGCACGCGGTTCCTCGCCAAGGCCGTCTATCACGGGCTCACGGTCATCGTGCGCTAAAACCTAACGCGCGCAGTGTCAGTCCTGTGTTTTTTGCGTTCACGGTCCGATTATGGTAAACTAGACGTTCACTCGCCCTCAGAAGGGGCGGGACGAAAGAGATACATCCATGAAGTGGACCAAGATGATGATTCAGACCCTCCGGGAGGATCCGGGGGATGCGGAAATCGACTCGCACAAGCTGCTCGTGCGCGCCTCGCTGGTGAAGAAGGTCGCAGGCGGACTCTTCACGTACCTGCCGCTGGGGATGCGTTCGCTCAACAAGGTGGCGCAGATCGTGCGCGAGGAGATGGACCGCGCGGGCGCCCAGGAGATCGTGATGCCGATCCTGCAGCCGGCCGAACTGTGGAAGACGAGCGGGCGCTGGGAGACGATGGGTCCGGGGATGTTCCGTCTGCAGGATCGTGGCCAGCATGCCTACGCGCTGAGCCCGACGGCCGAGGAGGTCGTGACCGACCTCGCGAAGAACGTGGTGAGTTCCTACCGCCAGCTGCCGGTGACGGTCTACCAGATCCAGTGGAAGTTCCGCGACGAGATCCGTCCGCGCTTCGGCCTCATGCGCTCGAAGGAGTTCCTGATGAAGGACGCCTACTCGTTCGACACCTCGCTGGAGGCGGCGGACGCGAGCTACATGGCGATGTTCGAGGCGTACACGCGCATCTTCGCGCGCTGCGGCCTGAAGGCGTACCCGGTGGAGGCCGACACGGGCGACATCGGCGGCAAGTTCTCGCACGAGTTCCACGTGTTGGCGGACGCGGGCGAGGACGGCATCGCGTTCTGCGGCGGCTGCGGCTACGCGGCGAACCTGGAGAAGGCCGGGCGGCAGGCGCCGCCGCGCGCCGACGCGCCGTGCCCCGCCGCCGAGGCGGTCGCGACGCCGAACGCGAAGACGATCGACGAGGTGTCGGCGTTCATGGGCGTCCCCGGCGCGGCGTTCGTCAAGTCGCTCGTCTACTGCGCGGACGGCGTGCCCGTCATGGTGTGCGTGCCGGGCGACCGCGACGTGAACGACGTGAAGCTCCGGCACGTCCTGGGCGCGAAGAAGGTGGAGCTCGCGGACTACGAGACGGTCCTCAGGGCGAGCGGCGCGAACGCGGGCAGCGTGGGCCCCGTGAAGCCGGCGTCGGCGGACCTCCGCATCGTCGCCGACCAGGCGCTCAGGGGCGCGAGGGGCTGCATCGTGGGCGCGAACAAGGACGACGTCCACCTGAAGAACGTGGACCTCGCGCGCGACACGAAGCTGGCGGACGCGGACTTCGCCGACCTCGTGGTCGTGCGGGACGGCGACGTCTGCCCGCACTGCGGCAAGCCGCTCGTCATCAAGCGCGGCATCGAGGTGGGGCACGTCTTCAAGCTCGGCACGAAGTACACGGATGCCTTCAAGGCCGTCTACAAGACGGACGAGCTGAAGGAGCAGGTGATGGTGATGGGCTGCTACGGCATCGGCGTCTCGCGCACGGTGCAGGCCGTCATCGAGCAGTGCCACGACAAGGACGGCATCGTCTGGCCGGCCGCCGTGGCGCCGTTCCAGGTCGTGATCGACCTCCTCGACCCGAAGGACGAGGCGGTGGCGAAGGTCGCGGCCGACCTGGAGGCGCAGCTGGAGGCGGCGGGGATCGACGTGCTTGTGGACGACCGCGAGGAGCGTCCCGGCGTCAAGTTCAAGGACGCCGACCTCATCGGCTTCACGGTGCGCGTCGTCGTGGGCGCGAAGGGCCTCGCCAGGGGCGGCGTGGAGGTGAAGGCGCGCCGCGACCCGAAGGAGGCGATGAAGGTCGTCGCCCCGGCGGACGCGGTGGCCGCGATCAGGGACCTGTTGGCGTAGGACGGGGAACGACATGGACGAGCAGCCGAAAATCAGTTTCGAGCCACCGCGCGGCATGCGGGACTTCTACCCCGAGGACATGGTGTGGCGCAACCGCGTGTTCGACGCCTTCCGCGCCGCCGGCGAGGCCGCCGGCTTCGAGCCCTACGACGCCTGCGTCGTCGAGAGCTATGAGCTGCTGGCGCGCAAGGCGGGCGAGGAGGTGGGCGAGCAGATCTACCACTTCCGCGACAAGAGCGACCGCCACATCGCGCTGCGCGCGGAGATGACGCCCACGCTCGCGCGCATGGTCGCGCAGCGCCAGGGGTCGCTCGCCTTCCCGATCAAGTGGACGACGATCGCGCAGTGCTTCCGCTACGAGCGCATGACGAAGGGCCGCAAGCGCGAGCACTACCAGTGGAACTGCGACATCATCGGCGAGGAGAGCGTCCTCGCGGAGGTGGAGGTGTTGGGCGCGGCGTGCGACGCCCTCCGCCGCATGGGGCTTTCCAGGGATGATTTCCGCGTCCATGTCTCGAACCGCGCGCTCCTCTCGGAACTGCTCGCGGCGAGCGGCATCCCGGCGGACCTCCACGCGCAGGTGTTCCTCGCGCTCGACAAGCGCGGCAAGATGCCGGACGAGGAGATCGCGGCGATGCTCCGCGACGGTGGCGTGGACGACGCGGGCGTGAAGGCGGCCTTCGCGATCATGGACCTCAAGACGCTCGACGAGGCCGAACGCCTCGCGGGCGCGGGCTCCCCCGCCGTTGCGCAGCTGCGCGAGCTCTTCCGCCTCGCGGGCCTCGCGGGGTTCGCGGACTGCCTCGTCTTCGACATCTCGGTGATCCGCGGCCTCAGCTACTACACGGGCATCGTCTTCGAGTGCTTCGACACGCAGCGTGAATTCCGCGCGATCTTCGGCGGCGGGCGCTACGACAACCTGCTCACGACGATCGGCGGCGACCCCGCGACGGCGGTAGGGCTCGGGTTCGGCGACGTGGTGGTGACGGAGCTCCTGAAGGCGCGGCTCGGCGCGGACGCGCCCGCCCCGAAGAAGGGCGTGTACGTGGGGTGGATGTTCCCCGAGCAGCGCGACGCGGCGCTGAAGCTCGCGGCGAAGCTGCGCGCGCAGGGGGAATGCGTGAACCTCGCGCTCCGCAAGGCGAAGCCGAAGCAGTTCTTTTCGCGCGCGGGGGCGAGTTCCTGCGCGAAGGCGGTGTTCCTCGGCCCGGACGACGTCGCGGCCGGCCGGGCGAAGATGAAGGATCTCGCGACGCGGGAAGAAACGGCCCTTGAGCTTTAGCCTCGACAGATTCACGGCGGCGACGGCGGCCGAGTTCGGCGCGCGGTACACGCGCGTGCGGGCGGGGTTCGACGTCGGCTTCGCGGACGCCGGGGCGTCCCACGCCTTCCGTGCGGCGCACGAGGGCGTGTGGATGACGGTGGAGGCCGATGCCGCCGCACGGGCGGCGACGGCGGCGGCGCTCGACCCCAAGACCGTCCTCCAGATGGGCGCGGGCGGCGAGCTGCCGTTCGAGGACCACCAGTTCGAGGTGGCGCTGTTCGCGAAGGCCGTGCTGGACGGGCCGCGCGACCGCCTGGAGGCGCTTGTGCGCGAGGCGCACCGCGTGCTGCAGGGGGGCGGGTGCCTCATGTTCACGGTGGAGGAGGCGGCGCGCGGCGACGGGCGCGGCTGGACGGCCCGGGCGGTGTACGAGCTGCTGCGGGACGGCTTCGACGTCGTGGGGCTGAGGCGTCCGCCCTGGTGGCGCTTCGGCACGGCGGGGCGCACGCTGACGGTGTGCGCGGGACGGAAGAACTGGCGGAACAGGGGAACGCCGATCGTCGGCGCGGCGATGCCCGTTTCGTCCGCGATGCTCTCGCCGCGCGCGCGGTCGAAGAGCTGAGGAGGACGGGGAAGATGAGACGGATCGTCGGAATGCTGGCCGGACTGCTGCTCGGCGCCGCAGCGGTATTCGGCGCGGAAGACGCGGGGGCGTCGAACGCGGTGCTGCGTCTGCTGAACTCGCGGACCTCGGGTTCGCCCAGGGCGTATGCGGAGGCCGCCGAGGAGGTGGCCGCCCAGGCGAAGCAGGGCCGGGCCGTGCATGCGTTCGTGCTGGCGCTCGTCTCGCGTGAGCGGGATGCGCCGCCGGCGGCGCGCCTCGACGCGAAGACGCGCAAGGCGTACCTCGACACGTACCGCGAGCCGATCCGGCGCGCCGCGCGCGAGCGGAACAACGCGATGGCGCTCTACCTGCTTTCGCTGGAGGCGAACGACACGAACCTGCTGCGCCGCGCGGCGGTGGCGGGGAACGTCCAGGCGGAGAACGCCTGGGGGGCGCTCGTCTTCTCGCAGGCGCTCGCGGGCGGCGCGCCGTCCAACGAGGTCGTGCGCGCGCTCGGGGAGGCGCACGGGTTCTTCAGGAGCGCGGCGGGGAAGGGCGACGCGAACGGGCTCTACAACCTCGGCATGTGCCTGTGGCGGGGGCTCGGCGTGGCGCGCGACGAACCGGCGGCGTTCAACTGCTTCCGGGCGGCCTCCGAGAAGGGGCATCCCGAGGCGATCAACAACATCGGGGCGTTCTTCCGGGACGGCCGCGTGGTGGAGCGGGATCTCTCGCTTTCGGCGAAGTGGTTCGCGAAGTCCGCGAGCTATGGCAACCCCTTCGGCGAATTCAACTATGCGCTTGCCCTGCGGCGCGGTGAGGGCGTGAAGCGGGATCCCGCGGCCGCCGTCAAGCTGCTGGAGCGGTCGGCGGAAGGGGGGTGCGTCGAGGCGATCGACGCGCTCGGCGTCGCCCTCTGGAAGGGCGAGGGCGTGCAGGCCGATCCGGCGCGCGCGTTCACCCTCTTCCTGAAGGCGGCCGACGCCGGCTATCCCCCGGCGATGGAGAACGTGGCGACGTGCTACGAGAAGGGCACCGGCGTGCAGGCGAACGAACGCCTCGCGCTGGAGTGGAAGATCCGCTCGCGCGCCGCGCGGGGCGACCGCAACGCGCAGGCGTGGCTGTGGCAGAACATGGAAAAGAAATGAAGAAGAAACTCGAAAGGTCGGGCGCGCAGACGCTCGTCGATGCGCTGGCGAAGGCCGGCACGGAGGTGCTGTTCGGATATCCGGGCGGACAGGTGCTGGACATCTTCAACTGCCTTCCCGAGGCGCCGTTCCAGTTCATCCTCGGCCGCCACGAGCAGGGCTGCGCGCACATGGCGGACGGCTATGCGCGCGCGACGGGCCGGCCGGGCGTGTGCCTCGTGACGTCGGGTCCCGGCGCCACGAACACGATCACGGGCCTCGCGACCGCCAACATGGACGGCGTGCCGCTCGTGTGCATCACGGGCCAGGTGCCCCTCGGCCAGATCGGCACGGACGCCTTCCAGGAGGCGGACATGAACGGCATCTGCCGCGCCGTCACCAAGCACAGCTTCCTCGTGCAGAGCGCGGACGAAATCCCCGAAATCGTCGCCGAGGCCTTCTACATCGCGACGCACGGCAAGCCCGGCCCCGTTGTCATCGACGTCCCCAAGAACGTCCAGCAGGCGAAGACGGCGGCGGCGTATCCCGAGCGCGTCTCCCTGCGCGCCTACCACCCCGAGTGCTACGCGACCGCGAGCCAGCTGAACCGCCTCGCGAAGCTCGTCAACGAGGCCGAGCGCCCCGTCATCTACGCGGGCGGCGGCGTGATCGCCGCCGGCGCCACGAAGGACATCGCGCAGCTCGCGCGCCGGGCGCAGATTCCCGTCGCGACGACGCTCATGGGCCTGGGCTCCTTCCCCGAGACGGATCCGCTGTCCCTGCGCATGGCCGGCATGCACGGCACGGCGGCGGCGAACTACGCAATCAACCACGCGGACCTGCTGCTCGCGTTCGGCGTGCGGTTCTCGGACCGCGTGACGGGGAAGCTCGCGGCCTACGCGAAGGAGGCGAAGATCGTCCACGTCGACTGCGATCCGGCGTCCGTCGGCAAGAACGTGCGCGTGGACCTCGGGATCGTCGCGGACGTGAAGGACGTCCTCACGACGGTTGCCTCCCGCGTGAAGCCCGCCACGCACGACGCCTGGCTCGCGCAGATCGCGGAATGGAAGAAGCGGCGCCCCATGGCGTACAGGCCGCTCCACCCGAACGTCATCATGCCGCAGCGCGTCATGGAGGCGCTCGACCGCGCCACGAACGGCGAGGCGATCCTCGCGACGGACGTCGGCCAGCACCAGATGTGGGCCGCGCAGTACTTCCGCCACACGCACGCGCGCCACTTCCTCTCCTCCGGCGGCATGGGCACGATGGGCTTCGGCATCCCCGCGGCGATCGGCGCGGCGATCGGCCGGCCCGACCAGAAGGTCGTCGCGGTGTGCGGCGACGGCGGCGCGCAGATGACGTTCGAGGAGATCGTCGTGGCCGTGGAGCACAAGCTGCCCATCACCTTCGTGGTGGTCAACAACGGCTGCCTCGGCATGGTGCGCCAGTGGCAGGAGCTGTTCTACAATAAGCGCTATTCCGGGTCGATCCTCACCGTGAAGGGGCGCCTCGCGAACGAGCGCCTGGAGCAGGACCTCGCCTACGACTACCTGCCCGACCTCGTGAAGCTCGCCGAGGCGCACGGCGCGGAGGCGTACCGCGTGATCGACCCCGCGAAGCTCGACGCGGTGCTGAAGAAGGCCGTGAGGTCGGCACGCACGACCTTCGTGGAGGTGATCGTGGAGCCGCGCGCGAACGTCTATCCCATGCAGCCGGGCGGGCAGCCCGTGGAAGGAATGATCTTCGAATGAAAGAGGAACTGAACAGACTGAACTGCTTCGTGGAGAACAAGCCCGGCGTCCTCGCGCGCATCGTCGGGCTCATCTCCGGGCGCGGCTACAACATCCAGACGCTCAGCGTGGGCCCGACCGAGGACGGCACCGTCTCGCGCATGAAGATCGACGTGTGGGGCGACGACCGCGTCATCGAGCAGGTGATGCTGCAGCTGCGCAACCAGGTGAACGTCATCGAGGTGACGTGCCGCCGCGCGCCCCGGAAGTGAGGAGGGGCGGCATGGCGACGCTGAAGTTCGCGGTCATCGGCCATCCCGTGGCCCATTCCCTTTCCCCGAAGATGCACGCGGCGAACTTCGCCGCGCTCGGCCTCGACGCGACCTACGAAAAGTTCGACGTGGCGCCGGGGGACGTCGCGGCGTTCGTGCGGGCGAAGCGCGACGCGGGCTACCGGGGGCTCAACGTGACGGTGCCGCACAAGCTCGCGGTGATCCCGCTCCTCGACCATGTGGACGAGAGCGTCGCGCGCTACGGGGCGTGCAATACGATCCGCTTCGAGAAGGACGGCACGCTGACGGGGTTCAACACGGACGTGATCGGCTTCGTGTCCGGCCTCGCCGCGCACGGCGCCCACCTTGCCGGGAAGAAGGTCTTCCTCGTCGGCTGCGGCGGCGCGGGGAGCGCCCTCGCGACGGCGTGTTGCCATGAGAAGGCGGCCGCCCTCACGGTGGCGGACCTCGATGCCGCGCGCGTCGCGGCGCTCGCCGAACGGCTGGCGGCACTCGGCACGGGGACGCAGGTGACGGCGCTCGCGCCCGTCCCCGA
>URIT01000097.1 GCA_900547945.1 uncultured bacterium
CCGCGGCGCCGGGCGGGCGGAAGTACGACGTCACCGCGCCGCTTCGGAACGTCCGCCTTGACCCGGAGGGGGACAGCCCGGTTGTCTGGCGTGAACCCCTGACGGAGATTGCAGACGATCCACAGGCGCTCGTCACGTTTGGCGGCGCGTACTTCCAGCATGCCTTCAACTGCGGGGCGAAGCCTTTTCGTGGACTGGACCGGGTTGAGGTCACGACCGAACAGGAGGGCGAGGGGACGGCGCGGCTCTTCCTGAAGGAACTCGTGTCAAGGCGTGATCTCGTGTTCACGGGACGGTGGGACCGCGTTGCGACGTTCGACGTGGCACTCGACACGAACCGTCTTTACCAACTGACGGGCGTCCGGTTCGTTCCCTTCGCGCGCGCCGTGCGCGAACGAGGTATCCGCATCACCTCCACAATCGGAACAGGACGGTGTACGGCGGCGGAGGCCTGCCGCTTCGACGTGGCGGCGGGGGCCGGTCCGCTACGCCTGACACCGGATGGCCGAATTGCGTTCACCTTCCACAACGTGGCCGATCGTCCGCTGCGCTGGACGGGGCGTGTCCACCTCGAAGATGCGTTCGGAAGGACGGCGGAGGTGCCGTTCGACGTGACAGTAGAGGCCGGTTCCTTTGTACATGTGCCACTCGCCGGCCGTCTGCCGGCAAAGGGGTGGTGGCGCGCACGGGCGGAGATCCACGGCACCGATAAGTCCACGGCGGCGGCGGAGACATCGCTTGCCTGGCTCGATCCACACGTCGTCACGCCGCGCTTGGGGGCAGACAAATTCCGCATGGGCCTTCATGTCCATACAAGCGGCCGGACACCCCGACTGCAGGAACGCCTTCTCGACGCGCTCGTCGCCTGTGGCGCGAAGCTCGTGCGCACGGAGCTCGGAACGCGCCGCCACGTACAGCCGACGGGGCCGGACGACCGGCTGTGGGCCGCGCAGGACCGGCTTGTAGATGCGTTTCTAGGCCGCGGCATCGACATCGACGCGCTTTGCTGGAGTAATCCGCGCTGGGCGGCGGCACCCGACCTCTCGACCTACTGCCGTGACGCCGATTGCGTGCGTCGGAAACACCCCGAGATCTGGCATGCGTGCCGTCCCGTCGACCTGCCGCTCAGCGAAGACTTCTTTACGATGCTCGCGGCCCGCTACCGAGGCCGGATCGCCTTCTACGAAATCGGAAACGAGTGGGAGCTCATGCACTTCTACCCGGGGACGATCGAGGACGCCATCGACATCCTGAAGTCGTGCGCACGCGGGCTCCGTCGCGGCGATGCGAACGCTGTCGTGAGTACCTGTGGCTTCGCGAAACCCGACTCCGACTGGAAGCTGATCGTCAACACGAACATCCACGAGCGCCTTGTCGGCGAGGCGAAGGGGGCCTACGATGTCCACGCCGTCCATCTGCACGGGACGTTCCGCGCCTACCGGACGGAACTCCTCGACCGTTTCTTCCCGATGCGGCGGCGTCTCGGCGTGACGGCGCCGTGGTTTTCAAACGAGACGGCCCTTTCGACCGTCTACGGCAACGAAACGCAGGTCGGAGAGGAACTGTGGAAGAAGATCCTCTTCGCCTGGGCGAACGGCTCGCGTGGCTTCGTGTGGTACAACCTGCGCGGAACGGGCTGGGATCCCAGGGATCCCGAACAGGGGTATGGCCTGCTGACGGCCGATTTGAAGCCGCGTCCGGGCTTTGCATCCTTTTCGGTGCTGACGGCGCTCCTGAACGGGTTCGACTACGTGCGTACCGTGCAGTCCGAGAAGGACGGCATGGAGGTCTATCTTTTCCGGGGAATGCATGGCGGGTGCGCAGAACGCATCGTGGCGGGCTGGCGCAACCGGCGGCACGACGGGGGCGACATGCGCTTTCGGACGGACGCGGCACGGGCGTGGGTCGTCGATCACATGGGGAACCGCACGCCGCAGGCAATTGAGGGGGGGACCGTTCGTTGGCCGTGTACATCCCGTCCGTCGGCGCTCGTACTGGAGGAAGCGACGCAGGTGGAGGCCGTCGCGGAAGATCTTGTCCCGCCGTCGCTGCGTGAAGCCATCGCGCCTGGGCGAGACGTCGCGCCAACGCGAGCCCCCGACCTCGTATTGGATCAGCCGGGCCAGGTTGTCTGCGCCTACGACGCGAATCCGGCGACGACCGCACGAACCTGGAAAGGCCCGGCGGACTGTTCGCTGCGCGCATGGTTCGCCGACGAGCCGGATGGTTTCCGCATCCGCGCCGTCGTCACGGACGACGTACATGATCCACGGGGGCGGGAGCCGAAGTTGATGGGCGAGGGCGACTGTCTGCGCCTGACGCTGCACGACGACCGTGCGGCGTCCTGGGAGTTCGGTTTTCGGCTGACGCGCGAGGGACGGGCCGAGGCGCATTGCTGGTCGGCGCCGGCGGGAAGATCGATGGCGGTCGCCACCACGAATCTCACGTTCACCGCTGCGCGCGTTGGAGTGGAGACGACGTACGAAGTCCGTCTGCCGTTCGTGCGTCCGTCGGCGCTCGCCCTCAAGGTGGACGACTCGGACGGTGAGGGACGCGACCTCTGGATGGGGCTCGCGGATCCAGTTGCGCTCAGGTACAGATAGGTGTTGTCGCGACGGCGCGTCGTCGTCTGCCTTCACGGCGTCGAGGCGCAGAGGAGGGCCTGGCGCATGCCGTATTTCCCCCGGCGGCCACAGGCGCAGAAACGAATCCGTGTGGTTTTGCTATACTAGGGGGCATGGAGAAGATGAAGCAGATCATGTACGGCGTGACGGATGTCGCGCTCTGCGAGGCGATCTGATTTTCGTTCAAGCAAGAAAGGAAAACGCATGATGACGGCATTCGGCGAACAGGGGCTTAGCAGACGGCAGTTCTTTTCCCTCGGGGCGCGTGCGGCGTGTGCGGCGCCCCTTGCCGGGTGCGTGGGGATGCAGGGCGCGGCGAAGGCCGCCGTCGACCCGAACCTCTCGGTCTTCCTTTCCGACATCCACGTGAGCGGGAAGAACGTGAAGGGGCAGCCCACCTACCAGAACCCGCTCTTCGAGAAGGCCGTCGGACAGGTCCTCGCGCTGAACCCGCGCCCGAAGCGCGCGCTCATCTTCGGCGACATCGCGCTCTGGAACGGCCTCTCGGCGGACTACGCGGAGTCGGCGCCGCTCATCCAGCGCCTCAGGGACGCCGGCATCGACGTCTACCTCACGACCGGCAACCACGACCACCGCGAACCGCTCTTCCGCTTCCATCCCCGCCAGAAGGAGATCACGCCCGTCCCCGGGCGCTTCGTCGCGGTGGTGGATGTTGGGACGGCGGATTTCGTGCTGCTCGATTCGCTCAAGGAGAACCCGAAGGGCGAGGGGAGCGGGAACGCGGTGGACGGCGGCCTCGACGCGGCCCAGGCCGACTGGCTCATGTCCTTCGCCGCCGCCGCGAGGCGTCCGTTCTTCTGCGGCGCGCACCACCCCGCGCGCGAGCTGTTCATCGGGAAGAAGAAGATTCTCGCCGCGCTGGGCGGCTTCCCGCTTTTCGCCGGCTACATCCACGGCCACAACCACCGCTGGTACAGGGAGTGGGTGCCCCTCGCGTGGTCGTCGCCGCGCGTCGCGTGCTCCGCCTGTCTCCCCTCGACGGGATGGTGGGGCAACATCGGCTTCGCGACGTTCCGCACGGAGGCGCACGGCGCGAAGCTCGCCTTTGTGCAGAATGACTTCTTCTTCCCCAAGCCGCTCGCGGAGGGGCAGAAGCGTCCGGTGGAATGGGACCAGATCATGCGCGAGGACGCGGGCGACGCCTGCTCCTTCGTCTACGGCGCGTAACGCGGGAGGCGACGATGCGGCGAAGGGAATTTCTCACGGGGCTCGGCGCAACGGCGGCCGTGCTGAAGACGGGGCTGGCGCAGACGACGGCGGGGGCGCCCGACGCCGTACAGGCGGAACTGGACCGGCAGGTCGCGACGGGCCTTGTCGCGGGCTGCGTCTGCACGACGGTCGGCGGACGGACGTGGTTCGGCGGCCGGATGCGCTTCGATCCGCCCGTGCCGATGCGGCCGGATGCGCTTTTCGACCTCGCAAGCGCGGCGAAGACGTTCACGGCCGGCCTCTGCGCGCTCCTCTACGCCGAGGGACGTCTCGATCCGGATGCGCCGTTCACCGACTACCTTCCGGAACACGTTCTCGCGCAGGAGCGCCACGGCATCACCGTGCGCGACCTCGCCACGCACACGGGCGGGTTCGACAATGCGAAGCCGTACATCGTGGCGGATCCCGTCGAATTCAACCGCCGCCTCTACGCGAAGCGGCCCGTCCGTTCGCGCGGCGTCGCCTACGACTACGCCTGCTCGAACATGATCTACCTCGGGCGCATCGTCGAGCACATCACGGGGCTTGACCTGGAGAGCGCGGCCATCAAGATGCTGTGGCGTCCGCTGGGCATGGAGGAGACCTACTGGCACAACATCCCCGGCAACGCGCGGGCCGTCGAGGCGATGCAGAACGGCCATCCGCCCATCGGCTTCAAGGGCGACGAGCAGGCGCGCGCCTACCCGGCGGCGATGGGGAATGGCGCGGCGTTTTCGTGCGCGGCGGACATGCTGCGCTTCGTGGACGATCTCCGCACGCGCCGGACATTCCCGAAGGCCTACTACGACCTCCTTTCAACGCCGTGCTTCGAGAAGGGCGCCGTGCGCCGCAGCTTCGGCTGGGACATGGGCGCCGCGCACCGACCGGCGGGCTGGAGCGAGAAGACGATCTCCCACGGCGGCTTCACGGGCGTGACGATTGCCGTCGACCCCGGGAACGGCTATGCCGGCGTCGTCCTCACGAACCGCCTCGGCGAACGCCTTGCGGGCTATGCGGGACATGGCCGTCTCCTCTCCCTGATGTCCGAATCCGTACGGCATTGACGAATGCCGCCGGAGGGCCGTCTACACCGTTTTCGGCTTGCCTTCTGGTCCGAAAAAGAGTATAAATACATGGGCAAAAGGACAGATTAGGAGCACGCATGGCCATCAACAAGTATCTTGACGCATTCATGAAGACCTTTCCGTTCGAGGGTCTCACCTACGACGACGTCACGCTCGTGACGCAGTATGCCGATTTCCTGCCGGACGACGCCTCGCTCGAGACGAAGCTCACCTCGCGCCAGAAGATGAAGGTGCCGTTCATCTCGGCGGCCATGGACACCGTCACCGAGGCCCCGATGGCCATCGCGATGGCCCTTGCGGGCGGCATCGGCGTGATCCACAAGAACCTCGAAGAGGACGCCCAGGCCGCCGAGGTCGCGAAGGTCAAGAACTACCTCAACGGCCTCATTGCCAAGCCCGTCTGCTTCCACGCGAACGACGACATCGCCTTCCTCCGCGCGGAGAAGCGCCGCCTCGGCCTCACGTTCAACGGCTTCCCCGTCCTCGACGACGAAGACCGCCTCGTCGGCATGATCTCCGGCGCCGACATGCGCTACGCCCCGATGGATGCCGCGAAGCTGCGCGACGTGATGCAGAAGGACCCCATCACCGCCAAGCCCGGCACCTCCCTCAAGAAGGCCTACGACATCATGCGTGCCCACAAGATGGGCAAGCTGCCGCTCGTCGACAAGGCCGGGCACGTCGTCGGCCTCTACTCCTTCACCGACGTGCAGCGCCTCGTCGAGAACAAGAACCCCTCCTACAATTGCGACGAGCAGTTCCGCCTGCGCGTCTCGGCCTCCGTCTCCGGCGGCAAGGGCGACCTCGCGCGCATGGAGAAGCTCGCCGAGGCGGGCGTGGACGTGGTGGTCGTCGACTCCGCCCACGGCCACTCGAAGGGCATCATGGAGATGACGAAGTACATCGTCAAGAACTTCCCGAAGGTGGACGTGATCGCCGGCAACATCGCGACGGGCGAGGCGGCGGCCGCGCTCGCCAAGTGCGGCGCGCACGCCGTCAAGGTCGGCATCGGCCCCGGCTCCATCTGCACGACGCGCGTCGTCTGCGGCGTGGGCATCCCGCAGCTGACGGCCGTCTACAGCGCCGCCAAGGCCCTGCGCGGTTCGGGCGTCGCGGTGATCGCCGACGGCGGCATCAAGCTCTCCGGCGACGTGCCGAAGGCGCTTGCCGCCGGCGCGGACAGCGTGATGCTCGGTTCCGTCCTCGCGGGCACCGAGGAGAGTCCGGGCGAGAAGATCTACGCGAACGGCCGCAAGTACGTCGTCTACCGCGGCATGGGTTCGATGGCCGCGCTCAAAAACGGCAAGGGCTCGCGCGCGCGCTACTTCCAGGACAACGAGAGCGAGGACGACCTCGTGCCGCAGGGCATCGAGGGCATGGTGCCGTATTCGGGCCATGTGTCGTCGATCATGACGCAGTTCTGCGGCGGCCTGCGCGCGTCGCTCGGCTACTGCGGCACGAAGACGGTCGCCGAGCTGCAGGCGCGCGGCAAGTTCTACCGCGTGACGGCGGCGGGCCAGCGCGAGGCGCGTCCGCACGACATCACGATCACGAAGGAAGCGCCGAACTACCGGACGTGACGTGAAGGTGCTGCTGCACACCTGCTGCGGACCGTGCGCGAGCGCCTGCGCGCCGCGCCTGAGGGAGGAGGGCCACGACGTGGCCCTCTTCTTCTCGAACTGCAACATCGACACGGCCGACGAGTTCGCGCGCCGCCTCGCGGCGGCGCGGCGGCTCGGCGAGGCGGACGGCGTGCCGGTTGTCGTCGACGCCTACGACCACGCGGACTGGCTGGAACAGGTCGCGCGCGGCTTCGAGCGCGAGCCGGAGAAGGGCGCCCGCTGCGCCCGCTGTTTCCGCTATTCGCTCGCCCGCACCGCCGCCTACGCCGCCGCGCACGGCTACGAGGCGTTCACGACCTCGCTCACCGTCTCGCCGCACAAGGTCTCGCCCGTTGTCTTCGCCGCCGGCGAGGAGGCGGCGTGGACGGTCTCGGCCGCCCCCTGCGGTGGCAGCGCATCCGCCGCGCCGATGTTCCTCGCGCGCGACTTCAAGAAGCGGGACGGCTTCCTCCGTTCGCTGAAGCGGTCGGCGGAATTGGGACTTTACCGCCAGTCCCACTGCGGGTGCGAGTTCTCCAGAAGACCATTCTCGGAAAGGATCTGACATGAGAGGACGTGCATTCATCAAGTCTGGGCGCGGTATTCTTTCTGAACATAGGGGTACATGATCGAGGCCGATTTGGAGAGGTAGTTTAACGTGCAAAGAAAAATAGGAAAAGACAATACTCTCAACCCGTGTTTAAATGCAAACGCCCCTGTTACCATTGACTTGTTTGCAGGGGCAGGTGGAATCACTGAAGGCTTTCGACAAGCGGGATATAGGTGTGCATTTGCCAATGATTTTGACGAAGAGGCTCGGCATACGTTCACTTTCAATCATCCTTCTACGCCTTACTTGATGAAGGATGTTAAAGAACTCACATTGCCGGACATAGAAGTGACGATTGGCAAAGCGCTTGGTGAAGTTGATGTCATTACAGGGGGGCCACCTTGCCAAGGATTCAGCTTGGCAGGAATGAGACTCGCAAATGATCCGCGCAACTCGTTATTCAGGGAATTCGTCCGTTTAGCGGGTGTAATAAAACCAAGGGTGATAATGTTTGAGAATGTGGCAGGCATCATGAGCATGCAAAAAGGCAAGGTTCTCAATGCAATTATCAGCGAGTTCAGCGCCATTGGGTACAAATGCGACTACTCGGTTGTGAACGCATTCTGGTTTGGGGTCCCTCAGTCTAGACAGAGATTTGTACTGCTTGGTATTCGTGGCGATGACAAGAAAATATCTTTTCCATCTCCTACCCACGGTATTCGCTCTCAGCAGGGAGATTTGTTTACGAAACCCCTTCTCCCTGTGGTATCCGTTTGGGAAGCCTTGTCGGATCTCCCAATCGTGGACCAAGGCGAAGGATCTGAGGAGATATCCTGTAGCAGTGCGCCCACGAACGAATACCAATTTGAGAGACAGGGACGGCGAAATCGTGGCATGATATACAATCATCGTGCCATCCATCACTCGGCAACGATCCAACACCGATTCTCGTTGATCCCGCAAGGATGCACGAATGCAATTCTTCCTCCGGAGATTAGAACCAAAAAGCAGAATGTGTTTAGGTTGTCCGCACAGGACACTTCCCGAACTGTTACCTGTAATTTTCGAACCGATCTACTCCATCCCGAAATGAACAGAGGGTTGACAGTTCGCGAGGCTGCGCGGCTTCAATCATTTGACGATGATTATCGTTTCTTTGGAAATCTAACACGTAAGGCTAGATTCTTGACCCAGGACGACCAAGTTGGCAATGCCGTGCCACCATTGCTGGCCAGGGCATTTGCCATCCACATCAAAGAACATCTCCTTTCACAATTCTAACCGAGGAAGTTATGGCTACTTCTCCCGCTCATTACATTGGTGAACAGATTGGTTTCTTGATCGAAGAGGTTACCGTTGATTTTATTTCTGCCGCTATCTCCGACGGTGAGTTCTATGTTGATCATAGACATTCTCGTGGAGCTAGAAGAGGGGCTAAGGAGGTTACGATGGAGGATGCCCAAGGCAATAAGCACAAACTAGATATTGTTATTGAACGGGGAGGTTCAGAAGAAAGATTCGGCAGACCTGTTGCGTTCATTGAGGTTGCTTGGAGAAGGTATGAAAAGCATTCAAAAAATAAGGTTCAGGAGATATCGGGTGCGATTCTCCCAGTTGTCAAAAGGTTCCATGATTCACAACCATTTCAAGGTGCGGTTTTAGCAGGAGTATTTTCCAACAATTCGGTGCGCCAGTTGGAGTCCGAGGGATTTTCCGTTGTCTTCATTTCCTATGATACGATATGTTCCGCATTTAGAGATGCGGTGGGTCTTGAGATTCAATGGGAAGAGAATACCTCTTCTATTCTTCTTGAAGGAATTGCAAGCAAGATACGACGCATGACGGATCACGACAAGGCAAATTTCAAACGGTTTCTACGAGCTAGGGAGGCGGTGGCTTTCTCGCAGTTCATTGAAGCCCTAAGACGGGTATTGAATAGACGGGTCGTATCCGTTTCGGTAACTCCATTACACGGCAAGGTCAATACATGTTCCGCAATAGAAGATGCCGTCCGCTTCATCCAAGATTACGATGAGTCTTCTGTAGGTTCCATGCCATTGATTAAATATCGGATCTTCATTCAATACAATACGGGTGATTCGGTTGAATTAAACTTCTGTGACAAGGGATCTGCAGTTAGAGCGCTGAACCATTATTCTCTGTAGGGTACCGATTTTGTATGCCTAGCATATGTAGTGCGTGGCACTTTGATCTCAAGGAGGCGAATTGAAAATCGGCGGAGAGGTCAGAAATGGAAGAACCCCTCTGCCGATGTCCTTGTGGGATGCCCACTGGTCGCCCGTACATGATTCGGGCACTTTCTCACGCGACGGGTTCCGTCCTCAGCCGAGGACGCGCGCGAGGCGGGTGACGGCCTCCTCGACGTTCGCGCGGCTGTTGAAGGCGGAGATGCGGATGTAGCCCTCGCCGTCCTTTCCGAAGCCGGCGCCCGGGGTGGTGACGACGTTCGCCTCCTTGAGGATGCGGTCGAAGAAGTCCCAGGAGTCGCCCTTGACGTCCACCCAGAGGTAGGGGGAGTCGACGCCGCCCGTGACGGAGTAGCCGTGCCGGGCGAGGGCGGTCTTGACGATCCGGGCGTTTTCGAGGTAGAAGTCGATGGTGGCCTTCACCTGGGCCTGTCCTTCGGGCGTGTAGATCGCCGCCGCGCCGCGCTGGGTGATGTAGCTGCAGCCGTTGAACTTCGTCGTCTGGCGACGCGTCCAGAGGGGACGCAGTTCGACGGGCGTACCGTCCTGCGTGTAGCCGACGAGTCCCTTCGGCACGACCGTGTAGCCGCAGCGCACGCCCGTGAAGCCGGCCGTCTTCGAGTAGCTGCGGAACTCGATGGCGCAACTGCGCGCACCCTCGCACGCATAGATCGAATGGGGGATGCCGGGCGTGCGGATGAAGGCCTCGTAGGCGGCGTCGAAAAGGATGAGCGCCTTGTTCGCGCGCGCCCAGTCCACCCACGCCTGGAGCTGCGCGAGGGTGGCGACGGCGCCGGTGGGGTTGTTCGGGTAGCAGAGGTAGACGACGTCGACGGGCTCCCGGAGGTCGGCGGGGGAGGGCACGTAGCCGTTTGCGGCCGTGCAGTCGAGGTAGACGAGGTTCGCGTAGCGGCCCTCCGCATTGGCGCCCGTGCGGCCGGCCATCACGTTCGTGTCCACGTAGACGGGGTAGACGGGATCGCCGACCGCGATGCGCACGTCCGCGCCGAAGAGTTCCTGGATGTTGCCGCAGTCGCACTTGGCGCCGTCGGAGACGAAGATCTCGTCGGCGGCGATGTCGAGGCCCTGGGCCTGGAAGTCGTGGGCGGCGACCGCCTCGCGCAGGAAGGCGTAGCCCTGTTCGGGACCGTAGCCGTGGAAGGTGGCGCGGGCGGCCTCGTCGTCCACGGCCTTGTGCAGGGCCGCGATGACGGCGGGGGCGAGGGGCTCGGTGACGTCGCCGATGCCGAGCCGGATGATGTTCGCCTCGGGGTGGGCGTCCTGGTGGGCCTTGACGCGGTGGGCGATTTCGGTGAAAAGGTAGCTGGCCTGGATCTTCAGGTAGTTTTCGTTGACGCGGATCATCTTGTCTTCGTTCCGTTTCCGTTGGGTTTCAGGGACGGAACGTATTATACCACAACGCCCGTTTCCACGCTCCAGGGCGGTGATTGCCGGGGGAGGGGCTGGTCGGTCGGGCAAACTTTCGGTATAATGGCGGACATGGACGAACGTGGCAGGATGCGCGGCTTTACCGTGCCGGACAGAGTTGCCGATGGTGTGAGCGGACGCGACAAGCGCGTCCCTCCCGTTTCGTGCCCACATTTATTGCCGTATCTATAGCACAATGAAGGAGAAGGGAAAATGATGATGAAATCGCTCGTACTGTCGGCCCTGTTTTTCTCGTTGCCCCTGGTTGGGGTATGTGCCGCCGCAACGCCCGGGCAGACCGCGTCCGGGGCGGCTCTCGTGCTGCGCTTCGACGACAACAAGCCGGCCGCGCAGTGGCGCGAGATCGCGGAGATCTTCGAGGCGGTTGGCGGACGGTGCTCGTTTGCCGTGAACCCCGCCGGGCTGAACGAAGAACAGTGGGCGGCCCTGCGTGATCTCGCGTCGCGCGGGCACGAGATCATGGACCACACGGCGCAGCACGCGATGTTCAAGCTGCGGCTTGACAGCGCGGCGGAAGCGGAGGCCTGCCGCACGGCCGACTTCTTCGACCACGCCGAGGGCGGCCTTGTGCTGTGCCGTCCCGAACTGGACCTCGCGCATCCGGGAAACGTCCGGGTGAAGGCGTCGATGACGGCGGGTGTCCTCCGCTCGGACGATCCCCGGTTCCTTTCCGCCCAGTCGTTCAGCCGGAAGTTCTACGTGCCGTCGACCGGCGCGCTCTACGGCCTTGGCAAGGACTGCGGCGGCGGTCTGTTCAAGAAGGGGCCCGAACAGCGGTGTTCCGACTTCTGGGGGCGCTGGACGACGAATTCGTTCGCCGCCTGCGAGATCGTGCTTCTTGACGGAACCGCCGTACAACCGTCAAAGGCCCTCCTTCGGGCGCAGGCGAAGAACTCCGTCTCGCGTTTCGCCGCGCACGGTCTGCCCGCGCCGAAGACGTGGATCCGGCCGGGCGGCTGGGAGACGGCCGTCGACGGGCGGCGGATGAAGGCGGTGTACGGCGACGAGTTCGGCTATGCGGTGGCGGACTCGACGTGCGGCGTCGAGCGATGGTCGCCCTGGAACTATCCGTCTGACTTCGCCTTTTTCGACGAAGGGAAGAGCGTGGACGAGGTCTACGAAAAGGCCGTCGGCGTCCTGCGCAGCGGCCGTTCCTTCGCCTACATCAGCCACCAGTGGACGAAGGACCGTCCGAAATATCTTGAACAGTGCCGCGCGCTTGCCGCGAAGCTGAAGGAGAACGGCATCCCGATGACCCTCTATTCCCGCATTGCCGCTCCGGGGCGGTAGGCCGGTTCTTTCTGCCAGTTGGTGCGGTCGGCGGGGGCCGGGCGGCGGCCGAGGAGGCGGGCGAACGCGCCGAGGCCGTAGATCGCGAGCGTGAGCATGCAGACGGGGACGTGGTAGAGCCACGCCACGTCCCAGCGGCGGCGCATGCCGATGAGCATCTGCGCGAGAAGGGGCAGGACGGTCGCCGTGGAGAGGCAGAAGAGGACGATTCCGGCGCGGCGCTGGCGGTTCCAGGGATAGGTTCGCCGCTTCTCCTGCGCGAAGTAGAGGAAGTCTCGGATACGCCGCCGCTGCTTGCGCGCGAAGTCGCCGAGGCGGGCGCAGTAGAGGTGGACGATGCCCGTCTTGACCTTGGCGACCGAGACGGCGCCGTCGCGCAGGATGCGCTCGTAGAGGATGTCGATGTCGAAGAGGTAGGGATCCCAGTTCGCACCGTCGAGGAGGGACCGCCGGAAGACGAAGCCGTTGGCGCCGATGGTGGGGAGGGCGTCGCCCGTGAGGCGCAGCTTCAGCCAGTCGCCGCGATCCTCCTGGGCGACGTCGAGGCCGGTCCAGCGGTTCGTGAGGACGCAGGTGCGGTCGTAGTTCCGCGTGAAGAGGCAGAGGGGATCGTTCATCCCGAGGAGGGCGAAATAGCGGGTGAGGGCGGGGTCCTGCGGGCGCACCGTGTAGGAAATGGGTTCGGTCGCGAGGACGTCGGGATCCGCGAAGGGGACGAGCATCCGCGCGAGCCAGGTGGGATCGGGCAGGATGTTGTCCGAATCGACGAGGGCGATGAGTTCGCCGTGCGCGGCCTTGATGCCGGCGGTCTTGCCGGCTTCGCCGGTGCGGAGAGGGTTGGCGGTGATGACGTCGACGCCGGCGGCACGGGCGATCGCGACGGTGCGGTCGGACGACCCGGCGTCCGCGATGACGATTTCGTAGTCCGTGCGCGGCAGCGTCTGCGCGGCGATCGCCGCCAGGCACGCGGGCAGGGTCTTTTCTGAGTTCAGGACGGGAATGACGATGGAGAGCCGCATAGGTACGCGCTAGTATAGCATAACCGGTAATGGGTTAGTGGGTTGCGCAGCCCACCAGTCGAATTGAGGGTGCGCCCG
>URIT01000098.1 GCA_900547945.1 uncultured bacterium
CGCGCGGTTGCGGAGCCGCCGCTCCCGCGCCTCCAGGATGGCCCGCTCGACGGGCCCGTACTTCGCGAGCCACGCCGCCAGCTCACCGGAGGGGGAGCGGCGGGACGGCGCGGCGGGGCCGGAGGGAACGGTGGGAACGGTGGGGCCGGAGGGAACGGATGGAAAGACTTTCTTGGACATGCGGGAATGATAGCAGAAGACGGACTTGGACGCAATGAGATTATGGCGCGGAAAAATCAAAGACGTTCCTTGTCTACTGTGGTGTATGGCGCTCGATCCGGCATTTTTCTAAGCGATGGTTCCTGTGATGTTTCCGGGAACTTCCCGTGAAACGCAGAGCCGCTTCGCGGGGCAGATGAGGGTCGCGGGAGATGCGCTCCGCCCGTTTCGCGAACGCTTTCTACACGATTTGGGAGGAAGAGGAAACACGTGGATTTGGCACAACCAAACAAGAGGGGCTACCACAACCCTAAAATGGAGGGGAGAATGTGGGAATGGGATGGACGAACGGTGTGAAGCGAACCTCTTGACCGCCTTCGTTCGCCTGGCCGTAGGCCGCGCTGTGTTTATAATCCGGGAACACGCGATTTTTTTTGGACGAAGGCTATTTCATTCCCATCATACACGATTTCCTCGACGCCGTGGGCGTTTCCCTTCTGCGCCGGCGGCCACCCCCCATGAGGGTGGTGTGGATTGTCTTTATCCTTCTTCGATCCCCATGGCCTTCCTCTCTTCTTTTCTGACTCGTTAGATATTACCATTTAAAACCATTAGCATCCCATGGCCGCAAAACCGCTCAGGTCTAAACGCCTGAATTGTCATTTAGACTTCGCGTTCTTACGGTTATGGAATAAAGTTTCGAGAGAGGTTTTCAGAAAGTCGTGACCATGTTCCGGAATCTCCTAGGATTTGGCGAGATGCTGTCCCATTGGAGACAGCGGGAAAGGCAGAAAACCCTGCAAATACAGGGGCCTCGGCTTGGTCCCGTCCGATTTCCACCCGCCTGCCGTCGAGAAGCCGGACGATGCTGCGCCTCACCCAGACGCCTGCTCGTACGACTCCCGCGAGTCTGCTGAAGCTCAGTTTCCACTTCGAAGGGAACTTGAGATCGCGCAGCAGCAGGTGCACCAGAAGCCCGGTCCAGCATCTTCCAGTACAGCGTCTCCATCATCGTCGGATCGCGGTGCTGGTTGGCGTTCGAGAACGTGTTACGCCGCGGCGGAACCGCGCCACGCAGCTCCTGCCATTGGGAGGCGTGGAGCCTCGCCGTGTCGCAGACGCCGTTGAGCGACTCCGTCTTCGTGAGCTGCTGGTAGATGAGCGCGACGACATGGCTCCACGGCGTGAACACCCGCGAGAGGTCCTTTGTTGCGGACGCCGCCGCATGAAAAACATCGTAGCGCGCGAAAGTAAACGCACCATCGCGAAAGTAAACGTACCAGTTCTGCCTGACTTTTGACAACGCATCGACGTTCGTGTGGCTTTGAGGTTGGGCCGTCCGATTTGCGCGGATTCGGGTGCGTTCACCCTTGCGACCTGTTCGGATCACGGATTACAAATCCCTAATTCTTCGCACAGGTAGGCCGTAGGAGGCGACCTTTGTTCACAGGGCCGGGATGGCGTCGCGCCATCCCGGCCCGTCTCGCATATTTTGACTTTTTTGCAGATTTCCCCTTGTCTTCCGCCGAAAAGGTCTATATAATATGAGACCTATGATTAAAAAAAGAATGTCGGCTCCCTACAGGGAGGTCTCGAGCAGGCTGAAGAGGCTGCTCACGGAGGGAAGGGTCATCGAGGGGTCGCTGTACCGCTCGGACCGCGGGAACACGCCTCGGCACCAGCTGTCGGACCGTGCGACGGGGAGGTTCCGCAACATCTACGTCCCGGCGGACTTCGCGGAGGACGTGGCGGCGTGGTCGGCGAACTGGGCGGAGGCGAAGCGCCTGCTGAAGGAGATGAGCGAGATCGCCCGCGCCGAGCTCGTGGAGGCGATCACGGCGAGGACGGGGCGCAGGACCGTCGCGAAGCCGGGAAGGGGCGCGCAAGGAAGCGCGTCGGGCGGCCCCCGGCGGAAATGCCCGACGGCGACGCGGCGCTCGAAGGGCTGAGCGCCTTCCTCGCCCGCTTCCGCAAGGTCCTCAACCCGCTTTTCGACGGCATCCGCAAGGCGCGGGACATGGAGAGGTGCCTCCACGAGGGGCGGACATTCCTCTGGTCCTTCATCGTCGGGCACCTGGCGCGGCTCGGGTCGCGCAACGCGATGGACGCGAACCGCAACATGACCCAGCGGAAGTGGGTGGAGGTCATCCTTCAGAAGCTGGTCGACAGGGGATCGTCCTCGCGCTCGACGAACTGCCCCGCAGGTACGTCTCGCGCGAGTTCCTGACGCTTTGAATCGCAACGGGTGGTCGGGCGACCCGCAGGATGCGTCCGATCTGTCCCCGTCGGCATCCCGTCGGGTGGCTTGTCGTGCCCTGAACGGGCGGTGCCGCAGGGTCTCGTCGCGCAAAACCGATTGCAAATGTCCACGGCGGCTCGGCGCAGCCGAGGCGCGCGGGGGCATTTGTAATCCGTGTTCGGCTGAAGCCCGCCTTGCTGGCCTAACAGGAAACTGCTATACTACCAACCAAACGCGGGAAAGTACTTGCCTGACTATGCTACGCAACGAGTGTTGCGTTGGCTACTGGAAGGCGGGGATAATAAACAATAAGTGTTTTAGTTGTCGCAGGCTTTCAGAAGAGGGGAGTGTAGAAACATGAGGAGTCCTCACATGAAGACAATTGCTCTCGCGTGCATCGCGTGCCTGTCGTGGTGTGTTTCCGGCGCCGTGCTCGACACGGCGGCGTTTGCGAAGAAGTCGACGATTCAGCTGGGGGGCGCGAAGGGCGACGCCGCCGTCGCGGACGTGCCGGTGGCCGTGCGCATCTCCCCGTCTCTCAAGGGCTTCACCTACTACCACTGTGCGGCGAACGGCGCGGACATCCGCTTTGCGGACGCGGCCGGCAACCTGATTCCCCATGACATCGAGATCTGGGACCCCGCGGGCGAATCCCTGATCTGGGTGAAGGTGCCGTCGATCCCGACGACCGGCACCATGGTCACGATGTACTACCAGGCCGCGGACGCGGGCGCGCTGCCGGCCGTCTCTGGCGCCGACGTGTGGTCCAACTACCGCGGCGTGTGGCATCTGGACGACACGGGCTCGTCCATCGCCGAGGCGTCCGGCCAGGTCGCGGCCGGCACGATTCCGCAGCCCGACGTGACGAAGCTCGGCGAGGCGGGCGTCCTCGGCACGTCCGTCCTGATCTCCAACTCCGACAGCAAGTTGGACAATAAGGGCGGCATCAAGCTGCCGTCCGTCGACCACGGCGACACGTTCACGGCCTCCGTGTGGTTGAAGCACCGCCTGGCGGACTACTACTACGACCACGTGCTCTACCGCAAGGCCGAGCGCGCGGAGGCGAGCGGCTGGGGCATCGAGATGCAGTCGGACGGGTCGAGCTTCCGCGTCACGGGCGCGAAGGGCGGAGATGAGGACATCGTCACCCTCGACCGCAACGGCGCGCTCGACGACTGGGTGCACTTCGCGTTCGTGTTCAAGGGCGCCAGTTTCAGCCTGTTCCGCAACGGCAGGAAGATCGGCACGGGCACGGTCACGCCGGCGACGGACAACGGCAAGAACATCGTGCTCGGCAACGACACGGATATCGGCGTCTCCGGCGCGGATGTCGCATGGCACGGCTGGATGGACGAGTTCCGCCTGTCGAAGGGCGGCGAGACGGACGGCGCGCTCGAGACCGAGTACCTCGCGATGGCGCCGGATTCCGGGTTCGTCTCGGTCGGCGCCTGCGTGCCGTTGGGCGAGACGCCGATTGTCGTCGCGCTCGACGACGTCGCCATGGCCGAGGCCGGCCAGGCGATCGCCGTCTCCGGCACGGTCCGCGAGTTCGGCACCGCCAAGTCCCTGACCCTGAAGCTCCTCTGGGGCGCGACGGAGACGCTCGAGGGCGCGCCGATCGACCTCGGCACGACGACGGCCTTCGGCCCGGTCTCGGGACGCCTCCCGTGCGCCGGCTTGCAGGAGGGCGCGACGTACTACGTGGCGATCCAGGCGCGGGGCGACAACGGCGAAGTCGTCGTTACCGAAACGCGTTCGCTGCCCTACTACACGGGGTTCACCTGGGTGGGCGCCGCGGGCGACACGTGGTCCAGCGCCGCGTGGCTGACGGCCGTCGCGTCCGACCCCGTCGCGTTCACCGCGAACCAGTACGCCGTGCTGACCGGCGAGGCGGCGCAGAAGACGGTCGCCGTGGACCAGCCGGTTTCAGCCGCGGGCGTCACGGTCGACGCGGACGACGACTACGTCCTCGCCGGCGCGGCGAAGCTGACGACGCCGACACTCGTCAAGAAGGGCAAGGGCAAGCTGACGATCTCGGGCGCCGGCCTTTCGGACGGCACGGAGATCACGGTCAAGGCGGGCGTCCTCACGCTCGACGCGACGAGCCCGACTATCGGCGCGACGCCGTTCGGCGTCGACTCGACGATCACGGTCGAGAACGGCGCGGCCTTCGACATCAACACGGACGAGACTTACCAGACCGATGCCGCGAAGAACAACCGCACGCGCTCCGCGATCGTGAAGATCGCCGGCGCGGGTCCGGACGGCAGCGGCGCGCTCGTCAACGGCGGCACGGGTTGGAACGCGGCCCTCTCCCGCGTCGAGCTCACGGACGACGCGACGATCGGCGGCCCTGGCCGCATCGACGTCCGTCCCTCCATCGGCGTCGCGATGGAAGGCTCCATCAAGGGGCCGGGCAAGACGCTCACGATCCTCGACAAGAACTACCTCAACATCGTCGGCGGCGACACGGTCCAGGTCGGGAAGATCGTCGTCAAAGACGGCGGCGCGTTCTCCGTCGAGAACGAGAACATTACGTGGGACATCCCGGGCGGCATCACCCTCACGCGCGGTGGGCGCATCATCTACCGCTACGACAACATTCCGGTGCCGGTGACCATCCCGGACGGCGACGCGGGCACGTACACGGCCGACGCCAGGGTCGGCCGCCAGACCGGCAAGACCACGGTCGGCCAGGACGCGACGCTCACGCTGAACGGCAACGGCGCCGGCATGCTCATCGGCCCGCTCGAGAACAACGGCACCGTGCTCGCCACGGGCGACGGCCCGTACCTCGCGGGCCCGACGACGGGCGACGGCGTCTACCGCTCGCAGGGCGTCAACTTCCGCATGGCCGGCGGCTTCCAGATCGACACGATGACGTGCGACTTCAGCGGCGGTGTCGACCTCGGCTGCCCCGACGCGCCTGGCTATCCTCAGGTCGCCAACCTCGTCGGACTGGACGGCAGCCCGCTCAATTCGAAGGGAGATATCTACCTGCGCGCCGGCAGCAACGGCACGCTCGGCGCCAGCTGGGACCACTTCTTCTGCTCGACGGCCGGCAAGGCACAGACCGTCATCGACTTCCACGAGACGGCGAACGTCACGACCTTCCTCGACCACGTGAACTGGACGGTCGGGCAGGTCCAGCAGGCCAACGGCTACGGTCAGAGCCACATCCGCCTCGTGAACGGGTCGAAAATCGTGGCGACGAACTGCTGGACGATGGGCGTCTCGGCTGGTCCTCGCTCGGCGTCCCTCTACCTTGAGACCGGTACCGAGCTGCGCGTCGAGGGCTCCGGAAACGAAGCCTTCTCGATGGGCCAGTGTAGCGGCCAGGCGAACGGCGTCTTCCAGCTGACGGTCGACGGCGCCAAGTTCTCGTTGCCCAATGGCTTCCTCCGCGTCTGCAAGGACGCCCCGTACGGCTACGCGACGGCGATGAACGGCGCGGAGGTCCGCGTGAAGGGCATCGGCTCGCGCGCGAGCTTCGCCAGTAACGACAGCTACGGCGCCCGCGACTACGTGAACGGCGACGAGTGCTTCAAGATGACCGGCGGTTCCCTGGTCGAGGTCGGCGCCGGCGCGCTGCGTGCGTCCCTCGCGCGCACGGACCGTCCCAGCTACGACTTCGAGGACGGCACGCTGCGTCCGACCGCCGACTGGAATCACCTTTACGACTGGCCGCAGATCGCGTTCGGTGCGAACCCGCATTCCGCGGGCAAGGTCACGTTCGACCTCAATGGGAAGACCGTCAACCTCAAGGCGGCGATCGGCGGCGCGAGCGAGGTCGAGCTGAAGGGCAGCGGCACGTTCAAGACCTCCAGCGACGTCCAGGCGATGCCGGTCGGCAAGTGGACGGTCGGGACCGGCGTCACGGCTGACCTCTCCGGCTTCAACGGCTTCGGCGGCGGCCTCGTGCTCGCCGAGAACGCGTCCGCGAAGATGAACCTGAACGTCCAGGAAGCGGGCGACGTCGGTCTCGTCGAGTTCGACATGTTCCCGGGCAACGTCTACACGAAGGCGAAGGCCTACGACGGCCCGCTCGCGATGCGCGTCGACAACCTCGCGTTGCTGCACAGCGCGCGCGGCGAGAACCAGAAGATGCAGATGGCGGGCTTCCTCTGGCGCGGCCAGTTCCTCGTTCCCGAGGGCGAGGAGGGCACCTGGTACTTCGCCGGCACGTGGGACGACAACATCTACTTCGAGATCGACGGCCAGCAGACCGTGCTGAGCACGACCTGGGACGCGGTCGCGACCGGCACGCGCGAGCTGACGGCGGGCTGGCACGATTTCCGCATCGCGACGTGCGACGGTATTGGCGGGCAGGGGCCTGCGGCGGCGAACGGCTGGAGCAACGTGATGGGCCTCGGCTGGACGCGCTTCGCGCCGGCTTCGGGCGCGGACAAGAACGCGTCCACCTATGCGAAGTTCGACACGAGCACGTTGAAGATGCGTCCCCCGACGAACACGATCGTCGGCGTGCGCTGGCAGCGCGGCGCCGGCGCGCACGTCTCCTCCACGTGGGAGGTCGGCTACGAGGACCCGGTCCTCGGCTCCTACACGAACGTCTTCGCGGCGGGCGACAGCATCACGAACTCCCTCCGGGTCCTCAACAGCTCGAGCGCCGCCATCATGAAGTCCCGCGACAACCGCTTCCTCGGCTACTTCAAGGTGGACGCCGACAAGGCCGGCACGTGGGAGTTCAAGGGCCAGTACGACGACACCGTCTACCTGCGCGTCGACGGCCGGAAGGTCATCGAGAACACGGCCTGGAACGCCTCGAAGACGGCGACCGTCGAACTGGACGCCGGCTGGCACGCCTTCGACATCCGCGTGGGCGACGGTGGGGGCGGCTGGGGCCCGAGCGGCATGAAGGACGACGACGGGTGCGAGGCCGGCCTCACGGCGAAGGCCCCGGGCGGCCGCGCCCTCTGCTTCGACGAGCGCAACTTCCGCATCGTTGCGAGCATCTACGACATCGCGAACGACGCGGGCGCGGGCCTGGGCGGCGACATCCTGCTGAACGCGGGCTCGGTGCTCGAGAACGCGGCCACGCGCGGGTACTGTCCGATCCGCGGCCGCCTGGACGGCGCCGGCACGGGCACGCTGAAGGGCCGCTTCCGCATGGACGGCGGAACGCTCGTCATTCCCGGTCCCGGCAGCCGCCTCGCGTTCGGAACGCAGTTCCAGAACGTGGACGCGAACTTCCTCGCGGGGCTGGGCGCGATCGAACTCGACCTCGCCGGCAAGCCGACGTTCGGCCAGGTCTCCGTCTGCGACGCCTACGGCCTCACGGCCGAGGACGCGGCGAGGATCCCGGTCACGGCGAAGATCGCCGACGCCGACGCCGAGATGGTCGAGAAGTACGCGGACGCGTTCTCGGCGACCGTGAAGAACGGCAAGCTGGTGGTCTGCAACGCGCGCGGCGGCGGGTTCGTGTTCTACCTGCGGTAAGGTTGAAAGCTGAAAGTTGAACATGAATAGAATGAGACTGTTTTCCCCGCGCTGGCGCTGTCCTTCGGCTGCTATGCCGCCCAGTTCTGGTGGATCGGCACGGCGTCCTCCGACCCGATGGCCGGTTCGAGCTGGTACAACGGCGGCACCTTGAAGTCGCGCGGCGACGTGACGGTCGGCTTCTACAAGGGCTCCGGCAGAACCATGACGCGGTATCTATGGGGTCTCTACACCCCATTGCAGGAAACTGTTGATAACTAACCATTCTGAAGAAAGAGTTTAACCTGTGTCAAACGTCAATTGGATGACCGTGGGGCTTCTCTGCGTGTCGAACCTCGTGATGCTCTACGCCTGGTACGGTCATCTGCGCAGCCTGTCGGGCGCGCCGGTCTGGATGGCGATCCTCGTCTCGTGGCTGATCGCGTTCGTCGAATACTGCGTGGCCGTCCCCGCCAACCGGATCGGCGCGAAGACGATGACGCTGGAGCAGCTGAAGATCACGCAGGAGGCGGTCACGCTGCTCGTCTTCATGCCGTTCTCGGTGCTGGTGATGCGCCAGCCCGTCTCGTGGAACTACCTGGCGGCCGCGGTCTGCATCTTCGCGGCGGTCTTTTTCATCTTCAGGGGCTGACAGGGAAGGCAATTGCAAACGCCCGACCGCCCCATCCTCGTCGGCGGCCTTACGCTCCTGCCGTTTCCGTCGAAGCTCGTGCAGGATCCGCCGTTCGGTGACGGATTCACCGGCACTCCGTACGCGGAATATGTGTTATACTACCTTCCATGGACAAAGCAATCATCACCGTCGTCGGCAAGGATACCGTGGGTATCCTCGCCAAGACCTGCACCTGCCTCGCCGAGAACGGCGTGAACATCCTCGACATCTCCCAGACGGTCCGCTCGGACTACTTCAACATGATGATGATCGTCGACGTCTCCCGCTGCGCGAAGCCCTTCGCCGACCTCGGCGCGGACCTCGCGGCGGTCGGCGCCGGCCTCGGCCTCCAGATCAAGTGCCAGAAGGCCGAGATCTTTGAGAAGATGCACCGGATCTGAGCGCCATGATCAACATTTCAGAAGTCCTTGAGACGAACAAGATGATCCAGGACGAGAACCTGGACGTCCGCACGATCACGATGGGCGTGAGCCTGCTCGACTGCGCGGACGCGGACCTCGCCGCCTGCCGCCGGAAGATCCGCGCGAAGCTCGTGCGCTGCGCCGGCCGCCTCGTCCGGACGGGCGAGGAGATCGCGCGCGACTTCGGCGTGCCGATCGTCAACAAGCGCATCTCGATCACCCCGATCTCCCTCGTGGGCGCGGCCTGCTGCCAGACGCCCGCCGACTACGTGGCGCTCGCGCGGACGCTCGACGAGACGGCGCGCGAGCTGGGGGTCAACTTCCTCGGCGGCTACTCCGCCGTCGTCTCGAAGGGCATGACGCCCTCGGATGAACGCCTCATCCGCTCGATTCCCGAGGCCCTCGCCGTCACGGAGCGCGTCTGCGCGAGCGTCAACGTCGGCTCCACCAAGACGGGGCTCGACATGGACGCGATCCGCCTCATGGGCGAGATCGTGAAGGAGACCGCCGCGCGCACGCAGGAGCGTGACTCGCTCGGCTGCGCGAAGCTCGTCGTCCTCTGCAACGCCCCCGACGACAACCCCTTCATGGCCGGCGCCTTCCACGGCGTCACCGAGGCGGACGCGATCATTAACGTCGGCGTTTCGGGCCCCGGCGTCGTCAAGTGCGCGCTGGAACAGATCCCCGACGCCGACTTCGAGACGCTGTGCGAGACGATCAAGAAGACCGCCTTCAAGATCACGCGCGTCGGCCAGCTCGTCGCCCAGGAGGCCGCGCGCCGCCTCGGCGTGCCCTTCGGCATCATCGACCTCTCCCTCGCCCCCACGCCCGCCGTGGGCGACTCCGTGGCGGACATCCTCAAGGCCATCGGCCTCGAACACCCCGGCGCGCCCGGCACCACCGCCGCGCTCGCCCTCCTGAACGACCAGGTGAAGAAGGGCGGCGTGATGGCCTCGTCCTACGTGGGCGGGCTCTCCGGCGCGTTCATCCCCGTCTCCGAGGACCAGGGCATGATCGACGCCGTCGAGGCGGGCGCCCTCACGATCGAGAAGCTGGAGGCGATGACGTGCGTCTGCTCCGTGGGGCTCGACATGATCGCCGTTCCCGGCGACACCTCCGCCGCCACCGTCTCCGGCATCATCGCGGACGAGGCGGCGATCGGCATGGTCAACCAGAAGACGACCGCCGTGCGTATCATCCCCGTCGTCGGCAAGACGGTCGGCGACACCGTGGAGTTCGGCGGCCTCCTCGGCCACGCGCCCATCATGCCCGTCAACCGCTTCGCGTGCGACGCCTTCGTCGGCCGCCGGGGACGGATTCCCGCGCCCATCCACAGCTTCAAGAACTAACCGGACACCACGATGCGAACCGCGAACCTCCTCTCGGCGTTGGCGCCCGTCCTGGCCCTCGGCCTCTCCCTCTCCGCCTCTGCGGCCTGGTACTGGCCCTTCGACTTCGACCCCGACAGCACGAACAAGCCGCCGCGCCTCCACCGCCTCCTCGAAAAGGCGAACGAGTACATCGAGCTCGCCGAGGACGAAGCCCTCGACGGCGACGGCGACAAGGCCATCGAGAACTACCGCCTCGCCCTCAAGGAGCTGGACCGCGTGGAGGCGGAGAACCCCGACCGCGCCGAATCGCCCGAGTTCGCCCCCCTGCGCAACAAGCGCGCGACCTGTTCGGCGGCGATCGACGCGATCCGCTTCGCGCAGGTGAACGAAAACAAGCGCGCCGTCGCCGTCTCCAACACGACCGACCTGGAGCGGAAGTGGCGGATCAAGCACGGCCTCCAGACGCTGGCGGACGAGGCGTTCGCAAAGCAGGAGGCGGCGAAGACCAATGCGGCGGCACAGGCTTCGTCTCCGGCTTCCGCCGCCACCAACGCCCCCGCCGCGAAGACGCCGCCCCCCGCCGCTTCGTACGACGTGCGCCTGAAGGAGGCGCTGGCGGAGGTGCGCAAGGGCGACTACGCGACGGCGGACCGTCTGCTGGACGACCTTGAAGAGGAGCGCCCGGACGATCTCAACCTGCTTCTGATCCGCTCGGCCGCCCAGGTCGGGGCGGGGAGCCTCTTCGCCGCCCGCCGGACGCTGGAGCGGGCGATGAAGGCGCATCCGAAGTCCTACCTGCCCTGCTACAATCTCGCGAACCTCGCGTTGCGGCTCAACGAAAACCTCGACGTCGCCCGCGACTACTACGAACAGGGGCGCGCGCTGGGCGGCCCCCGCAACGAGGCCCTTGAACGGAGGTTGAACACGAAATGAAAGCCTGTCTTCTCGCCGCCGCCGTCCTCTGCCTAGGGGGTGTGCTTTCCGCAGACGAGGCCCCGAACGCCGCCGTCGAGGCCCTTGCCAACGACGCGAAGGCGCCGCCCGCGCTGACCGCCGAGACGCCCGCGCCCGAGGTGCTGCGCATCTGCCGGGCCATGCTGCCGGCGCATCCCGTCGAGCTGAAGGGCTCGCTCATCCTCCGTTCGCGCAAGGGGATCGTCGCGCGCGAATACGACTACCGGCTCGTGATGCGCCGCGGGGTGGATGTGTCGCTGCTGGCCATCCACCTGATGCCTCGGGGCGAGACGAACGAGATCGCCGCCGTCACGGTGACGCGCCGACCGGGCGTGCGGCCCGTCATCCGCCTGGCGCGGGCGGGCGCGGCGGAGGCCGAGGTCATCGACTCCCCGCTCGCGCGCGTGCTGGAGACGGACGTGACGTGGCTCGACCTCACCTTCGACTTCCTCTGGTGGCCGGATGCCGCCTACGAGGCGGGCCGCGAGGGCGAGAGCGTCCACGGCCAGACGTGCGTCGTCATTCTCGTGAAGCCCGACGCGGCGATCGACGGTCTCTCGGCCGTGCGGCTCTGGGTGGACAAGAAGACCGGCTGCCTGATGCAGGCCGAGCAGGTCGATGCGTCCGGCAAACCCATCCGCCGCCTGTGGGGCACGCGCGTCAAGAAGATGGACGGCCGCTGGATGGTGTCCGTCCTGGAAGTCGAAACGCTCGGCTCCCGCCACCGCACGAAGATCACCGTGGACGCCCTGCGCGACCTCTGAGGCCCGCCGGCGGGATCCGTTCTTGACCCGGCTTCACGGGTGGGGTAAAATACAAACTGCATTTTCAAACTGGCGAGAAGAAAGGAGTCGTTTGCATTATGAAGAAATCCGTCAAGATCTTCCTGTGGGTGCTGGGAGGCCTCGTGGGACTCGTCGTGCTGGCGCTCCTCTCGCTACCGCTCTGGATCGGCCCCACCGTGGCGTCCGTCGCGCGGTGCGTCGTGCCGTCCTACACGGGGTGCGACTTCCGGCTTGAATCGTTCCGGCTCAATCCGTTCACGGGACGTCTGCAGCTCGTCGAGGCGCATCTCGCGAACCCGAGGGGCTTCAGGCAGCCGGAGGCGTTCAGCGTGGCGACGGTGCGCGTGGACGTGGCGGTCGGCTCGCTCTTCTCCTCGACGGTCCATGTCCGCGAGATCGCGATCGAGGGCGCGTTCGTGGGCTATGACAGTCAGAACGGCACGAACAACTTCGCCGCGATCCTCGCGAACGTCGAGGCGAAGACGGGGCCGTCGGAGAAGACGCCCACAGGGGCGGAAGGGAAGGAAGGCGCCGGAAAGAAGGTCGTCATCGACCGCTTCCGCCTCGCGGGAACGCGCGTGAACCTCGGCATGCTGCCGCTTGCGATCCCCACGATCGAGCTGACGGACATCGGCAAGGACACGGGCGGCGCGACATTCGTCGAGGTCCGCGACGCCGTGTGGGCGAAACTCGCGAAGTTCGTGACGGGTGTCGGTAACATGGCCTCGGAGCTTCTCAAGGGCACGGGGAACGCCGCCACGGGCCTCGTACAAGGAGCCGGCGAGACGGCCACGGGCCTCGTGAAGGGTGCCGGCGAGGCGGCCACGGGTCTCGTCAAGGGCGTCGCGGACGGCGTTGGAACGGCCTCCGGCAAGACGACCGAGGCCCTGGGCAAGGGCGTGAAGGACGCCGCAGAGGGCCTGCGCAGGCTCAATCCCTTCGGACGGTAGGTAAAAGCGGTGTCCGGGACGGTCCATCTGGTCGGCATCGGGGGCGTGGGCATGAGCGCCCTCGCCCAGGCGTTGCTCGACGCGGGGGGCACGGTGACGGGGGCGGACCGCGCGCTTGGCGGGTCCGGCGCGCGGCCGGGCGTCCTCGCCGCGCTC